>JANXVC010000250.1 GCA_025351925.1 Rhodospirillales bacterium | reverse complement strand
ACGACATGGACTTCGTCATGCGGCTGACCGACCGGCTTATTGTCATGGAGTTCGGCGCCAAGCTCGCGGAGGGCGCTGCCGCCGATGTCCGCCGCAACCCCGCGGTCATCGAAGCCTATCTGGGCTCCGTCGCATGAGCGTGCTGAACGTCGAAAACCTGCATGTGGCTTATGGCGGCATCGGCGCGGTGCACGGCGTGTCGCTGCGTGTGGGCGCGGGGCAGATCGTGACGGTGATCGGCCCGAACGGCGCGGGCAAGACGACGCTGCTCAACGCGGTGATGGGCGTGCATCCCGGGCGCGGCGGCCTGCGGTTCCAGGGCTCGGACGTCTCACGGCTCGGGATCGAGGGGCGGGTGCGCGCCGGCATGTGCCTGGTCCCCGAGAAACGCGAGCTGTTTTCGACGCTGTCGGTCGAGGACAACCTGCGCCTGGGCGGCTTCCGGCATCGCCGCGCCGGCACCGCCGCAGCGCGCCGGTCGATGGACGAGGTGTATGCCCTGTTCCCCCGCCTGCTGGAGCGCCGCCGCCAGCACGCCGGCACATTGAGCGGCGGCGAACGGCAGATGCTCGCCATGGGCCGCGCGCTGATGGCCAAGCCTGGCCTGCTGATGCTCGACGAGCCGAGCCTGGGCCTCGCCCCGCTGATCGTGCGCGAGATTTTCCGCATTATTACTGGCCTGCGCGCCAGCGGCTGCGCCATCCTGCTGGTCGAGCAGAATGCCCGCGCCGCCCTGCAGATCGCCGACCACGGCTACGTCTTGGAGACCGGCCGCGTGGTGCTGGAGGGCGCCAGCGCCGTACTTGCCGGGGATGCCCGGGTGGTGGAAACCTATCTGGGCATCGGCGCAGGCTGAGGCGGAACTGGCCATCGTTGCGCCACGTTGTTGTGCAACATCATACCCCCGAACGAAACAGGTGGTTTTTTCATGCGCAAACTCCTTCTTGCTTTTGCTGTGCTTGGCATCGCCGCCGCGGCGCCGGTTCAGGCAGCGCCGGTCGTGCAGCCCGCGCTGACCGCGATCACCGCGCTCGATCAGGCGTCCGTGCAGACCGTGCAGTATGGCTACGACCGCCGCGAGTATCGTCGCCGCCTAGAGTTCCGGCGCCGTGAGCAGCTCCGGCGCGAGCGGTTCCGCCGTCGCCAGGCCGCCCAGCACGGCTACTCCCGCCCTTATTGAACGGGACACCCTATATCGCGACGGTTTTGATCCCGATCAGTCGGACGGCGGGTAGCCTCGCGCCAGCCGCATCTGCCGCAGCCAGGCTTGCGAGAGCCGCACCGGTCCCACCGGACGGTATCCCCTTGCCCGCATCGCGCCGCCAACGGCGAACAGGGCGCGGTGATTGGCGAACACCCGGGCGAAGGCCGACCATAGGTCGAGCGTCGGGTCCCAGGCGCCGATCGCCTCGGCACCGGCGCCGTTGACCTCGATGATGGTGAACCGCCCGGCCCGTAGCTCCGCCACCGAGGTGAACCGGACGTCGAAGCGGCCGGCGTGGAAATTCCCCATGCCGCGGGCAATCATGTGCACCCGCGCCAGCAACGCCGTCGTGGCCAGCCCGGGCGCGTCCTCGTAGCGCGCGCCGACCCGCAGGCTGTGGACCGTGGTGAGCGGCACGATCTCCTCGGGCGCCGGAACCCGGTCGGTCCCGGGGACGGCAGCGCCGCGCGGCCACCTTGGATCGGCCCCGGCCAGCTGACCCAGCGTGTGCCGCCCGTCGCCGAGCACGGCAGGCGCGTGACGCAAAGTGACATCCAGCGTGGCGCTCTGCTGCCCTGGCCAGCGGCGGTAGAGCAACCCGGCCTCATAGGGACCCGGCACCAGCGGCTGCAGCAGGATCGTGGCGTCTGCCGGCATGGCGGATTGGTAGGCTTGCAGCGCCGCCGCATCGTCGATGCGCCGCACGCCGTAGCCGCACCAGCCGACGTCGGGCTTGGCAATCAGCGGGAAATCGATGCCGGCGTCCCGACGGACCGCCGCGATGTCCTCGCCCGGCCGGACCGCGGTGGTAGGCGTCACCCAGGCGGCGTGCTCGGGCCGGATCAGGCGGAGGCAGGCGAGCTTGCCCTCGCCGGCGAGGCCGCCCGTCAGGATGTCCGGGTTGGCGGCGCTCGGCAGAGTGAGGCTGCGATGGCGCGCGGCGAGCAGGAACCAATGGACGACGAGGGGGATGCAGAGGAGCCATTTCGGCAGGCGTTCGAACGGGGTACGGCGGGGGATGAGCATGCGGGAATGAACGTTTTAGGCACAGGGGAGGTTCAGAGCAGCTCCTCGACCAGCTTCGCCTTGAGCTCGCGTGCCCGTTCAATAAGGCCGCGGCGGCGCCAGGCGGCCAGGTCGATCGTCTTCGAGGCCGCGACGTCGGCGCGGAACACCGCCTCCATCTGCCCGCCGAACTCGTTGCCCAGGATGATCGCGTCGATCTCGTTGTTCCAGACCGTGCTGCGCCAGTCGAGGTTTGAGGAGCCGACGGCCGACCAGGCGCCGTCGATCACCGCCGTCTTGGCGTGCAGGATGCGCCCTTGCAGCTCATGCAGCTTCACCCCCTCCTCCAGCAGGTCGCCGTACTTGGCGCGTCCCGCCGCCACCGCGGCGTCGCTGGTGCTGCGGCCCGGCACGATCACCTGCACGTCCACGCCGCGCCGTGCCGCCGCCCGCAGCGCCCGCATGATGTCCGGCGTCGGCACGAAGAACCCGGTCGTCAGGTGCACCGAGCTGTGTGACAGCGCGATGGCGGCCAGCAGCGTGCGGTAGATCAGCGGCTGTCCGTTATCCGGGGCGCCGTCAATCGCCTGCACCCGCATGCCGCCGGGGAATGCATGCGGCGCGGGCGGCGGTTCGGCGAGGGCCGGCCCCTTCTGCTGGCGCCAGGTTTCCATGAAGTAGTGCTCGAACTGCGCGACGACCGGCCCTTCGATGCGCACGTCGGTGTCCCGCCAGGCCTCGTCATTTGGGTCGGAAGCGGGCTGCCCCGGCGCGTTCTGATAGACCCGGCTGACGTTGACGCCGCCGGTGATGGCGACGCGGCCGTCCACGCATAGCAGCTTGCGATGGTCGCGCGCGTTGACCTCGATCGGCACCCGGGCGTTGGGCGCCAGCGGGTTGTACTCTAGCACGCGGACCCCGCCCTGACGCAGCCGGTCGAACAGCGCGGCCGAGGTGTCGAGGGCGCCCCACGCGTCGTAGATCAGGTTCACCTCTACGCCGCGCTGCCGGGCCGCCAGCAGGAGGCCAGCGAAGCGGCCGCCGGCCGTGTCGTCGAACTCGTAGCTTTCCATGTCGATGCGGGTCCGCGCGGACTGGATGGCGTCGGCGAGTGCGGCGAACGACGCCGGGCCGTTGATCAGCAAACCGACGCGGTTGCCGGGCAGGAAGGGCACGCGGGCGAAGCGCTCGCCCTGCTCACGCATCAGCTCGAGGCTGCGGGCCGGATCGGCGCCAACCTTTGCCGAGAGCAGATCCTGGCTGACCCCGGGCGGCGGCTCAGCGGCGCAACCCGCCAGCAGGGCGGCGGTCATCAGGGCAACGAGCAGCGGTCGGATCGGACGTCTCATGCGGGTCGGATATGCTGGATTTGTGTCAAAATGTGGACGAGCTTTTCACCAAGGGCGTTTGCCGGCTGTGACTTTGGTCACTGCGACGGCACCCTCACGCCCGCTATCAGTACGGTATCGATCGCTCTGTTGCCTGGCCGAAGGAAGCCACCCATGACCGCGTCAGATCTTCCCGCCCTCGCCACCTATTTTATCTGCATTGCAAGCGTCGCGATCTATGCGCAGCGGCGCCTGGCGACGCCGATGAGCAATCGGGCATCCACGCGGGCCCAGCTTTACAGGCAGGCGGAGCGTGGCTACGTCGCGTGCACATTGACGCTGTTCATCGTCTTGTCGGCCGCCCTGCAGTTTGCTGGCATGAAACAGCTTTTGCTTATGTTCGAACTCACCGAGATACCGCAGCTTAAGGGGATCGCGCTGTTGCCGGCGCCGCTGCTCGCGACGGTGCTGCTGACGGTGTTTCTGCCCAATATTTTCCTAGTTCGGGACGTTGACGGCTGGCTGCTGAATTTTTTCAAGTCGCGGGCGAACATCCCTCAAGAGCTGCGCTGCCGGGCGGACCGGCTGACCCCGCAGATTTTCCAAGTCGCGCCGGAGGAGTTGCGGGGCATCAAAAGGCTCATCGAGGAGGAGGGGCTGCCGGAACCGCTCAAGGGCCACCTGGCTGCCGAGCGCGGCAACGGCCTGCAGCTCTCGCGTTACCGGCTCACCCGCGTGCTGAAGCTGTTCGGCATCGTGCGGGCGCTTGAGCGGGACGCGCGATGCAACCGGCTGTTCTTCAGCTACGCGGCCGAATGGCGGGCCGTGCAGGGCGAACTGCGCGAGTTCTGCGACCGGGCCGCGACCGGCCTGGAGGAGGCACGCAAGCTGCACGAACGGATGTTGCCGGGCGAGTACGAGAGCCTCATGGCGGACCGGCGCGAAAGCTTTGGCGAGACGTCCAAGCTGATATTCGGCAAGCTTGCCCAATTGGCGGCCGGCGCAGTACTCACCAGCGAGGCGACGGAGCAGGGCATCGGCGAACGCTTCAGGGCGATGGGCTTCGCCGTCGCCGACGAGGCCGAGCGGACCGATTTTCCGCTGCGCAGCCTGACGGGCCTGGCGCTCGCTTTGCTGCTGTTCCTCGTCGTCACGGACCTTGTGCTGCGAAGGATGCACCTGCTGCCGGAGATCGCCGACATGCGCTCCCCGGTGGGCGACTCAGCCCGGCCCTTCTTCATCGTCCTGAGCCACGCGATCACCATCGCCATCACGGTATGGCTCATCCAACGCTATCCGGCCCTGCAGCGCCGGGCTGGCGGGCGGCTCAGGTGGGACATCTACCTGCTCTGCAGCCTGCTCGGCGCGGCTGTGCTGGGCGCAATGTGGATTTGCCTGTTCCTGCTGCGGTATTCGGAGTTCCCGCAGACCGGCGACGAGTGGAACATGCTGCTCGCGGTCGGGGCGATGGTCGGCTCACTCTGCGGCGCGGTCGCCTGTTTCTGTGACATCTCCGATGAATGCTGGCCCAAGGCGCTGCCGCGACGGGCCGCCGAGGGCTTGGGCTGCCTGGCGTTCATGGCGCTGATCGCCACGCTGCTGCTGCCGGGGCTGCCGCCGGCGGTCGGCGCGAAGATGGCGCAGTCGCCCGGCCTCGGCGTCGTCATGATCTTGCTTCCTGTCTCGGTCGCCTTCATCGTCGGAAGCTTCGTGCCGCACATCTGCCGGGCAGAGCGCACCTTCGCACGCGACCGGTCGGGCCCGGGCGCAAGGCCGCAGGAAGTACGGGCAGCGCAGGGCGGCGCTGCAGATCCAGCGGTCGCCGCGGAGTGAGCCGTGGCACCATCGCTGCAAGGCCTCTAGCCGAGAGTGCATTGATGGACGGCAAGCCTCGCAGTGCCATATTGTAACTCGCAGATCTGGGGAGTCATCCGACGTGTCCGAAAACGATCAGAGAACTATCGCATCTGTCGCGGCTGCGGCTAAAGCCGCGGAAGCCACGCAGTCCGCAGCAACTGCTGCTGCCGAATACGTTATGTTTAGAGAGGTTCAGGCAAATTATATGGGGCCAATGTCGTCTGAGGATCAGATGGAAACCGACGCCTGGGCACTGGTGGAAACGTTTGATGGCCGCCTGACTGAAGCGGAGAAGCGGATCGATCGCGTGCTCGCACGCCTCAACATCGAGTAGGACGTTGGGTGTCGGTGATTTCGTCAATCTTCTGCGCAGCGTTGATCGGCTGCTTACTCTTGAGGCGAAGCACGGGAAGGCGATTGAATTGATAGAGACCGAGATCGAGAAGCTGAAAGGTCGCGTCACCCGCCTGGAGACCCGAGAGGATATGGTGATCGTGGAGGCGCGAGCGGCGGCTGGCACGGCAGCCAGCCAAGTTGCTATTGTGTCCGTTTCGGACATGGCCCGCCGTACTGGTAGGCTGGAAGAGCGTAGCGGGCAGAAAAGCCTGGATGCTCCCGAGTAGAAGCCTATGCTGCGAATTTACGCAGCCCGATGTATCGTCCTGTAACTGGTTACAATGGACACAGTCCTAGATCATCTTCCCTCTGCACCGTCGAAAGCTCAAGCATGTCTGGGACGATCGACTTCTACTACGAATTTGCCTCGCCCTACAGCTACATCGCCGCGCAACGCCTTCCGGTCCTCGCCGCAAGCATTGGAAGGAGGGTGCGCTGGCGACCTGTCGAACTTAGGAAAATCTGGGAAGCCCAAGGTGTCCTCGACGCCTATGGCGCGATTCGGAAGGTCAAGCGGGGCTACATCCAGACCGATGCAAGGCGGGTGGCGGCTGATCTTGGCATCGCGTTCAAGGTTCCCGCGCCGTTTCCCCCAGATGCGACGCTGGCACGGCTCGCGGTCCATGGTCTGGAGGCGAGAAAGTCGGACCCTGGCGGCGTGCTGACGCTCAACCTTTGGCAGCGGCTCTGGGGCGAGGGAGGCAGCATCTCGACCGAGGAGGACCTCGTTGCGGCGAAGCCTGATGGGCTTGAAACTAGCGAGCTGCTGGCGGCGGCAGCAGACCCCAGAGCACGCGACGGCCTCGACGCCGCAAATTCCGACGCGATCGCGTTGTCCTGCTTTGGGGTGCCGTGGCTCGTGGCCGACGGAGACAGCTATTTTGGTCAAGATCGGCTCGATCTCATGCAGCGTCGCCTGGCCGCTTGATGAGCTATATCAATCTTGAGCCGTATCAACCCATTGATCCTTTGGGGCAACCGGTATCAGAGTCGTTCTTGGCGAAAGACTGCCCCTGCCCCAGCTACTCAGCCGCCCGCGCCTTGCGCTCGCGCTGGTCGGCCTCGAACAGGCCGGTCAGCTCGTCGGCCGCCTGCCTCGCGCTCTGGATGAGCTGCCGCTCGTCCTCGTAGAAGGCCTGGCTGTCGAGCAGGCTCCGCTCGTCGTAGTTCTGGAAGAACCTCACCGCACTCCGCGCTTCGGCCGGCGTCACGCCGAGGTCCTCCAGCGCCATCTCGCTCAGGCGCAGGCTGGAGTGGTAGGTCTCGCGCACCAGCCGGGTGATGCCGCGGTCCATCAGCAGATGGGCGTGCCGCCGGTTGCGGGCGCGGGCGAGCACACGCAGGTTGGGGAAGGTGCGCCGGGCGACCTCGACCACCCGGAGCGTCTGCTCCATGTCATCCAGCGCCACGACCAGCAGGCGGGCGTGCTCGGCGCCGGCGGCGCGCAGCAGGTCGGGGCGCGACGGGTTGCCGTAATAGACCTTGCTGCCGAAGCGGCGGATCACCTCGACCTGCTCGGTGTCCTGTTCGAGTGCGGTGAAGGCGATGCCGCGCATGCGGAGCACGCGGCCGACGATCTGTCCGACGCGGCCGAAGCCGCAGATGATGACCGGGGCACCATCGTCCTCGATCGCGTCGTAGGCGGGTTTTGCGACCCGGCCGAGCCGCGGGACGACGAAGCGTTCGGAGGCGGCGAACAGCAGCGGCGTTGCGGCCATCGACAGCGCGATGGCGAGCGTCGCGCGGTCGAACATCGCCTGGGTCAGCGCGCCGGCGGTAATGGCCGCCGAGAACAGCACGAAGCTGAACTCGCTGCCCTGCGGCAGGGCCAAGGCGAAGCGCGCCGCTGCCCGGTTCGACTGCCCGCCCAGGCGGCCGAGCCCGAACGCCACGGCGGTCTTGATCAGCATCAGCCCGGGCACCAGGGCCACGAATAGCCAGGGCTCCTGGACGGCGAGGCCGAGGTTCGCCGACATGCCGACCGAGAGGAAGAAGAAGCCGAGCAGCAGGCCCTCGAACGGCTCCACGTTGGCCTGCACCTCATGGCGGTACTCGGAATCGGACAGCAGCACGCCGCCGATGAAGGCGCCGAGCGACATCGATAGCCCGGCAGCGTTCGCCAGCGCGGCCGAGCCGGCGACCACGAACAGTGCGAGCGCCGTGAACACCTCGGGCGTGCGTGCGCCGCCGATCGCGCGGAACGCCGGACGGATCAGGAAACGGCCGCCGATCAGGATGGCGAGGATGGCGCCGGCCGCCCGGCCCAGCTCCAGCCAGGATACGTGGCCGGGTGCGGCACCGTCGGCGAACAGCGGGACGAGCGCGACCAGCGGGATGAAGGCGAGGTCCTGGAACAGCAGCACCGCGAAGGTGTCGCGGCCCGCGGCGGTGCCGAGCAGGTCGCGCTCGGCCAGGAGCGGCAGCACGATGGCGGTCGAGGACAGAGCGAGGCCGGCGCCCACGACCACTGCGGCCGGCCAGGGCAGGCCGAACAGGCGGCCGGCGACGGCCAGCGCTGCTGTGGTGACGGCCACCTGGGCGGGGCCGAGCACGAACACGGCGCGGCGCATGACCCACAGGCGCTGCGGCCGCACCTCGATGCCGATCAGGAACAGCAGCATGACCACGCCCAGCCCGGCGACGCTGGCGATCTCCTCGACGTCGGTGATCAGGCGGAGGCCGGACGGGCCGATCAGCGCGCCGCCCGCGAGATAGCCCAGCACGCTGCCAAGCCCGAGGCGCCGCGAGAGCGGCACCAGGAGCACGGCAGTCGCCAGCAGGATCGCAAGCGTGGGGAGCATGGGGCGATCCGATCATGCGGAGCTTGAGAGGTCTCGCTATGTTTACCGCAAACGATGGACGTACGGCAGGCCTGTCGAAACGTTGCCGCCGGGCACCATTGTGAGCCGGGGCAACGTCGTGGCCATCGATCAGGCCGTCATTGACCGCCGTTCTTAAACGCTGCCTCTATCGATGCCCGCCCCGATCCTCGAAACCAGGCATCGAAGGTCAGCAGGCCGGGATGAGTTTTCCGTAGGGCATCGATGTCCGCCGCACCGGCTAAAGGACCCTCATCGACCAGTCTGGCCAGCCCATTCAGCATGTCATTGCCGCGGAGCACGGTCTCTGGAAAGCGCTGGTAGGATATGGGCCGCTCCGCCGCACGAGCGAACATGGCGGCGAGGTTGGCGCCGGTAACGCTGTCGCCAGCGATCTCGAAGGTATGGCTGCGATAGGCAGCGCGATCGGCGAAGACCTTGGCGGCAATCTTGCCGATGTCCTCAACCGCGATGAACTGCATGGCCTGGTCCGGATTCATGAAGAAGGTGAGCCTACCCTGCACCAGGCCGAAATCCGGCAGGAGCAAGATCTCCATAAATGTGCTTGGCCGGATGATCGTGCTGTCGATGGCGAGGCTGCGGATGTATCTTTCCACCTGAGATTTACTGTCGAAATGCCCGACGCCCGTTATTGCGCCTGCTGCGTTCGTGGAGCTGTAAACGAGATGCTGCACACCCGCCTCCCTCGCTGCGTCGGCCACCGCGATGCCGAAACGCACCTCGTCAGCGTCGCTGACGCCGTATATCCCCTGGCCTGAGCTCGGCTGGACACTGAAGACGCCGTATGCGCCAGCCGCGGCGGCCCGCACGGAGGCCGCATTGCTGAGATCGCCCGGCACCGCCTCGATGCCGGCCTCCGATAACGCACGGGCTTTCATACTGCTGGGATCACGCACCAGCGCCCGGACATGCCAGCCATCGTTCCTCAATGCTGCAGCGGCCGATCCGCCCTGCTGGCCGGTCGCGCCGAGCACCAGGATTGTTTTGCCATCACCGTCCATCTGGTCTCTCCATCCATAGGTCGCTGTGAGTTACGGATGTATACTCAGAGACTCCACGGGGAAGACGGCACCGAACTGTGCGTCGGTTACACGGAGGTCACCCTTGACGACCAAGGCCGCGAAACACTCACACGCGTGGAATGGAACAGGCCCGAAGCTGCGCCCTTGCGCCCCGCATGAGGTTTTGACGCGGCTTGGCGACAAATGGACGATCCTTACGATGTCGCTGCTGGCCCTGGCACCCGGCAATCGCCTGCGCTTTTCCGAGCTGAAAGCAGGGATCGAGGGCATCTCGCAACGCATGCTGACGGTCACGGTGCGCAACCTTGAGCGGGATGGCTTGGTGATCCGTCATTTCTTTCCCGAGGTGCCACCCCGGGTCGAATACGAGCTGACATCGATGGGCAAGAGCATGCTTCCAGCCCTGGAGGGGTTCACCGACTGGATCAGGGCGCATTGGCCGGCCATTGAGGTCTCGCGCCGAAGCTACGACGCACGATGATCCCCCGGTTGGCTATCGTCCTGCTACACAAAAAACTGCCTCGCCATTCCCGAGGAAACACTGATCCACCCACTCTCACGTCCGCGGCGCGACGACCCGGATGCGGGCCATCATCCCACCGTCCTCGTGCTCGAGGATGTGGCAGTGATAGACGAAATCGCCGATCTCACGGAACGGGATTTCCATCACGACGGGCGTCGGGGCGCACTGCCCGCTCAGGAAGGCGGCGGTCGTGCCGTCACAGCCGTCGGTGTTCGCGGCGCGCGGCAGCGGCACGTTGTCGTGCAGCACCAACCCGTCTTCCGTGCGGGCGGGGATGACCGATCCGGGGATCGTACCGCCGCGCAATATCCGGAAACGGGTTTGGTGGATGTGGAAGTTATGGTCCTCATTGGTCAGGTTAAGCACCTCCCAGACCTCTTTCACCGCGTGGCCGTGCGGGCCCAGCGGCACGCAGACCGTGGTGCTCGTCGGGTTGAAGGAGCTGATGGCCTTGCGCGTCGCCGCGATCTCCTGGCCTTTCGCGTCGATCTCGACATAGCCGAGCCCGAAGCCGTCCTGGCCCGGCGTCGGGTTGCCGAAGTAGATGCGCCGCCGGTGCCCCGACCGCAGCGGCACGCAGTCCGACGAGCTGCGGAGCCCGAGCTTCAGCGCCGGATCGATCGCGATGGAGGCGGCCTGCATGAGGTCGCCGTGGTGCGCGGACCCGGTGACCGGCAGCGCCGCGGCGATGCGGGCGGCATCGACGCTGACCAGCGAGGATGAGCCGTGCGGCCGGAGCGCCGCCGGGCCGAGCAATGCGCCGTCGGCGGCCAGAGCCTTCATGCCCTGGGTGCCGAGCGCTACCGGCGGCAGCACGTCGTCCCGCGGGGTGAAGGTGACGTGGGCCAGGTCGATCGCGGGCCAGCTGTCGCCGCCGGTGAAATAGAGCGCCGTCCGCAAGGTGGCGGCTGCGGCTTTCTGCCCGACGACGCGGACCTCGGCCCGCGCGCTGGGCATCAGGCGCAGCTTGGTCGTGCACAAGCCCTCCGGCCCGCTTCCGTCCTTGGGACGCGGACACGGCACGGGCCGGACCTTGCCGCCGAGCAGCTGCGCCATGGCGTTGCGGCCCAGCGCGTCCAAAGCGAGGCTGTCGATCGTGACCCCGTCGATCGCCAGCACCTGCATCAGCACCGGCGAGCCAGCGGCGTCATCGTCCAGCCCCAGCTCGTAGGAGCGGCTGCCGGAGGAGTTCACGATGCGCCAGACGTCGCCGGCCGCGCCGACCTGGATGGTCGGGAACACCTGTCCGTTGACGGTATGGAACCAGGAGCCGCCGGTGAAGTCGGTGTCGCCGCCGGAAACGCCGGGGCAGAAGCCCTGCGGCGAGCCGGTCGGCGGATCGCCGCAGAAGGTCGGCTTTTCCTGGGTGTTCAGGGCGCCGTTCGCCAGGACCTGGGTGTCCTTCAGCACGAGATAGCGCACGTTGCCGGCACGGATCTGCGACGCGCAGTCCTTGTCGGCGCAGGTGTCCTCGGCCGCGCCGATCGTGATGACGCCGGACATGCCGGCGGTCACCTGGTTCAGGGCGATGCCGTGAATGTGCGGATGGAACCAGAACAGGCCCGACGGATGGTTGCCCGGGATTTCGATCGCATAGTCCACCGCTCCAGACGCCACGTCGGTGTCGGGATGACCCATGGCGTGGCCCGCATGGGCGCCGGCTGCCGCGGGTGCGCTGGGGACCGGGTTGGCGGGATTGAGCAGCTGGAGGAAGACATAGTCGCCGTAGGGATCGTTCGGCCCCTCGGCGCGATGCGGCTCCACGATCAGGCCATGGGTGTGCAGGTTGGTCGGGTTGCCGATCAGGGCGGGATTATCTGCGATGTGCTTGGCGCCGGGGATCGGCGGCAGCTTGTTCACCAGCCGGATCTTCAGGGTATCGCCGGCGCTGAGCTGCAGCCGTACGCCGCCGAGCGGATGGACGCTGTCGCCGGGGCAGGAGTTCTGCAGCGGGCCGGTGCGCTGGCAAACCTCATAGACCCAGGCGGGCGTGGTCACGTCGGGGGTGATCTGCGTCGATACCGGCTTCGCCACCATCACCAGGTCGAGCGACC
>JANXVC010000227.1 GCA_025351925.1 Rhodospirillales bacterium | reverse complement strand
CCTCGACCTCGCCATCGCCGGATATGGCCGGGTGCCGGAGCGCCTGGGCCTGCTTGAACTGCTGCGCGACCGCCTGGTCTGGGTGCTGCGGTCCGATCATCCGTTGGCACAGGAACCGCTGACGCTCGAACGCCTGGCGAGCCTGCCGCATCTCGTTCGGGCCGTGACGGACGACTACACCGAGGCGATAGACGGCATGATCGTGGAACACGGCCTCGAGCGCTGCGTGGCGCAGGACGGCGACAGCGCGCTGACCGATGCCCTGGCCGCCATTGGGCGGCAACGCACAATCCGGCTCACAGTGCCGAGCACCCACGCCGCGCTGGCAATCGTCGGCGAGACCGACATGGCGGCCCTGGTGCCGTGGCGCATGGCCGCTGCGCTCGCGGGCCACTATCGGCTGACGATGCTGGATCCACCCTATCCCGCTCCGGAAACCCAGGTTTCGATGGTCTGGCATCTGCGCCACGGCAGCGACCCGGCGCTGAAATGGCTGCGCGACGTCGTCGCCGAGGTCGCGGCCCAGCTTTGAACCCACCACCTCGTCCGCTGGCAGCCTCAGCTTTTCACCTTTCTGCGAGCATGCATGGCGTATGCCCTTTCGGCACGTAGTGAGCCCCGACGGCTCCACGCTCCAACTGCTCCACGCCTTTTGACCGGTAATGCATGAAAACCTCCTATGCCTTGGCGCTCGGCGCCGTCCTGCTGATTGGCGGTGGATACGGCGGCTGGCGCGCATTCGCCGCGCGCGGCAGCCAGGATCAGGCGGGCCAGCCTCCGCCGGTACCTGTCACCGTCGCCATCAGCAAAACCGCCGACGTGCCGGTTTACCTGCGCGGGATCGGCACCGTGCAGGCGCTGAATTCCGTCGAGGTGCATCCGCAGGTCGGCGGCGTGCTCATCAACGTGCCGGTGCGCGAGGGGCAGGACGTGCAGCAGGGCGACACCCTCGCGGTGATCGACCCGCGCCCCTACAAGACGGCGCTCGACAAAGCGCAGGCGCAGCTGCAGCAGGACCAGGCGCAGCTCGAGAATGCGAAAACGGACCTCTCGCGCTATTCGAGCCTCGCCCGCAGCGACTTCGCCTCGCGTCAGCAGGTTGACACCCAGCAATCCTCGGTCGCGCGGTTCCAGGGCGTGATCGCCGCCGACCAGGCCGCGATCGAGGACGCGCAGCTGAACCTCGGCTACAGCGTGCTGCACGCGCCGATGGATGGGCGGGTTGGGCTGCGCCGGGTCGATCCCGGCAACCTGATCCAGGCCAACAGCACCGGCGCTGGCATTCTATCGGTTGTGCAAATCCGGCCCATCGCCCTGGTGTTCACGCTTCCCGAAGGGGACGTGCGGCGGGTGCGGGACGCCAGCTCGCACGGCACGCTCACCGTGCTGGCGGATAGCTCCGACGGACGGGACGAGCTCGCGCGCGGCACGTTGCTGACCACGGACAACGCGGTGAATGCATCGAGCGGCACGATCCAGCTCAAGGCGACGTTCCCGAACGACGACGACCGGCTCACGCCGGGTCAGTTCGTGAGCACGCGCCTGTTGATCGACACCGCGCACGGCATCACGATCCCGCACGAGGCGGTGCAGCACGGGCAGAACGGCCTGTATGTCTTCACCGTCAAGCCTGACAAGACGGCGGAGCGGCGCGATGTCGAGCTCGCCTACGACGACGGGACGACGGCGGTGATCGGCCAGGGGGTCAATGAGGGCGAGCAGGTCGTCGTCTCCGGCCAAACCCGCATTGGCCAGGGTGCGAAGCTGAACCCGCAGGAACAGACCCGGAGCGCGCAGCGTTGAGCATATCCAGCCCATTCATCCGCCGGCCGATCGCCACCTCGCTGATGGTCGCGGCCATCTTCCTGGCCGGCGCCGCCGCCTATCCGTTCCTGCCGGTCTCGCCGCTGCCGGCGGTCGAGTTCCCCACCATCTCGGTGACGGGCTCATACCCCGGCGCCAGCCCGGCCACCATGGCGACCGCCGTCGCGACCCCGCTCGAAACCCAGTTCGGCCAAATCCCGGGGCTCGCGCAGATGACCTCGGTGAACGTCATGGGCAGCTCGCAGATCACCCTGCAGTTCGACCTCAGCCGGGGCATCGACGCGGCGGCGGTGGACGTGCTGGAGGCGATCAACGCGGCCGGCGGCCAATTGCCGAAGGACATCCCGAACCCGCCCACCTTCCGCAAGACCAATCCAGCCGACGCGCCGATCCTCATCATCGCCGTCCGCTCCGACACGCTGCCGCTGACCGAGGTGGACGCGGCGGCGGAGAACATCCTGGCGCAGCAGCTCAGCCAGGTGTCCGGCGTGTCGCAGGTGCTGGTCGGCGGGCAGCAGACCCCGGCGGTGCGGGTGCAGGTTGACCCAGCGCGCCTCGCCGGCCTCGGCCTCACGCTGGAGGACGTACGGACCGTGCTGACGCAATCCACCGCGAACCAGCCAAAGGGCTCGGTCGATGGGCCGAAGCAGTCCTACACGGTCTATGCAAATGACCAGCGCACCCATGCCGAGGAGTACAACAACGCCATCATCGCCTACCGCGACGGCGGCGCCGTGCGGGTGCGCGATGTCGGCAAAGCGATTGACGGCCCGCAGAACCGTGAGCTTACGGCCTGGCAGGACAACAAGCCGGCCGTGCTGCTGCTGGTGTTCAAGCAGCCCGGCGCCAACGTCATCAACACGGTGGACGGGATACGCGCCAGGCTGCCGCGCCTGGTTCGCAGCGTGCCGGCAGACGTTAAGGCCGATATCGTATCCGACCGGACGCAAACCATCCGCGCTTCGGTCAGCGACGTCGAGTTTACGCTGGGGCTGTCGATCGCGCTGGTGGTCGGGGTGATCTTCGTGTTCCTGCGCAGCATCTGGGCGACGGTGATCCCGAGCGTCACAATCCCGATCGCGCTGGTCGGCACGCTGGGCGTGATGTACCTCTGCGGGTTCAGCCTCGACAACCTCAGTCTGATGGGCCTCACCATCGCCGTTGGGTTCGTCGTGGACGACGCCATCGTCATGCTGGAGAACATCGTCCGCTACGTCGAGGAGGGCATGGCGCCGATGGACGCGGCGCTGAAGGGGGCCGGCGAGATCGGCTTCACCATCGTCAGCATCAGCATCAGCCTGATCGCGGTCTTCATCCCCTTATTGCTGATGGGCGGCATCGTCGGCCGGCTGTTCCGCGAGTTCGCCGTCACCGTCTCCATCACGATTGCCGTGTCCGCCATGGTCTCCCTCACCCTCACGCCCATGATGGCGTCGCGCTTTCTGTCGTCGGAGAAAAAGGAACACGGGCGGATCTACAAGGCGGTTGAGGCGGTGTTCGACGCGATGCTGCGCTTTTACGAGCGCACGCTGGACGTGGCGCTGCGCTTTCAGTTCGTGACGCTCATGGTGTTCCTGCTCACCGTCGCCGCCACGGTTGGTTTGTTCATCATCATTCCCAAGGGCTTCTTCCCGGTGCAGGACACCGGCATCATCATCGGCATCACCGACGCGGCGCAGGACATCTCATTCCAGGGCATGAAGCGCCTGCAGAGCCAAGTGAACGAGCTGGTGGGACAGGATCCGGCGGTCGCTGGCGTCACCTCGTCCGTTGGCGCCGGCGCCGGCGGGCAGACGGCGAATAATGGCCGGCTCTATATCTCGCTGAAGCCATGGAGCGAGCGCAGCGAGACCGCGTCCCAGGTCGTGGCGCGGCTCAGCAAGAAGATGCAGGGTGTCGAGGGCGTTCGGCTGTTCATGCAGCCGGCGCAGGACGTGAGCGTGGGCGGCCGGCTGTCGCGCACGCAGTATCAATATACGCTGTCCGACCCGGACGGCGATGAGCTGAACACCTGGGCCCCGCAGGTGCTCGACAAGCTGCGCAGCATCCCGAGCCTGGCGGATGTCACGTCCGACGCGGCGAGCTCGGGGCTTACGGCGACGCTCACCTACGACAAGGACGAGGCGGCGCGGTTCGGCATCCAACCCGGCATGATCGACGCGACGCTCGACGATGCGTTCGGACAGCGGCAGGTGGCGCAGTACTTCACGCCGCTTAAGGCCTACTACGTGATCCTTGAGGTGACGCCGGGGCAGCAGGAGACGCTCGACACGCTGCGGCAGCTCTATGTCCGCACCGCGGCCGGTGGGACGGTGCCGCTCTCAACGTTCGTGCGGATCGATACGGCGCCGGTGCAGCCGCTCGTGGTCAACCACCAGAGCCAGTTCCCGTCGGTCACGATCTCCTACAACCTGAAGCCCGGCGCGTCGCTGGGCCAGTCGGTCACGGCCATCCAGCAGGCGACCGCGGCGATGGGCGTGCCGTCCACGGTGACGGGCGCGTTCCAGGGCACGGCGCAGGCGTTCCAAAGCTCGCTCAGCTCGCAGCCGCTGCTGATCCTGGCGGCGCTGGTTGCGGTCTATATCATCCTGGGCATCCTGTACGAGAGCTACATCCTGCCGCTGACGATCCTCTCCACCCTGCCTTCGGCGGGGGTGGGCGCGCTGCTGATGCTGCTGGCGGCCGGCTATGACCTCACGGTGATCGCGATCGTGGGCATCATCCTGCTGATCGGCATCGTGAAGAAGAACGGCATTATCCTGGTCGATTTCGCCATCAACGCCGAGCGGAACGAAGGGGCGGAGCCGCTGGACGCCATCCGCCGGGCTTGCCTGTTGCGGTTCCGGCCCATCCTGATGACGACGATGGCGGCGCTGCTGTCTGGCCTGCCGCTGATGCTGGAGAGCGGCGCCGGGTCCGAGCTGCGCAAGCCTTTGGGTTTCGCGATGGTGGGCGGATTGGCGCTCAGCCAAGTTCTGACACTGTACACCACGCCGGTCATCTATCTGTATCTCGACCGCCTGCAGCGCTGGTTTGCGCCCGCGTGGCAGACGCGGCAGATGCCGCGGCTCGCCGGAGCGATGCGGGCGGAGCCGAAGGGGTCGGAGGTGTAGGCAGCCGCCGTTCAGAGATATGGCAGCATCAGCCGCACGCCGGCGTCGCGGAGCCGCGTCGGCAGGCTTCGGCGATCGATCTCCGTCTGGGTCAACGCAGTGCCGCGGCTGCGCTGCATCAAGTCCATCAGCGTCGCCGCCAGGGCTCGGTCGTAGATCTCGACGCAAAGCTCGAAGTTGAGGCGGAACGAGCGGATGTCCCAGTTGCAGCTGCCGACCAGGCACCATTCGCCATCGACGACCGTGATCTTGGAATGGCGGAACGGCGGCGGGCATCGCCAAATCCGCACGCCGTCATCCAGCAGCGGTCCAACATTGGCGCGGGTGGCCCAGTCCACGACGAAGTGGTCGCTTTTTTCCGGAATGACCACGTCCACGGCCACGCCGCGCATCGCCGCCAGGGCCAGCGCGGTCGTCAGCCGCTCGTCCGGCAGGAAGTAGGGCGTCATGATCGCGATGCTTTCCTCCGCGCAGGCGACCGCCTGGAGCACGGCAAACTCTATCTTTTCGATGTCCTCATCGGGCCCGGAGTCGATGACCCGGGCCGGCGCCGCGCCGCGATTGGCGGTATCCGGGAACCAGGCGTCACCCTTCAGCTCCTCATCGGTGGCAAAGGCCCAGTCCTGCACGAACGCCTCGGTCAACTGGCAGACGACCGGGCCTTCAATCCGAAAATGGGTGTCCTGCACCGGCTCCCGCGGATGGGTGGCCATGACGTTCGCGTCGGCGATATTCATGCCGCCGGTGAAGCCAACCGACCCGTCCAGCACCAGGATCTTTTTGTGCGAGCGCAGATTGAGGAACGGCATGCGCCAGGGCAGCGGCGAGTGCAGGAAGCGCGCGGCCGGCACGCCCTTGCGGCGCAGCGCATGGTAGGCAGGCGACAGCAGCCAGTTGCCGCCGATCCCGTCGATCAGCACGCGCACCGCCACTCCGCGGTCCTGCGCCTCGGCCAGGGCGTCGATGAAGCGGCCGCCCCACTCATCGTTGCGGAAGATGTAGGAGGACAGGCCCACGCTGCGCTGCGCCGCCGCGATCGCCGCCAGCATGGGCGGATAGGCTTCGTCGCCGTCGCGATAGGTCTGCACTGCATTGCCCGGCTGAATCGGCCGCCCGGTGATGCGGCCGACGCCGCGCTCCAGCGGGTCTAAATGATTGTCATCAACCGGAGATGGCCAGGCGGCGCGACCGCCGCGGCGGTCGCTATACGCGCGCAGCCGGCGGGCGCGGCGCTGCACCCGGTTGACCCCGAATACAAAATAGCTGATGCCGCCGATGATCGGCGCAAACCAAGCCAATCCGATCCAGCCGGCCGCCGACGCCACCTCCCGCTTGCGCAGCAGGACGTGCACGGTGACGAGGGCGGCGACCAGCAGCCCGACCACGAAGAACACGTCGTTACGGATGTGAACCAGGGAGGTCCAAAGGTCATTCATGACATCGTGCCCCTCTGAAATGCGGGCCCGGATGCGCGCGCGCGACGCTCTACCATTGCGGACGCCTCCGGTCACGGTTGCCGGTGCCGGTTTACGGCCGCTCGGCCCCACGCGTGTTGGTGTAGATCGCGTACAGCGTGTGCGAGGCGCAGATGAACAGGCGGGCACGGTTGCGGCCGCCGAATGTCAGGTTCGCGACGGTGAACGGCACCTTGATGCGGCCCAGCAGCGTGCCGTCGGGCGCGACGCAGTGCACCCCATCGGCAGCACTGCTCCAAATGTTGCCGCTCTCATCACAGCGCAAGCCATCGGCGAAGCCCGGTTCGATCCTGTGGAATACCCGCCCCTCCGACAAGCGCCGGCCATCGTCCAGCACGTCGAACACCCTGATGTGCTGCGCCGGGTCGGCCGCGAACTGCCGGCCGCTCTCCGCGACATAGAGCCGCCGCTCATCCGGCGAGAAGCACAGCCCGTTCGGCCCCGCGAAGTCATCCGCCACCACCCGCAGACTGCCGTCGCGCGGGTCCAGCCGATACAGCGCCGGCGGCAGCTCCGGCGTCTGCTTGCCGCCCTCGTAGTCGGTGTTGATGCCGTAATGCGGGTCGCTGAACCAGAGGGTTCCATCGGAGCGGCAAACGACGTCGTTGGGCGCATTCAGCCGCTTGCCGTGGAACCGGTCGGCCAGCGCGGTCACGCTGCCGTCCAGCTCCGTCCGGGTGATGCAGCGGTCGCGGTGCGAGCAGCCGATGAGCCGCCCCTGCCGATCCCGCGTGTGGCCGTTGGCGAAGCCCGACGGCTGGCGGAACACCGACACGCCGCCGCCCTCGCTCCAGCGCAGGATGCGGTCGGACGGCAGGTCGCTGACCAGCAGGCAGTCCTGGTCGGCGAACCACACCGGACCCTCGAGCCAGGCGAACCCCTCGCCCAGCTTCACCAACGGCGCATTGGGCAGCACCAAGTGGCGGAAGCGCTCGTCGTGGATGTCGAACCCGTCCACCGGCTATCTCGCGTGGCACGGCGCGCGCTGCGGCGGCACGTGGAGCTGCACCGTCATCAGCACCGCAGGCTGGTCGCCGATCGTGCCGGAGCGGTGGCCGCGGCGGCCATTCTGCGTTGTGCAGCCCTGGTCCTCGCCCAGCGAGAACTCGCCCGGCCCCTGCTCGATGCGGAAGCCGTCCATGCTTTCGATCCACCAGCGGCCGGACAGCACGACAATCCACTGCGGCGCCGGGTTCTCGTGCCAGTCGCCGATCCAGCCGACCGGCTGGACGGTGACGACCACGGTCGCCTCCGAACGCTCATGCCTGTTGTTCCACTGCGGGGCAGCGTTGCTGACGCCCTTCAGCTCGAACTCGGTCAGCGCGCACTGCCGCTGATGGCTGACACCGTCCTGGTCGGTCCACAGGTGCCAATAGGGGATGCGGGGCTGCGGGCCGGATTGGTCGGACATAAGCCGCTCCATGCTGGACGTTGCTGTCTGAACTTTCCGTCCGCCCGGCTGTTCCATCCCTGCAGGCCGGCCCGCTTCACCTTCCGGAGAACATCACGCAATGACGCTGCTGAACGATTACGCGCCATTGCTGCTGCGGATCTGCCTCGTGGTGCTGTTCCCGTTCAGCGGGCTGGACAAGATCGTCAACTGGAGCTCGGCGATCAAGCAGGCGGGCCGCAGCGCGCTCGCTCCCGCCATGCTGGTCGCGGCGATAGCAGTCGAGCTCGTCACCCCCGTGTGCATCGTGCTGGGCTGGCACGACCGGCTGGCCGCGTTCGTGCTGGCAGGGTTCTGCACGGTGACGGCGGCGCTGTATCACCAGTTCTGGCGCTACCCGGATTTCTGGCGTTTTCGGGAAGGCGAGGGGCTGGAGCACTTCTGGGAGTTCCTGAAGAACTTCGGCCTGGTCGGCGGCCTGGGGCTGATCGTGCTCGCCCCGCGCACCCTGCCGATCAGCGACGTCGTGCAGCATCCGCTCGCCTCGACACACGTCAGCGGCCCGCAGGCCGGCACCGTGCTGCCGACTGCGCCCTAACGCCGACTGTTCAGTAGCATGATGTGCC
>JANXVC010000147.1 GCA_025351925.1 Rhodospirillales bacterium | reverse complement strand
CACGATGCCAAAAGTGCCGATCTGGAAAGCGTGTCAAATCAATGGCTTGCACTTCACGCAGTAAAGCAACACATTGATATAGCTGGATAACCAGCTTTTTGTTTCGGTAATGTTGATCCGCAATTCCTCGCTTGCAAGTCGGGTCAGAAGGCCCATCGCTGCGAAAACGTACGGTAAGAAACGAGAACACGGGTGAGATCCTGCCGATTTCGGGCGAAAAAGGCTGATCACATTCTGATAGCGGTCTGAACTACGCGTTTATTGCGTGCAATCATGGAATGCAATGCTCATTGCATTCAACATCGCAGTTCGATGTGGCGTATTGCACGCAGCAAACCGGGGTGCTAACGCGGGGGATGACTTCGCGTGCAATACATGCAGCGCCCGTCAATGTCCCTGGCGAGCCAAGCTGGATGGCGGCGTTCCTCGCCAGCCTGGCGCGCGACGACCTGGCACCCGCGACGCTGCGCGGCTACCGCTACGACCTGCGTCATTTCGTCGCCTGGCACCGCACGGTCCATGACGGCCCCTTCGTCCTGGAGGGCCTCGCCGAATACGAGCTGATCGCCTACCGCCAGCACATGGTCGCCGGTGGCCTCAGGCCGGCCACGGTCAACCGGCGGCTGGACGCCCTGCGCCGGCT
The DNA here is from genome assembly GCA_025351925.1 of Rhodospirillales bacterium. GTDB lineage: Bacteria > Pseudomonadota > Alphaproteobacteria > Acetobacterales > Acetobacteraceae > CAHJXG01. Next base: position 1,539 of record JANXVC010000147.1, on the reverse strand, counting down.
GTGCCGCTGGGCGCGCGGGACCGGCGCCCTGGCCGCCGACGCCGCGCGCGATGTCCGGCCCATGCGCACCACGCGCAACCGCCAGCCATCCGGCCTGACCGACGTCGAGGTCCACGCCCTGCTGCGCGCCGCTGGCGCCTCCTCCCACGGCCTCGCGGGGCGCAACTACGCCATCACCCAGCTCATGCTGCAGGCCGGCTTACGCGTCGGCGAGGTCGCGGCGCTGCAAGTGGGTGACGTCAGCATGAGCGACCGCTCCGGCAGCGTTCGCATCCGCCATGGCAAGGGCCTCAAGGCGCGCGAGGTGCCGCTGAACGCCACTGTGCGCCGCGCGCTCAAACAGCATCTCGACCAACGCTTGGCGCCGCGCCAGGATGCGGCGCTGTTTGTCAGCAGCCGGGAGACGGCGATGCCGGTGCGCACCATCCAGGCCGTCATGACCAGCCTCGCCCGCCGGGCCCGCCTGAAGCGACTTGCCGTCTCGGCGCACACGCTGCGCCACACGTTTGCGCTCGGCTACCTGCGCGACAACCCGGGCAAGCTGGTCGAGCTCGCCAGCCTGCTCGGCCATGAGTCGCTCGACACGACCGCCATCTACACGCGACCCTCGCGCGACGACCTCGCAGCCGACCTGGAGCGCTCGCACCTCAATGTCGATGGATGACCCTTTGGCTGCGACGCAGATCCGGCGACGGTTGCTGCCGCCCGATCCGAGCGAGGACGAACTCGCGCGACACTGGAGCCTGACGCCCGCGGACCTGGCCGTGATCGCCGAGTGCCGTGGTCCCGACCAGCGTCGCCGTTTCGCCCTGCAGCTCTGCGTCATGCGTCTGCACGGCCGCTTCCTCGACGACTACCGGCACGCCCCGATCAAGATCGTCAACCACCTGTCGCGCCAGCTTGGCCTGCCGCCGGTGCTGTTCCTCGACCGTGCCGGCCGCGAGCCGACGGAGCGGGTGCAGGCCCAGCGTATCCGCCGCTACCTGAGCCTGAGCCGGTTCGACACGACGGCGGAGGCCAACTTGCGCGAATGGCTGCGCGCAGGCGCCCTCGAAGGCCGCACCGCGGGCGAGCTGTCGATGCAGGCGGAGGAGAAGCTGCGCGGGTGGCGCGTCATGCTGCCCGCCGCCAGCACGCTGGACCGCATCGTCAACTCCGTTGTCGCCCACACCACGGCCGACCTCTTCGCCACCATCGCCGGGCGGCTGCCGGAAACGCTGCGGGCCGGCATCGACCTGCTGGTCGAGGTGCCGGAGGGTGACGCGCGGTCCAGCCTGTTCCGGCTCAAGGACTACCCGAAGTCGGCCAACGCTGCGGTGATCAAGGGCGACATCGTCCGCCTGCGCCTGATCGAGGACCTGCTCGGCGCCGGCGCGGACCTCGGCGACCTCGACCCGCGGATCATCCGCCAGCTCGGCCAGCTCGGGCGCCGCTACGATGCCGGCGACCTCCGGCGCTTTGCCAAGCCAAAGCGCAACGCGCTCGTCGCCTGCTATCTCGTCGAGGCTCGCAAGACGTTGCTCGACCAGATCGTCGAGA
>JANXVC010000128.1 GCA_025351925.1 Rhodospirillales bacterium | reverse complement strand
CCGGGCTCGGGCATGAGCTGGATCTGCATGCGGCCGTCACGAGGGCTCGGCGCGCCGCTGTCGCCCTGGTCCGAGCGGCGCGCGGCGGGAGGCGATCCCGCTGGCCGAGCCGCTGACGTGCGGCGGCGCAGGCGGGCGCGCTGCAGGCAGCGTCCGGCTACGGACGCGATCACGCCTTCTGCCTGCCCGAGCAGGGCTGGCACCTGGGCGACGCCGGCGCAGGGTGCATCGTCAGCATACCCGTCGGTCAGCGCAGGCGCCGCCGCCCCGCCCGTCCCGGCGTCGACGGCGAGAGGCAGCGTGCGCCGCCGCGCCCGGCCGTCTCGTGTTGCCTCACGTAATTCTGTTACCGGCTGCCTCATTGAGATTGTTACCGGCGGCGCGGTGCGAGGTTCAGGGGCGGCGTATTCCGGCGCAGCATGACCGCCGTTATTGGGATGGCCCCGGTCCGCAAGCAACAGACCGCGGCGTCGACGGCGTCTATGGCAAACGCTTGGTCGCGACGTTGAGGTCAAGCCTTGAAGCCGCGCCGCAGTGCGCCGCAGGCGCGGGGCTTGACGTCGGCGGCGCGCACCAGAGCACAATCAGGCGCGCCGTCACATGCGGCCCACCATCCGAGCGAACCAAATCCATCGTAGCTGGCCAGTTCAGGACCGCCTGCCGCCACACTCCGAAACTTCATCGACGGACGTGACCCGAGTAACATTCTAGATGAGGCAATGACCTCCGCTCGGTAACATTCACCTTGAGGCAATGCGACACGGCCGTGCCTCTCAGCATCCCACCCGCCCCGTCCGAACAGCTCCAAGCCGGCGCCGTCCAGCACGAGGTCGATCGGGCCAGTGCTGAACAGCAAACGCGGCTGGCGCCCTGCCAACGCCCGTCCGCGCCGGCTCAACGTCGTGCGGTCAGGGACGGGCAGCATTAGCCCAAGCAGGGATAAAAAGCGAAGCGATCTTAACCATCTGTCCGAAGGATGGAGACCGTCTTACACTTATTTTTTCAGTGTCTTTTCATCGGTGTTGATAGCAGCAACCTGTTTATTAAATGCAGCAAGCCAATTCGTCAAAGTTGCACTTCGAACAAGAGGTTGGTGTAACACCAGAGTTTCAACAGGATTGCGCGTGCCGAGGTTGCCAGTCCTCCGAGGAAGGCTCAATGATCCGGCGGTGAGCGCTGTTCCTTCTGGTCCGAGGTTCGAGCGCCATGTCCGCACGGGAACAGCTTCCTGGCTCTCTTGTATTAATGCAGTGACTTTTGTGGTTTCGCCTGGATCTGGATATAGCGGGAGCTTTTTTGGTGGTGTCAGCTCCAGCCATTCCGCGTGTTCCCTCTCACGGAGCATGGCCGACGCAGCGCGCTCGGCCGCCGCCCGGACCTGGAAGGACGATCGCTCGTCCGGTCTCGTCATCACCGAAACGGGCCTACCTGCAATCGCTGCGACAACGTGAACATCTTCTTTCGCCAATTTAACCATCATCCGGTGCGCCTGACGGGTTTCGACCAAGACCGTGATGTATCGGCTGTCTGGCACTTGGCTGGCTGCTAACAGGAAAGCACACCGCAATTGTACATCCAGCCCGCCCGGACATCCCCCCTGGCTGCGGAATCGGGTGTCGCCTACCTTGTCTATGATGAGGTAGGCCCAACCCCCAACCATGTCTTTCGCAATGTAGCGCCCGCTCTGGTCCAGACTGTCCAACACCACAGTTCCAAGGGCGATGCGGACTGACTCTACTGGCCCGAACATATCCAACCTCCAAACGTCCAAGCTGCCCTCAGAGTCTTTGCACCAATCCGATCCATTATCCCACGGCTCCGATTCGACTCTTGAGTTTCCAAACGTATGCGATTACCTCAGCCACCGCCCGGTAATGTTCGCTGGGTATCTCCTCATCGAGGTCCACCTGATAGAGGGCGCGAGCCAAAGGAGGATTTGGCATGATAGGGACGCCGTGGTTAGTCGCCTCGTCGCGGATGCGTGCCGCGACGAAGTCTGCGCCTTTTGCAACCACCTTGGGAGCGGTACTACTAATGCGGTCGTAGGCCAGCGCGATAGCATAATGGGTTGGATTGGTAATCACGACGTCGGCCGTCCTGACTTTCGCCATCATGCGTCGCTTAGAACGTTGCGTCTGGATGCGGCGGATCTTAGCTTTTAGCATGGGGTCACCGTCGGACTCACGCATCTCGATGCGAATTTCCTCCCGGGTCATCCGCATATCTGCTGCGTGCTTGAGGCGAACCAGCAGGACATCAACCGCCGCAAAGCCCGCGAGTGCAATCATCAACGGTTTCGCGAACTGCTGCACTTCGCCGTAGGTCACTGGGAGTAAGCGGCCGACGTCCGACTTCATAACGCCGAGGGCGTTAACGGGGCTATGTCCGAGCACGGACCATGCTAACATACACAGTACAGCCAAGCGTCCAGATGCCTTGAGAAACTCTAGTAAATTATGTTTAGACAGGATGCGGGCAAGACCAGCGACCGGACTGATGCGTGAGGCCTGAAACTTGATGGGTGTACCACCAAAGTAAAACTGGGTTTGCAGTAATGCGGATGCGATGCTGCACGCGGCGGCAGGCAGTGCGATTGCAGCCACGATTGCGGCGGCAGACCCCAGGATGCCTGTCAAGTGTCCGGCATATCCGCCGTCCTCAAGCCGCATCGTCGCCAGGAGGCCGATGAAGCCTGCGGCGCGTTCGGATAGATCTCGTCCCATCACGGGCACGAATGTCATGCCGCCCATCGCCGCTCCGCCCAAGCAGGCCAGCATGTTAAGATCACGCGATACAGGAATCTGTCCCGAAGCACGTGCTTGTTCAAGCCGTTTTGGCGTGGGATCCTCGGTCCGGTCCTCAACCGAATGTCCGTCACTAGCCATGTTCCCGGTTCCTTAAAGGCCGGGAAGTGTGGAGAAGGCTTGGTGCATTCCGACCGACCAAGTCTCGAGTAATAGACTAACCGCTGCCGAGAGCAGTGCTAGGCCACCGAGAATTTGCGCGGGTGCGGAAACGACATGGATCTGGATATTGGGAATTAGTCGACTGACGAAGCCCATGCCCGCTTGCCAGACAAGGCAGGTTACGACGAACGGCGCCGCGAGGCGTATCGCCATGCTGAAGCTCTCGGAGACGGCGCGAGTCACCATCTGCGCTGCACCGCCCGCGTCAAACGCGCTTCCAGGTGGCATAAGGTCGTAACTGCCGACAATTGCCCAAATTGGTAGGGCGTAAAGGCCCGAAGCGAACAGCAGAGCTATAGCCGCGAGACCCAGCATCCGCTGCAGCGCGCTCACCTGGGCACCGACGCTCGGATCGATCTGCAAAACACTAGAAAGTCCGACCATCAGTGAGACAACACCTCCGGCCATTGCCAACCCCATTACTATTACCCGAGTCAAGAAACCCAACCAGGCACCCACTATGATCTCCATGGTGATGAGACCGGCCAATTCCGCCATCTCGCGTGGCAATGGTGGAAGGACGCCTTGAAGCGCCGGATAGACCAAAATCGCCAGGATAGCAGCTAGAGCAGCCCTCACGGTTGCAGGAATCTCATTCTCGCCAAGCCCGGGTCCGGTTAACAGCGCAGTTCCGACCCGTGCGACGACCAGGACCAAGCCAAAGCCCATCGAAGGTAGGTCCCGCAGTGAGGCGGCAAAGTCATTCAAGGAACGCGGCCGGTCGCACACATCATGGCGCTAGGCCGAGTGCGATAATCTGATCGAACACACTGCGGGTGTAATCGCCCAAAGTCTGCATCATGAAGCCACCCAAAATTCCGATAGTGGCGCAAATCGCAAGAAGTTTCGGAATGAAAACCAGCGTGCTCTCATTGATCTGCGTGAGCGCCTGTAGCATTGATACGACCAAGCCGACGATCAAGCCGACGACGAGCACTGGACCTGCTAGTTTAAGGAGGATAATGAGTGCGTCCCTGGCAAAGGAGGCGAGGTCTCCCTCGCTCATCGCGGCAGTGCCTTGCGTGTCCGGTGGGATCGGAGTTCGGTGACCGCCATGATCCTGGACCCCGTTTTGGGATGATGCCGCGCAGTGACGAAAACAGTAGAGGGCTTTGCCCTAGACGGACATCCGCATGACGTCCTGGTAGGCCGAAATGACTTTATCGCGGACGGCAACGCTTGCCTGTAGCGCCATCTCTGCCTTCGACACGGCCATGACTACATCGGTCAGGTTCCCGCTACCTGTCATGGCTTGTACTGCCTTTGTGTCCGCCTCGCGCCCGACATTTATTAGGTTGGACATTGCCCCCTGCAGGGCGGAGCCGAAAGAGCCTGTATCAATCGGCGCGCGTGCGACGCTACTGCCTAGGTTGCCCTGGATCGCAGCGTAAGCGGATGCGCCCGTAAGGTTGCTGGAAATCATCGTTGGTTCCTATCGCAGCAGATCGACCGTGCGGGTTATCATCCCGCGGGTTGTTTCCATAACATTAAGATTGGCGGTGTAAGACCGCTGCGCCTCCTTCATATCCATGACTTCAACAAATGAACTCACGTTGGGCATCTTAACGTATCCGGTTGTGTCTGCCGCCGGGTTGGCCGGATCGTACTTGCGCGGGAAAGCAGAGTTATCCGGAGCAATCGTGCGCACCCGCACCGCGCTCGTTCCCAGCGACTTGTCCATAGCGTTTTCGAATGTGATGATCTTACGCCGGTAGGGGGCGGCTCCTGGAGACGATCCGGTTGTTGCCGAGTTTGCAAGGTTTTCGGCAATGACGCGTAGTCGGGTGCTCTGTGCCGCCATGCCCTTCGCGGACATTCCGAGCGTCTGGGTGAGGTCCATGCTGGGAGGTATCCTTCGTATCAGTTTCGGCCAATGGTCGTCTTAAACATGCTGGCGTATTTCTTATACAAATTCATCGCCAACTGATGTGCCGTATCAGTTTCAGCGACTTTCTCCAATTGTTCGTCGAGTACCACTGCATTGCCGTCCAGCGACCTCGCCGCGTTCGTTCGATCTGGGTTTCCCAGAGAACGAGTGGAGGCTAAGATAAAGCCGCTGGGGTCCTGTTGGCCCTGTGCTGCTAGGACGTCTTTAAACGCCTCCACGTCGCGCGCGATATATCCGGGAGTATTTGCGTTGGCGATGTTCCGGGCTAGCACGTCCTGGCGTTGCCCGGCCCAAGCCATGCGTCTTTCTGCCAAATCGAAGATATCAGTTGGTGGTGAGTTCATGGCAGGTCATATAAAAGCCGTGCGCGGAACGCCAACTTGAACCGCTGCGATAAGGTGTTTCGCGTATTGAGCAATATGCTTGATACGGCATCGCATCGGCTAAGATTACAGTTGTATAACCCGTTTCAAATGCGAGCGTCGGGGGCGGCCTGGTGTGCTCGCCGCCGAAGCAACCAGGCATTAACGTGAGCGGGGCCGATGCGGCGCTGCGCGAGGCGGATGGTAACGTGGCGGATTTCCTGGGCCGACCAGCTGATGAGGGCTGGGGCCGTGAGGGGCGGCGCCGGAGTGTTCTTTGGCCGGGTGGTTTGCGTAATGATGGATGGTGGCCAGCGTAGCAAGCGCCAGCATGACTAGAGAAACGTAACGGTGCCAGCCCTGCCAAAACTACCTCTCGTTGTGGTCGAGGCCCAGCTCGGTCTTGGCAGTCTCAAAGCTGTCCTCGATCCCCTCCAGCCGTATTCCACCGGCAAAGCCGATGGAACCTTGACGGCTTCCGCCCAGCGCTGCCCTTCGACCCAGACCAGCGTCTCGAGGCAGGTGCCAGCCGGGCACCACGTGGCGAAGAATGCACACGCCTCTTCAGCGGCGCTGCGCCGGACCAGCAGACCGCGGGTCCACAGGCCATGGCTGCCGAGATAGGCCTGAGCGTGGGCGTCGAGGTCGGCCAGTTTCATATACGCCCAGTCGTAGATGCGCGCCCCTTGCTGCCTGCACCGACCGAAAGGCGTTGCCACGCCCAGGGCGCCAGCGCGGCCGCGACCTCTTCGACCGTGCCGGCGATGTCAGGGCGCGTCCCCGACGACCAGACCTCTTGGGTGCTGGGCTGGCCGAGCACGTAGACCCTGCCCGCACGGCGCAGCGCCATCTCAAGCTCGCGTATGCCTGGAACAAGCTCGCGGCCGAACCTTAACAAATTATGACACTCGCGCTGCGCGACCGGGCATACAGATTCTGATCAGAGATACTTGGTACGATAACAAAATTCGACTGGGCCGCCCCTTGCAGTGAGTTAGGAAGAACTGCGGATAAGGCGCCTGATGACCTGCATCACGTCATTGCGGAGCGAGACGGTATCCGCGTCCGTCCGACAGTTTGCCAGTCTGCGCGCTCATCATCATACGAAGCCAGCATGATCCGATCCCTGCTGCCAGATCTTTCGTTGCTGGGTCGGTTTGGCAAGCTAATGCATAGGCACATTCAACCCGGCCGTCTCGCCGGGATCGGCCTTATTGTTGCGCTAGGCGATTGTGTCTGAGCGCCTATATTCGATCTCGTATCGAACACATTTGTTACGATAGGAATGATGGCAAGGCATGCTCGACATTGATCCAGAGACCGCCCACTCTCTTTTGCATACCGCCGACCACGGGATGCTCGTCAGAAATCTTGCAATCCGCGCTTGGAAGGACATGCACCAGCATGACATCATGCCGACCCCGCGCAATTTCGAACTCTGGTTCACTTATCTCAGCGACAGCAATCCCGCTTTGTCCTACCGGCTCTCTGCCCTACTTGGAGCAGGATCGGCGCCCACGCCCCAACAACTGAAGTTATGTCTCTGCTCAACCCGGGTAGGTGGCAGTTTGGGCGCGCAGGGTTTGTTGGATAGCCTGGTAGGCGTCCATGCCGCGGCGTGCGGCGGTGCCGATGACCGAGCGCACGCCCGCAAACAGGTCAGCGCCCCACTTGGAGCG
>JANXVC010000099.1 GCA_025351925.1 Rhodospirillales bacterium | reverse complement strand
CTTCTCCTCGTGCGTCAGACAGCTGAGATCAGGAAGCTCGGTCATCCCCGCTTTGAATCCCAAGCATCAGGGTCACGTCAAGCCGCCTCACGCGCAGCGCCAGACATTCCAGATCAACGGGGGAGATGAGCAGACACAAATATTTCCGAGGTGATATTTTTCCATTTAAAACTGCCGACACGGTTATGCTTATCTAGGAGCCAAAATGCGAAGCGATAGTGTTGTCTGATCCTACAAAACGTGAGATTCGGACAAAAAAGAGCTCAAGACGATGTAGCCAACGCACAATTGGTCTTTTGTTTGGTCAGTCCGGAAATAGATGTGCTCATCCAGATTGCATCAATAAAATAATTGAAAATCAGACAGAATTTGATGACGCAGCCATCAGTGGGCATATAGCACATATAATTCCAAGTAGTGATGCCGGCCCTCGCTCGCAAATCCATGATAAATTTGATCTTGATCTGCTTGACCAGTTTGACAATCTAATTCTTCTTTACAGACATCATCGCGGCTTAATAGACATTCAATCAAACACCTACACTGTCGAGCAACTGAGGATGTGGAAAAAAACCATCTTCGGAAAAATCTTTTACGACGCACGTCGCTGCTTCCAGAAGTTTCAGCTAGATATTCGATTCTTGGTTACAACATTCAAGCATTCACAGTAGATGCTCGGCTTATTGAGACCGGATCGCCACATACAACAGTAGTGCCATTAAGATCAGACTCTAGAAGATCTGCTATAGTTACGGCTGTTTCCTATATCTTTGAGCTAGAAAATGGAAGTCACTACGCGATAGAACTTATAAATACTCATTTTATTTGCGCTGTTGGCTCAAGAGTCTCACTACTATTTTTAACAACAGATAATGGGAACGATTATCCAGTCAGCATCTACAATCATGCTGACTCGACGTGGCACTTAATGCCTAACAATCAAAAAATGGAACTGTTAAGCCGCTTTGAGTCGAAAGTTGTGGTATGTGTTTGCGTACTACCCCTTGTTTTTCTTAGTATGTCGCTCGTTTCGGAGGCCACTTTTTTTCGAAGCGCAGCATTGATCTCCTGTGTGCTACTCTCGGTGGCGGTATGGGCATTGCGGGCACTAAGACGGCGATCGTTTCGGCAGCTCGTGAAACGTTTGCAAAATCTCGTGGAGATTAGTTTAGGGCAGCAGATCTTGAGCGCAAAGACGCAACTTACACCTGAACCAGCTTGATCCGCTTGCCCTCCACCCCCAGCGTGATGGCCCCGGCCTTCAGCGCTAAGGCGTCGGCGCCGAACATGTCGCGGCGCCAGCCCTGCAACGCCGGCACGTCCGGCTCGGCCTCTGTTGCCAGGCGATCGAGGTCGTCAGACGACGCCAACAGCTTCGGCGCCACGTTGTGCTCCTCGCACTTCGCCGCCAGCAGCACCTTCAGCAGTGACACCAAAGCGGGCGAGGCGCGCGGGCCGTCCTTGCTGCGCGGCGCCTCCGGCAGCGCATCGTCGGGCAGCGCCGCCGCTTCCTGCAGCGCCGCGACCAATCCAGTGCCGCTGCGGCCCTCGGCGAACCCGCGGGAGATGCCGCGCACCCGGGCCAGGGCCTCGGCGCTGTCGGGCGCGGTCGCGGCGATCTCCAGCAGGCTCTCGTCCTTCAGCAGGCGCTGCCGGGGAATGTTGACCCGCTGCGCCTCCCGCTCGCGCCAGGCGGCGGCGGCGCGCAGCAGTCCGAGCATGCGGCGGTTGCCGGTGCGCGGGCGCAGCCGCTCCCACATGATCTCGGGCTCCGGGCGGTAGGTGCCAGGCAGCGCCAGCACGGCCATCTCCTCTGCCACCCAATCGAGCCGCCCGTCGCGCTCCAGCTTCTCCGCCAAGCGTTCGTACACTTGGCGAAGGTAGGTCACGTCCGCCGCCGCATAGGTCACCTGCGCCGGCGAGAGCGGGCGCGCGGACCAGTCGCTGAACCGGTGCGCCTTGTCGATGTGCCCGCCGGTCAATGAGGACACCAGCGCGTCATAACCGACTTGGTCGCCGAAGCCCGCCACCATCGCCGCCACTTGGGTGTCGAATAGCGGCGCGGGAACGCTGCCGAACCGCTCGAGAAAAATTTCCACGTCCTGCCGCGCGGCGTGAAACACCTTGACCACGCTCGTATCCGCCAGCAGCAAGCCCAGCGCCGTGAGATCGATGCCCGGCGCCAAGGTGTCGATAACCGCGACGTTATCCACCCCCGCCAGCTGCACGACGCACAGCTCAGGATAATACGTACGCTCCCGCATGAACTCGGTATCGATGGTGACGTAGGGCTCGGCCATCAGGCGCTCGCACAGCGCGGTGAGCGCGGCCGTGTCGGTGATCAGGACGGGGTCGGCGAAGGCGGGCATGGGTCGTGGCATCGCACGTATGTACAGGCCGCGACTTGACACCGCAAATCCCGGCGCTTTGTGTGCCCCACCTTTCGGGATTGATCGCCATGCACGCCTATCGCACCCACACCTGCGGCGCCCTTCGCGGCCCGGACGCCGGTCACACGGCCCGGCTGTCCGGATGGGTGCACAGCAAGCGCGACCATGGCGGCCTGCTGTTCATCGACCTGCGCGACCACTACGGCATCACTCAATGCGTGCTGCCCTCGGGCACGCCTGCGTTCGACACCGCCGACGCGCTGCGGGTCGAGAGCGTCGTCACCGTGACCGGTCAGGTCGTGCCGCGCAGCCCAGCCACGGTGAACGCGCGCCTGCCGACTGGCGAGATCGAGCTGCAGGTGGCAGGATTGGAGGTGCAGTCCGCCGCCGACCTGCTACCGTTCCAGGTCGCGGGCGATCAGCAGTACCCGGACGAGCTTCGCCTCAAGTACCGCTTCATCGACCTGCGCCGCGACAAGGTGCACCGCAACCTGATGCTGCGGGCGGGGGTGATCGCCAGCCTGCGCCGCCGCATGATCGAGCAGGGGTTCACCGAGTTCCAGACGCCCATCCTAACCGCCAGCAGCCCAGAGGGCGCGCGCGACTTCCTGGTGCCGTCGCGCAGCCATCCCGGGACGTTCTACGCGCTGCCCCAGGCACCGCAGCAGTTCAAGCAGCTTGCGATGGTGGCGGGGTTCGACCGCTATTTCCAGATCGCGCCGTGCTTCCGCGACGAGGCCAGCCGCGCAGACCGCAGTCCCGGCGAGTTCTACCAGCTCGATTTCGAGATGAGTTTCGTCACCCAAGAGGACGTTTTTGCTACTTTGGAGCCGGTAATGGCCGGGGTATTCGAGGAGTTTGGCGGCGGGCGAGCCGTGACGCAGGCGCCGTTCCCGCGCATCCCGTATGACCAGGCGATGCTGGAGTACGGCTCGGACAAGCCGGACCTGCGCAACCCGCTGCGTATCGCCGATGTGACGGAGCATTTCGCCGGGTCGGGCTTCGGCCTGTTCGCCCGGATTGCGGCGTCGGGCGGCATCGTGCGAGCGATCCCGGCCCCGGGTGCCGGGTCCCGCCCGCGCAACTTCTTCGACAAGCTGAACGAGTGGGCGCGCGGCGAGGGCGCCGGCGGGCTCGGCTACATTATCTTCGAGGCGGACGGCGGGCGCGGTCCCATCGCTAAAAACCTGGAGGCCGAGCGCATCGAAGGCATCCGCGCCGCCTGCGGCCTGGCGCCCGGCGACGCTGTATTCTTTGCCGCCGGCCAGCGCGACGAGGCGGCGAAGTTCTCTGGCCTGGTCCGCACCCGGCTCGCGCAGGAGCTGGGCCTCATCGAGCAGGACTGCTTTCGTTTCTGCTGGATCACCGACTTCCCGATGTATGAGATCGTGGAGGAAACGGGGGCGATCGACTTCAGCCACAACCCGTTCAGCATGCCGCAGGGCGGGCTGGAGGCGCTGAATGGCCAGGACCCGCTGACCATTAAGGCGTTCCAATACGACATCGTCTGCAACGGCATCGAGCTGTCATCCGGCGCCATACGCAACCACCGGCCAGACATCATGATCCGCGCCTTCGAGATCGCCGGCTACACGGCTGCCGACGTCGAGGCGCGGTTCGGCGGCATGCTGGCGGCGTTCCGCTATGGCGCGCCGCCGCATGGCGGATCGGCGCCGGGCATCGACCGCATGGTGATGCTGCTGGCCGACGAGCCGAACATCCGGGAGGTGATCCTGTTCCCGCTGAACCAGCAGGGCGAGGACCTGATGATGGGCGCGCCGGCGCCGGTCGATGACAAACGGCTGAAGGAGCTGTCGCTGAAGCTCGACCTGCCGCCGAAAGCCAAGACGCCGTCCTGAAGCCAGGCCCCACCCTGGCGCGGCGGCGCGTGCGGGCCTATGTCCGGGTCTGGATCAGACCGGAGTAACCGCAGTGCGCCTGCGCCCCATCGCCGCCCTCCTCGCCATGAGCCTCACCAGCCTGCCGGCGCTCGCCGATCCGGTGCCCCTAGCTGCCCATCGAGCGTTGTATAATTTGAAGATGGACAGCGCCCGCGGCGACGTGCAGGCGGCCCGCGGCACTATGGCCTATGAGATCACCGACGCCTGCGACGGCTGGGCGACGCGGCAGCGCCTGTCGCTCGATATCACCAACAATGACGGCCAGGACATCGCGCTGGTGTCGGACTATGCGACGTGGGAGAGCAAGGACGGCCTGTTGATGCGTTTCCGCATGCGGCAAACCACGGACACCGCGGTGACTGAACAGGTCGAAGGCGAGGCCACGCTCACCAAGCCCGGCGGCACCGGCACCATCCGCTATTCGCAGCCGGAGGAGCGCGCGATGCCGATGCCGACCGGCACGGTGTTCCCGATGGCGCATACCGCCGCGATCATCGCCGCCGCTGAGGCCGGCAAGCACTTCCTGGCATTACCGATCTTTGACGGAACTGGCGACAAGGGCACGCAGGACAGCTCGGTCGCCATTACCACCTGGAACATGCAGCCGACCGCGTCGCCCTATCCGGAGTTGGCGAAGCTGCCGAGCGGCCGGGTGCGCATCGCTTTCTTCGATCGCAACAAGGCGCCGAGCGACGCGAAGCCGGCCGGCAGCCCGGACTATGAGGTCGGCATGAAGTACTGGGCCAACGGCGTGGCGGACGACCTGACGATGGATTTCGCCGACTTCGTCATGTTGGGCAAACTGAGCGATTTCAGCATCCCAGAGCCGCATTGCTGATGAAAACGGCCGTCGTCACTGGGGCCACGGGCGGCCTCGGCTACGCGACGGCGGTGGGGTTGGCGCGGACCGGAGCGCGGGTGGTGCTCGCCGGGCGCAACGCGGCAAAGGGACAGGCGGCGCTGACCCGGCTGCGACGGGAGGTATGTGACGCCGTGGCGGAGTTCGAATTGCTCGACTTGGCGAGCCTGGCCTCGGTTGCAGGGTTCGCTGAGCGGATGCTGGCGGCGCACCCGGCACTCGACATTCTGGTGAACAATGCCGGGGTGATGGCGCCGCCGGTCCGGCGCAAGACGGCGGATGGATTCGAGCTGCAGTTCGGCACCAACTACCTTGGCCATTTCGCCTTGACCGCCCGCCTGATGCCGGCGCTGCTGCGGGCCGAGCAGGGTGCGCGCGTGGTGCAGGTCAGCAGCCTGGCGCATCGCGGCGGCGTGATGGCTTGGGGCGACTTGCAGGGCGAGCGACGGTACAACGCGTGGAAATCCTATGGCCAGAGCAAGCTGGCGATGCTGATTTTTGCGCTGGAACTGGCCCGCCGCGCCAAGGCGCACGCCTGGCCGCTGGTGAGCGTCGCGGCGCATCCTGGTTGGGCCGTTACCGACATCATCACCAACGGCCCCGGCGGCGGCGCGCCCGGCGTGAAAGAATACGTCATGCAGGCGGGCTTCCGCCTGTTCGGACAATCGGCCACGGATGGCGCGCGGCCGATCATCTTTGCCGCCGCGTCGCCCGATGCGAAAGCCGGCGGCTACTATGGCCCGACCGGCTTCCAAGAGATAAAGGGCCCATCCGGCCCGTCCCGCGTCATGCCCCAGGCGCAGGACGCCGGGGCAGGAAAGCGATTGTGGACGGTGTCTGAAACGCTGACCGGAGCGGCGTTCCCCACGGTTCCTTGAGGCGTTTCATATGGCACTGCGTCGGCGAAATGGCAGCTTTTGCCTGAGCGCGAGCGCCGGGTTCTCAATGAGATGCCAGGACAGCCACGCGAGGCTGAGGGCGGCGGGGACGCTGATTAGGATATTCGCCCACCACGCCGCCATCGGGCCGAGCATCATGCTGACGGTTTGCTGCACGGGGAAGCCCCAGATATAAACCCCGTAGGAAAAGTCGGTGCGGGCCGTACCCGGAACCTGCACAGGGCGCAGTTCAAGGGCAACGTAGATCACGACGTAGGCGCCGGCCGTCGCACATAGCAGGCGGAACTCGCCCGTAACCAAAGCGACGGCCAACGGGAACAAGCACAGCACGGCGGCACGGCGCCGGAGCGGCGGCTGCAAGAGGCACATCATCGCGCCGCCGATGAAGTAGGAATCGAACTCGATGCGCGGCCCGCCCATCGACATCCCGCTTGCCGCAAGCACCGCAACGAACAATGCGAGCATGACCCAGCGGTCGAGCAGGCCGGCGATCCCGAGCAGCAGGATCAGCCCGTAGCATTCGGCCTCGTATCGGAGCGTCCATAACGAGCCGTTGACGGCATTGGCGAAGGGGTTGTGCTCGAAGACGCCGGGCAGTCCGCCGACGAAGCCAGTCAACGACAGGTTGACCGTGACGAACTGCAAGACGCCGGGGGCAGCGAAGTAGTCGGCAACCGGAAGCGTCGTCAGCAGCGGCCCCGCAACGAGAGCCAGGAGAACCAACACCACAATGAGCGCTGGCAACAAACGCAGGGCCCGTGCCCACACGAACGCGGCGGGATTTCGGGAACGAAGATAGCTTTGCGTGATCAGATAGCCGCTGACGATGAAGAACACCGCGACGGCGATTCGCCCCAAGGTGACTTTTTGGTGGCTCAGCCAATAGACCGGCTCGTTGAGGTTCGTTCCATCCGAGAGTGCGAACGAGTGGGAAACGAGCACGGAAAATGCGGCCAGCAGCCTCAAGGGGTCGAAGTTGTTGCTTCTGTTCATGGCAGGCGATGCTGTTGTGAGGCGCTGGCGGACATGGGCGCACAGTAACCCATTGCGATCTGCTTGGGTTGGATTTTACCTGACCAAAGGCCTATCCGTTTGATGAAGGACGGGTCGATCTCACCCTTCTCGATGCGCTCCGGTAGCGGCTTCGGGTAGCGCTGCATGTGGGTCGGGCCGGTTTTGAGCGTCAGGCCGTTCTGCATCAAGGCGCCCATCGCGATCGGGCCAACCTGCCCGGCGATCTGCCGCGCGGATCGATCACCAGATCTCACTCTTGACCTTGATCACGTCGGCGCCCTGTCATCGCGTGGTGCGACGGGCGGCATTGAAGTCGTATCGCTGCCGCACAACATCGGCGCGGTCCGCATCTTGGGAGATCAACCATGGCTTGTGCTGGCACCATCCCGCTTTCTGCAATTCCCGACGCACAGGCCCGGCTGAAGCGGCTGCGCCGGCTCGCCTGGCTTATCGACGGCGCGTTCAAGCTGCCGGGCACGCGCTTCCGCTTCGGCCTGAACAGCGTCGTCGGACTGATACCGGTCGGCGGCGACGCGGTGCTCGGGGCGCTGTCGCTCTATATCATCTACGAGGCCGCACAGCTCGGCGTGCCTGGGCCGCAACTGGCCCGCATGCTCGGCAACGTGGCGCTGGAAGTGGCAGGCGGCAGCGTGCCGGTGCTGGGCGACATCTTCGACATGGCGCTGAAGGCCAACCTACGGAACCTTGCGATCATCGAGCGCCATGTCGGCGTGATTTGAGGCTTGCGCGAACGGCCTCGCGACAACGGGGTCGTCCACATCTGCCATCAGGGCGCCGGATGCGGGTGCTCCAGGAAAAAACGCAGTGTCTCCGTGGTGGCATCGGGGCCGCGCGGATCCGTGTAGGTGCCGGCAGAGCTGCCGCCGAACCAGGCGTGCGCCGCGCCGTGCACTACCCACAGCTCAATCAGCGTCTTGCCAGCTGCGTCCATGCGCCGGATGCGGCGATAGGCGTGGCCCCCGACGACCTGGCCGTCCTCTGTGCTCACCCCAAGCGCTGCTCCCTGCGCCGACTGCTCGACCACCGCATCGCCGTTGCGCGGGTTGACCGTGGTGTCCCGGTCGCCATGGAAGACAATGGCCGGTACCACCCGGGATCTCGCGCCCCTGGTCTGCTGCGGCGCCCCACCCCGTTGCATGGCGGTGAACGCCGACGGCATGTCGCGCGCGGCACCACAGGCCAGGCCCGAATGCACGCCGATCGCCGCATACAAGTCAGGATACGCATCACCCAGCACCGCCGCCGCCGCACCTCCGGCCGACAGCCCAGCGACATACACCCGCCGCGGATCGACGGCGTAGTTGCGCATCACCTCGCGCGTGATCCCGGCAATCAGCGACGGCTCGCCAACGTCGCGCTGCTGGTCGGCCTCATTGAACCAGTTCCAGCATTTCTGCATGTTGGCCGAGCTGGTCTGGCCGGGATAGGCCACCAGGCACGTGCGCTGCTCGGCGGCTTCGTTCATCCGCGTGCCGGCGGCGAAGTCGTCGGGCGACTGGGTGCAGCCATGCAGCATGACGACCAGGGGCACCGGCTGCCCGTGGTAGCCGCTGGGAACATACAGCTTGTAGGGACGGCTGCCGGCTTGGTTGCTGAACGTCAAAGCCAAGAACTTTGCGTCGTCCGGCATGGCGGCCGGCTGCGGAACGCCTGTGGGATGCACGGCCCGGTCCCCTGGCAGCTGCAGCCCGCCCTGGCCGATCTGCTCGAGGAAGCCGCGCAGCGCCTCGGGAAACGGACTACGCCCGCGGTCCTGCGCGTGCGCGCGCGCCGGCTCAGTCTCGGCTGCCTCGACGGTTCCATCGATGGTCGGTGGACCGTGCCGAGCCTGCGGGTTCGCGTCGCCGGGTGCGGCTTGCCTCGCAAGCATGCGCTGAATGGCCGCGGTCGCCTCGGTCAACCGGCCGGACTTGGTGAGACGCGCTGCCTCTAGAAGGCCGTTGGGCAGGACATGCTTCATTGTCTGGGCTTTCGGTACTTGGGACGCCATGAGGCATCCCCGTTTAGAACCAGGAACGGCTATTGCGTGCGGTCGGCCAGGGCGGCTTTCACCGCGGAGCCGGCGTGCAATGCACCCAATACCTTCACCGAGGCGATGGCCGCGCGCGCCAGCTCGGGCGTCACGTCCAGCGCGATGCTCGCCAAACCGAGCACGTTGATGTGCAGCGTGTCACCGCGGCGCAACACCGCCTCAAGATCGCCGCGGCTGTAGTGTCGGAGACCGAGGTCGAGGCTTTTCCTTGCCACCGACTGCCGCATCACGTCGGCATGCCGGTCGAGCTGGTTGCGAATGGCCGTCCGGATGAAATCCGTGCGATTCGAGTAAAAGCCGTCCTGCACCATCAGATCGACATGGCCGAGATCGACGTAGCCGAGGTTGATAGTGATCTTCTCGCTGTCAGCAACTTTCAGCTTGAGCTCTGGAACCACGTTCATCTCTGCTTGCCACCATCCACACGCCATCCGTGTGGATGGTAAGTGGATGGTAGAATGGCCGATACAAGACCTGATGGTCGGAGAACGCGTGCAGCGCCGACCAATGTCAGGCCGGCAGGAAGTCCGGCACAGAAAAATAACGCTCGCCGGTGTCGTAGTTGAACCCCAGCACCGTAGCCCCATGCGGCAATTCCGGCAGCTTCTTCGCGATTGCCGCCAGCGTGGCGCCCGACGAGATGCCGACCAGCACGCCCTCCTCCCGGGCGGAGCGGCGGGCATATTCGCGCGCCTCCTCGGCCTCGATCTGGATCACGCCGTCCAGCACGTCGGTATGCAAATTCGCCGGCACGAACCCGGCGCCGATGCCCTGGATCGGGTGCGGACCCGGCGCGCCGCCCGAGATCACCGGCGACAGCGCCGGCTCCACCGCGAACACCTGCAGTTTGGGCCAGCGCCGCTTCATGACTTCGGCGCAGCCGGTGATATGCCCGCCCGTCCCCACCCCGGTGATCATGACGTCAACGCCGTTCGGGAAGTCGGCCAGGATCTCCTCCGCCGTAGTGCGGACGTGCACCTCGATGTTGGCCGGGTTCTCGAACTGCTGCGGGATCCAGGCGCCGGGGCTTTGGGCGGCGAGTTCGGTCGCGCGGGCGATCGCGGCCTTCATGCCGCCCTCCTTGGGCGTGAGGTCAAAGGTCGCGCCGTAGGCCTGCATCAGCCGCCGCCGCTCGACCGACATGCTCTCCGGCATGACCAGGATCAGCTTGTAGCCCTTGACCGCCGCCACCATGGCAAGGCCGATGCCGGTGTTGCCCGAGGTCGGCTCGATGATGGTGCCGCCGGGCTTGAGCTGGCCGCCGGCCTCCGCCGCCTCGATCATGGCGAGCGCGATGCGGTCCTTGATCGAGCCGCCGGGACTGCTGCGCTCGGACTTGATCCAGACGGCGGCGTCCGGGAACATCCGGGCGAAGCGGATATGCGGCGTGTTGCCGATGGTATCGAGGACGCTGTTGGCTTTCATGGGACCTCTCCGTGATAATGACGAGTGCGTTGCCGGGGCTGACGCGTTGCCGGCTCAACATGCCCAGACGCGCGGCTGGCGCAAGGGTTCTCGATCAGGCCCCCAGGCGGCCGAGTAACCGGAGCACATGCGGTCGCTAAACCTAACCACAGCGCAGCCAGCCTTGTCGCGCTGCGATCCCGCACCGAATACTACGCCGTGGCCTGGCTGGACTGGTCAGATGCAGCCGGTCTGAACGTTCAGCCGCTCAAAATGCCGAAACTCGTGTTGTGCGGCGATGTGACGCAAGTCACCGCGAGATCATGCCCGAATGAATACGTTGGCTTGCAGGTTAAAAAACCCCAGGCCAGTTGGAGCGACTTCATGGATGCTTTTGAGCAGGCTTTCACAATAGTGATCGGACATGAGGGCGGCTACAGCGCCGTCCCGGCTGATCCCGGCAACTGGACCAGCGGCAAGTGCGGCGTCGGCGAGTGCCGCGGCACGAACTGGGGCATCAGCGCCGCCGCCTATCCGCAGACCGACGTGCGCCTTCTGACGAAGGACCAGGCGCAGGAGATCTACCGGCACGACTACTGGGACCGGGCGCAGTGCGGCAAGCTGCCGCCGGCGCTCGCGCTGCTCGTGTTCGACGCGGCGGTGAACAACGGCGTGGGACAGGCGGTGCGCTGGCTGCAGGCGGTGCTCGGCGTCGCCCAGGACGGCGTGATCGGCCCGGCGGTGCTCGCCGCACTCGAAGCGCGGGCGGGCCAAGGCGCCGTACTCTGCGGCGAGTTCCAGGCGAAGCGCCTGGTGTTCATGGCGGGTCTGCCGACCTGGCGCAGTTTCGGCGTCGGCTGGGCGCGCCGGCTCTGTGCGTTGCCGTTCCAAGCAATACAGATGGGAGGTTAGCATGAACTTAGTTGATGCATTGGCAAGTGTTGCCAAAGGGGCTGCAACAGGCGCGGTCGCCGGGCCGGTTGGAGCCGCGGTCGGCGGCCTCGGTGGCCTCGTGGTCGATATCGCACCCGAGGTCGGGCGCTGGCTGTTCGGCAGCGCGGGCGCGAAGACGGCGGGCCTGGTCGCCCAGGCGGTCGAGGCGGCGACGGGCACCACCGACGCAGACGCGGCCCAAGCCGTGCTGGCGAAGGACCCGGCCGCGGTGTCGCAGCTCCGGGTGCAGCTCGCCATGATCGCGGCGCAGCAGCAGGCCGAGGCGGACCGCGCCACCGAAGCGCAGCGCGCTGCGGACCTCGCAGCATTCCAGGCTGCGATGGTGGATCGCAACGGGGCGCGCAGCCAGACGGAGGCGCTGGCGCAGATGCACAGCGGCATCGCCTGGGCGCCGGCCGTGCTCAGCGGCATCATCCTCACCGCGTTCGGATCGTTGATCTTCGTGGTGCTGACGCAAAAAGGCCTCAGCGAGCAGATCATGCCGCTCGCCAACGTGCTGCTCGGCTCACTGGCGGCGATGGCGACGCAGGTGGCGAACTACTGGCTCGGCTCATCGTCCAGCTCCGCCGCCAAAAATAGCCAGATCACCGCCATGAGCGCTGACGCGCAGTCCTCGGTGCCGCGCGACATCGTCCAGCGCCTGTTCGTGCCGGCTAGCGCTCCAACCCCCAGGGGTGTTTGAGGCTTTTGAACCGATACGGCCAGTCAGGGCCGGATTTGGTCAGTATTATGAATGGTTCTGGGTGAGCTCGAACTCGAAAATTTTCTCTCGGGATCACCCAGGACTGCAAAGTGCGACGGACGCGCTGCTCGACGTTCTCGCTCCATAGGCCCGGCCATCACATTGGCAATCTGATATCAGGAATGGCCGCGGGGCGGAACTTGCCAGCGTCATCCACACCGCCTTGACATTCTGAAACTGCACTTTCGCGCCAACAACCGTGCCATACCAGGCGCTCATCTCCGCTAGGTGGCTGGCTTTCATATTGCGGCGCCGGGCACCGCCGCCTTGATCTCGGCCTGGAACTCTGCCCGCTTCTCGTGGGGCAAGATCAGGCCGCTAGTGACCCGAAACTGGCCGTCGTCACTAGGACGAGCTTCATGTCCGGGACACTAGGCCCTTCTCAGGGCCTCGGCGATGCACGTGATCAACGCGTCGCCTGCGTCCAAGGCGGCGGCCATCTGCAGCACGCCGTGTACCATGCCCGGTAAGCGCTGGAATGCGACCGGCACACCGGCGTCCTTTAAGCGATCGGCATAGCGTTCGGCCTCATCGCGCAGCGGATCGCACTCATTGGTGAACAGCAGGGCCGGGCAGAGGCCGTCGAGGTCAGGCGCCAGCATTGGGGAGACATCGGGGTGCCTGCGGTCGCATCTGCCTAGATAAAGGCGCAGGCTGCGATAAAGCTCGTCAATGCGGATCACGGTGCCGTCGAATGCAACACGCGACGCGTAGTGCGCATCCTCGCGCAGATCGGTATTGGGATAGAGCAGGACTTGCAGACGAAGAGACAACTTCTCATCGCGCGCTCGCCGGGCGAGTACGGTGGCCAGCAAGCCGCCTGCACTATCGCCCGCCACCACCAGCCTCATCGGGTCGGCATTCACGCCGCCCGCGGCCAGGTAGCGCAACGCCGCCATGCAGTCCTCGGGTGCGGCCGGATAAGGGTGTTCGGGCGCCAGACGATAGTCAACGGCCACGACCTGCCAGCCGGAGCGCAGCGCCAGCCAGCGCAGCGGCACGTCATAGCCGTGCAGCGTGCCCGCAACGAACCCGCCGCCGTGGCAGAACAGCACGGTTGCCAGAGGCTTGTGCTGAATTGGGCGATAGGCTCGCAGCCGGATCAAGGCGCCTGGGCCCGGGCAGGTAGTCTCGACGATCTCTAGTTCCGGTGGCGGACCCTGCAGGCGCGGCAGGGTGTCGAGTTGCGCACGGTAGCCGCGGAGCCAATCATTCTCATCGTCCTGCATCGGCTTTGCCTGGACTTGCATATTCCGCAGCACCGCCCGCGCCTGTGGATCGATCATGAACGTGACGCCTCCGTATTGCGCCCCATGCAACGGACCCAGGCGCACAGCGTTCCCCGATCCCACAAAGCTGGAGGTGGTTGTGGATTACGGGTTCAAGGGACGCACAGCGGTTGTCACGGGCGCCGATTCCGGCATGGGGCTGGCGACCGCGCGCATGCTGCTGGATGAGGGCGCACGGGTGGTCATTAGCGACAAGGCCGAGGACAGCATCACCAAGGTCGCCCGGGAGCTTGCCGAACATGGCGAAGTATATGCCGTCGCGGCCGACCTGACGCAGAACGCTTCGGTCGAGCGGCTGCGCGACGCTGCCTTAAAGCACATGGGACACATTGACATTTTGGTGAATGGTGCGGGCGTGACAGGCCCGACCGGCCTGTTTCACACCATCGACGACGAAGCGTGGCTGGGTGCGCTGCAGATCGACCTGATGGGCGCCGTGCGGATCGTCCGCGCCTTCGTGCCACATATGATGGAGCGCAAGACCGGGCACATCGTGCTGTTCGGGTCGGAGGATGCGGAGCAGCCCTACCCGGACGAGCTGCCGTATTGCGCCGCCAAGGCCGCGATCCTTAACCTGTCGAAAGGCTTGTCAAAAACCTATGCCAAGCACGGCATTTTGGTGAATGCCGTCAGCCCGGCCTTCGTCGCGAGCCCGATGACCGATGCGATGATGGAAAAGCGGGCGATGGAGAAGGGCACGAGCTTTGATGAGGCGATCCAGAGCTTCCTCAAGGAGGAGCGCCCAACGCTCGACCTGCAGCGGCGCGGCAAGGTGGATGAGGTCGCGGCGGCGGTGCTGTTCCTATGTTCTCGCCAAGCGAGCTTTATCACCGGGGTTAACTTGCGAATTGATGGCGGGTCGGTAGCAACTGTGTAGGTCGGTGGGCAAAGCGGCCTGCAACAGGTATTTTCCCTCGCGCCGGCAACGATGAGCCAAGGAATGCGTTGGCGGCTTTGAACCCGATGTATGCTGGGTTTACTTTAACAACGGCCTGCAAAGGAAACCAACCTATGTCCATCATCGCGTGGCTTATTCTAGGTCTTATCGCCGGTTTTATCGCCAGTAAGCTGTATGCCGGCAACGGCCAGGGTGTCGTCCTGGACATCGTCCTCGGCATCGTCGGCGCCTTTGTGGGCGGTTTTCTGTTTTCCACCTTTGGCGCTGCGCCAGTGACAGGCCTCAACATTTACAGCATGATTGTTGCTATTGTAGGGGCAATTGTCGTTCTATGGATCTATCATGCCGTCGCGGGCCGACGGGCGATGTAGATCGGACAAAAGTCTGGCCGGGGCAGTTCCCCCGGTCAGATGTTTTTGCGATCACTTTCAGTAGTTAGCGTGCCACTATCTACTAGATTGGTAAATCTTAACCATTCCACTTGGTGTTTGTATCAAGAGATCAGGACTTGTGAGATAGCAGCTTACACAGTCTGATATTATAAGATGTTGTCTTTCCGTTAGCAAAAGACTACATGGGGGCCTGTAGGACAATGCAGGGCGTTGCAGGTCATCTAACATTTTTTGTTAGCTTACTTTTGGTAGGATGCAACGTTGTTGAGGGCGTTGTGCTGCCGGCGCCGGGTGACATCTCCCAAATTCGGCGCCCGGCCTCACCTAACACGTGCTTGGCGGGGCCAGCGGGTTTTTTGCCTACTCCTGATTTTTCAACTCGCTATTATGACGTCTCGGCGGAACAACTCCTGGCGACGGTGCAGGACGTGATCCTGGCACAGCCGCGCACTGAGACGTTAGCACTTGACGGTGCCCTGTTACGGGCCGACTACGTCGTGCGAAGTCGAGTGTTTGGCTTTCCCGATATTGTGTTGGCGCAGGTTCTACGGACGGCGAGTGGGCAGAGCGCGTTGGTGCTGTATTCTTACAGCCTCAAGGGGCACTACGATTTTGGGGTGAACCGCAGACGCGTGGTGGCTATTTTGTCCGCCCTGGATAAGGCTGTCGTCCAAGGTCGCTAACTCGGTTGCGGATTGTGAAACATTCGACTTTGATTGCGCAAGGTTTAGTGGACAAATTACGGTGTTCGGTCCATATGCTGTTTTGACCGGGACGACTCGGTCGTTAATGACCGGTGCTAGCATTTGAAAGAGAACCGAGCCGTGACTGGCTGGTTGGATTTCACAAACCGGACCAGCGTTTCCTGAAAATATATAGCCACATGAGAGCGGATGCCCGACTCAGACGAAAACCTTCCCCTGTCCCAAAACGACAGTCAATCCACCGAAAGCCGTATGCGCCGTGCCCTGGGATTGCAGGGCCCGTCCCGTCAGACACCGCAGCAACGTGCTGATCAAGCTCGGCCGCGTCACCGTTTTGTGCAGGACGGCGGTGTGCCAGTCGTCGTGCTCAATAACCGAGGCGACAATGACCCAACCGCTCCATTCAGAGCGCGGGTTGCAGAACTGGATGTCGCCTTGGAAGCCGAGCGCGCGGCACATGGTACAACGCGACGTACATTGCACGAGGCCCTGGGCAACGCTCAGGCACTACAGACCCGCTTGGCCCATGCGGAGCTTGCGCATGAGGAGGCTCTGGCGATCGAACGGCGCACTCGCAAGGAGGCTGAGGACGAGTTGCGGACGCTCTTGACGACGTGGGCCGAACAGCCAGCCGTCTCGGCACCGCTTGTTGCTCCGACAGCGCCAGTCGCAATGGTTCCAATCGCAAAGGCAAAGCCAGCCATCCGAAAAGCGCCGAAGACACCACGGGCAGCGAAGGTCAGTGAGCCGCAACCGGTAAAATGGTGGCTGCCAAACTTTCGTGAAAAGACACGCTGATATCATAGAGCAGCATCCGACCAATCTGCTTTTTCGCTCGAATAAAGTTGCTCGATATAATGGGTAACTAGAGGCTCGTTCCGATCCACTTCGTTCGGAAAAAGCCTTAGTTGCAGTTACCGGCAGTGAGAGGTTGGCGTAGCACGCGAGAGCTGGGAAAT
This sequence comes from Rhodospirillales bacterium, assembly GCA_025351925.1. GTDB lineage: Bacteria > Pseudomonadota > Alphaproteobacteria > Acetobacterales > Acetobacteraceae > CAHJXG01. The sequence continues at coordinate 1,330 of JANXVC010000099.1, read as the reverse complement.
TTATGGTTCAGCTCAATACCTTAACGAATGCGGGCCTGGCATCCGGCATCCGGTCACGATCTGTATCAGAGGTCAATGGCTTGCGAATGCATGTGCTGGAGGCTGGCGTGCCCGGCCAGCCTTGTGTCCTACTACTGCATGGTTTTCCGGAACTTGCCTATAGCTGGCGCAAAGTGATGCTGCCATTGGCCAATGCTGGCTTCCATGTGGTGGCGCCGGATCAGCGTGGCTATGGTCGCACCACGGGATGGGACCCGGCTTTTGATGGCGATCTCCGGCAGTTCCGCATGCTGAACCTAGTGCGAGACGCGCTTGGACTGGTTTTTGCACTTGGGCATCGCTCGGTCGCAGCGGTGGTCGGCCATGATTTCGGAGCCTCTGTCGCAGCTTGGTGCGTCCTGGTTCGGCCCGACGTGTTCCAGTCCTTGGTGCTGATGAGCGCCCCATTTACCGGACCGCCGGCGTTGCCGTTTGATACGGCGCTGCATCCTCCTCCAGTCTGCCCGGGCAAAACAATCCACGACGACCTCGCACTGCTTGACCGGCCGCGCAAGCATTACCAGTGGTACTATTCAACTGCGGCTGCAAACGATGACATGTGGCGGGCGCCGCAAGGTGTGCACGCGTTTCTTCGCGCCTACTACCACGTCAAGAGCGCGGACTGGCCGGGAAATCAACCTTTTCCGTTGCGCTCATGGACCGCAGCGGAGTTGGCGAAGCTGCCCGCCTATTATGTGATGGACGCTGGTCTCGGCATGGCCGAGACCGTCGCTTGTGAAGCACCATCCGACGCAGCGATCGCAGCGTGCGCCTGGCTGCCGGAGGCGGAGCTTGCCATCTACAGTGCGGAGTATTCCCGCACGGGCTTTCAGGGTGGGCTGCAATGGTATCGTTGCCGAACTCTGGGCGTATTCGAAGCCGAACATCAGACGTTTTCCGGACGCACCATCGATGTGCCATCCTGGTTCATCGCTGGCGCCAGCGACTGGGGCACTCATCAGCTACCAGGCGCGCTGCAGCAAATGCAAAGCGTTGCCTGCACGCGCATGCTGGGGTGCTACGTTTTGGAAGGCGCGGGGCACTGGGTGCAGCAAGAGCAGCCGGAGGCTGTTACGCGTCTGCTCTTGGAAGCGCTCAGAGCAACATCCAGCCAATCTGCTCTTTTTATCGCGTAAATTACTCAATAAAACGTAACTGCCCAGGTAGGAGGGCTTATACCACTTCCCGCTGATTAGTACGCATTCGCCCAGTCGCGCATTCCGATCGACATGACGGTCCATGGCCGCGCAGCGAGTTTGTTCCACGCGTCCGCGCAATGGTCGACGATATC
>JANXVC010000093.1 GCA_025351925.1 Rhodospirillales bacterium | reverse complement strand
CGGGACGGGTTGAACGTGCTGCTGCATCCTGAAACGGGGGACAGTCCGGCCGACCACACGATCCACGCCGCCTAACTCGGCGAGAAACTGCCGCTGCGGCTGGAGACATTTGTCGACCCAACGAAGCAAACGTAACCAAGTCGCGCACGATGCTCCCGGCAGAGAGCTGTAGCTGCGGGTAACCCTATGCGCGCTATCAACGGCGACCGCTCAAACGCTGCAAAGCGCCCATACAGACTGTTTCGGGGATCCGATTGGGCGTTCAAAAGCAGCCATTCAAGCATCGCGTCGCGTCCTCCAAAGTGCGGAGTGGGGCGCCGTGTCCCGGCGGCATCGTCATTCCCACGAAGCGGAGCGTTTATGCGTATCAGGGTGACTACCAACCCGTCTGGGATCCGCTCCTAGTCCGGATCGGCATGGGTGAGATAGCGCTCGCCTAGAGCCCATCAGCCGGCGCTTCTGCGGCAGTAGATTCTTCAGCGGGATCGGCCGCAACCTCCGCGACCTGTGCGTTCTCCGGGGGTGCCTCTTTGGCGCGGTCTCGGGCAGCGCCCAGGAAGCCGAACACCAGCGGGTCGTGGCCCTCGAAGATCAGTTGGTATTCGGCACCCATGGCGACATGGGAGGCCTGGTCAACCTTGCCGATCTTCCGGATGATCCACCCCTCGCCGCGATCAACCAAAGTGGGTGGCAGGTTCACAATGCGGCTGGGCGGACGCTTGTCGTCACGACCGCGGCCCGGACCACCAGGGCCGCCCTTGCCACCTTTCCGCTCGCGGCTGTTCATGTCGAATTGCGCTGGCGCGGCCGTCTTGGCTTTGGGCGTGCCAGGTGATTTAGCCATAAAACGTCTCCTAGTTCCAGCCGAAGCGGGTAGGCATCCCTTAAAGAAATCCTACGGCGACGGATATAGATCATGCCGGTCCGGTGACGCAGGCGATCGAGTCAGCCCGTGCCTCAGTCCAATTCAAACGGTAGATCGTGCCGTTCGATTATGTTCGCCCGCTCGCGCGGTGCGTCGTCCTTGATTGCTCGCATGAAGTCGAACGTTCGCTTGGGAAAGAGGGCTCCATCCGGCCAGGATGCGCTGGTGCAACTGGTTTTCCTCTCCGGTGACCCGGCCGCACGTGAACGCGCGGCTTCACCAAGCCCCTGCAGCCACGAGCCGCCGGGCAGCCGATCTGGCAGCTGCCCGGCAGGTCGATGTCAGGCGGCGACCGGGTAATCCACGTAGCCCTCCTGACCCTGGCTATACCAGGTGCGGGCCACATCCTTGGCGAGCGGCACGCCGTTGGCGACCCGTTGCGGCAGGTCGGGGTTTGCAATGTACGGCCGGCCGAACGCGATTGCATCCGCCTTGCCGTCCGCCATTGCCGCCGCGGCGCCTGCCGGGTCGTAGTCGGAGTTGAGGATCATGGGCCCGGTGAAAACCCGGCGCATCGCGGGGGCGATCGGGGGATGGTCGGGCTTTCCGAATGTGCCGCCCTCTCCAGGCTCCCGCATCTCCAGATAGGCGATGCCGGCTTCCTGCAGCACCTCAGCGGCCGCGACAAACAAGCGCGCAGGGTCGCTGTCGTTGCAGCCCTGAATGGCGCCGTTCGGCGACAGCCGCACGCCGGTCCGGTCGGCACCCACCGTCTCGGCCACTACCTGCACGACCTCCCGTAGCAGGCGGACGCGGTTCTCCACCGGGCCACCATATTCGTCGGTCCGGTGATTAGTGCCGTCGCGCAGGAACTCGTCGATCAGGTAGCCATTGGCGGCATGGATCTGCACGCCATCGAACCCCGCATCGAGCGCGTGGCGGGCAGCACAGCGATAATCGTCGAGCAGGGCCGGGATCTCATCCAGCCGCAGCGCCCGTGCTGGTGATACGGCTTCTTGCCACCATAGGTGTGAGCCGCGTCCGGCGCCGTGGTGGCCGACGCGGCGACCGGCTGCTGACCGCCCAGGAAGTCCGGGTGCACCAGCTGCCCCATGTGCCAAAGCTGGGCCGCAATGCGCCACCGGCCTCGTGAACCGCCGTCGTGACGGGCCGCCAGGCGGCGACCTGCTCCGCGTTCCACAGGCCCGGCGCATACGGCCAGCCCAGGCCTTGCTGGCTGATGCCGGTGGCTTCGGAGATGATCAGGCCAGCGCCGGCCCGCTGGGCGTAATACTCGGCCATCAAAGGCGTCGGAACGTGCTCCCGCGTGGCCCGCCCTCGGGTCAGCGGCGCCATGATGATCCGGTTCGGCGCCGCGATGGCGCCAAGGCGGATAGGGTCGAACAAACTAGGCATCAAAGTTCTTTCAAGGACAACTAGGTCAGGACTGCCCAAGTCGCATCTACCTCCTCGCATTCGGGAGGGCCCGAGTGGCTGGCAAAGGCCGCCGCGAGACCCGCGCCGCGGCTGTCGATGCCGGATTGCCCGCCGACGGACCCGTATGTGAGCGAGAGGCTGCCCATCTGATCGGCAAGCGTGTTCTGCACGGTCTGGGCAAAAGCGAACCTTGCCCCAAGGCCCCGATAAGCGCCCGCTTTCGGCGAGCCACGGCGTCTCAAGGCGCAGCGATGCATGATTGGCTGGTGACGTCGGCCATGAATGTGGCGCTACGCTGTCGTACGGATGCTTCTCTGGCCCAACTGCGCAGCGTTGCCCGAAACGGGGCCAGGTGGCACATTCATATCAAGTCGCACCAGGCGGCAACCGAGGGAACACCTTTCATGCGCTCCGTCCGACTTGCTGGCCTGCTGGCTGCAGTGATTGCGTGCGCGCCGGGCGCACACGCCCAGACGCCGAACTGGGTGACCAGCTGGACCGGCTCCGCACAAGGACCCTATCCGATTGGCAATGCCAGTGCGCAGCCGAACCTCAGCTTCGCTTTCCCGAACCCGGCGGCGGGCGCGCGTGACCAGACCTTTCGATTGATCGTGCATCCCGGCCTGTGGGGCCGGAGCGCCCGGCTGCGTCTATCGAATGCCTATGGCACCCAGCCTGTCACCTTGGACCACGTCTTTGCCGGCGAACAGGCGATCGCCGGCACGCTCGTCAGGCAAAGCAACGCCCCGGTGGCATTCGGCGGGCAAGCCAGCGTGACGGTGCAGCCGGAACAAAGCGTCTGGAGCGATCCCGTCAGCCTGCCCTTTGTCCATGACTCGGCGGACCCCACCCTGACGGGCCGCAAGCTCGCCATCAGCCTCCACGTCGCCGGGCAGAGCGGGCCGATGACCTGGCATGCGAAGGCGCTCACCACCTCCTACGTGACCGCGCCGGGTGCGGACGCTGCGGCGGCCGCTGAGGAGGGTGACGATGCATTCCCGTTCGCCACTGCGTCCTGGTATTTCCTCGACGCGGTGGACATGGACGCGCCGGCGGGCACGAAGCTTGCGGTCGCGTTCGGAGACTCGATCACCGATGGGACTGCCTCAACGCTGAACGGGGACGACCGCTGGCCCGACGTGCTCGCGCGGCGGCTGCAGGCGCAGTATGGCAGCCGCGTGGTGGTGGTGAACCAGGGCATCGGCGGCAACCGGATCATCGGCCCCGCCTCCTACACGCCTGAGAAGCCGTTTGCCGGAGGGCCCGCGGCACAGCAGCGTCTCGACCGGGACATCCTGCAGCTGTCGGGGGTGTCATCGGTGATCTGGATGGAGGGCACCAACGATTTCGGCAAAGGCGGCGAGGGCGCCACCCCCGAGCAGGTCGAGGCCGGTGTCAAAGAGGTCGTGGAGCGGCTGCGCGCCCGGCTGCCTGGCGTGAAGATCATCGGCGCGACGCTCACGCCCAACCTGCACAGCACCAACCCCGAGCACGGGTCCGACGAGGAGAACGCGAAGGTCCTCGCCTACAACGACTTCGTGCGGACCACGAAGCTGTTCGACGCCGTCGTGGATTTGTGTCTGCTCATCTCCCCCGTTGATCTGGAATGTCTGGCGCTGCGCGTGAGGCGGCTTGACGTGACCCTGATGCTTGGGATTCAAAGCGGGGATGACCGAGCTTCCTGATCTCAGCTGTCTGACGCACGAGGAGAAG
>JANXVC010000089.1 GCA_025351925.1 Rhodospirillales bacterium | reverse complement strand
CGAAAAGCTTGCAAGCGGAAGGAATCATGGCGCACGCCCCTGATGAGGCGCAAACAACGTCGCCCGGCTACTACGGATCCAGCATCACGTCACGCCTCGCAAGCAGACCGTGGCGAGAGAGTTTTTGGTGCGAAAGCCCTGCGCCCACGCCGCCGTCCCTGAAAGCTGTCGTGCAGGGATAGCCTGGGGATGCCGCTGCCGCCGGAGTTCGGGAAGCAGCGCTGGGCGAGCCAGCTCGACGCGGCAAAGCCTGCGAGCGTGAGCGCAAGGACGCTGAATGGCTGCAGTGCCAGCAACTCCTGAAACGCTGCGGCAACCTGGTCCGCAGCCAACACTAGGCCGACGGCCGCCAATCCGACGGCGACGCCGCCCAGCGTAAAAAGCAGCCGACTCTGCCATTGCAACGCGGTCAGCCGGAGGCGCCGTATATGCAGGGTGCGGTTCGTTGGGAGGAAGATGCCGCGCATGGCCGCGGACTGCCCGCTAGGCCAATGGTGGAGTTAGCCTGGGTGAGCCAATGGCGGTTGGTTCAAGGCGGACGCGGCAGCTCTGCCAAGGAAACCCGCTCGCCCGCAGATCGTCCCAGATATGCAAGCGAGCAAAATGCCGTATCGCGGCCTCCGCCGGCATCTGTGAGCCGTGCAGGAGCAGGATCATGATCGCCAGCGTCGAGATGACCGGCGACAGCCGCAGCGCGACAGGCGGCTGGCCGGTCAGCACGACCAGGGTCGTCGCACCGAGTACGCCGACAACGCCGGCGACGGCGACGTCCACGCCGGTATGGACATGCAGCGCGAGGCGGGACAGTCCAATGACGACTGCCAGGCCGGCTGAGATCGGGATGGTCCACCGCCAATCGCCGCCGGCCCGGCGGACAATCAGTCCGAAAAACCCGCCGATCGCAGCCGCAGCGCCGGCGGTGTGCCCGCTCGGACTATGCAGGCCCTCAACAACCAGGGGACCGCACACAAGGCATGCGAGCTTGAGCAGGAATATTACGATCCAGGTGCCGGCGATCACGCCGGTCCAGGCGAGTGCGCCGCGACGCCATCCTGAAAGGCTGAAGGCGAGGCCAACCGCGATCGTCGCTGGCAGCAACACCGCCTGGTCCGCGAAATTCGTAACGAACTCTGCAAAATTCACCAGCCTGCGTCTCCCCAGCCTGCATCACCAGGGTGAGCCGCCATGGTCTTATCGACACGCATTACCCAATACCCTCAACACTGTTCAGAACTGAGCCGTCAAATCCGGCTTGTTACCGATATAACATGACTTCACTCACCCATTCCATTGCACCCTCTCGTCACTCATGCGCGATGTATCCGCCGCGCAACGCTTTGCCGATGATGGTTGGAAGCTGCCGAGTGCTCTCTTGAACAATGAGCTGCGCGCTTTTACGACTGTCGATCAACAGGCTTGCAGCAATTTGTAATTTACCTTTTTTTACCGCATCGGTGAATGCGCGATAGTAATAGCAGCGATCTAAAGCAGACTTATGACGCGCAATCGCTTTAATAAGCAGCAGATCGACTTTCACCCGCGGATCTGCCAAAAGTTCACTTTCCATCTGTCGGAGGCGCATCAAATCATTTGAGCTCTGCTGCTCCGTCAATGATCCCGGCGTTACAGCATAGTGATACATGGCTTCCGGCAGCAGCCACCAGTGGGCTCCATTGATGAGGCAGCGAACATAGAGCACGAAGTCCTAAGCGAACCGATTGCGTTCATCGTAGGAAAATTGCTTATTGCGTAATAACTGGTTCGAAGCAACGGTTTCAGGAAGCCGTAACTGACGCGGGGGATGCTCGGCGAGCCCACGTTGCGGGCGATAAACTCGGCCGCCGTGAGTTCAGTCGGCTCAAACAGCAGCGTCGGCGGGATCATCGGGACATCGGGGTTCTGCCCGCTGGCATCACAGAGCAGGATGTTGTCTGCGACCATGTCGGCGCCGACACGGTCTGCAAAGTTTAGCAGGCTTTTAATCCGCTCGGGATGATAGCTGTCATCGGCATCAAGCAATCCGATCCAATCGCCTTGCGCGACCGCAATGCCCCGATTACGCGCAGCGGCCGGTCCGGCATTCACCGGCAGACGCAACAGGCGTATCCGACGGTCTAAAGCTGCCTCGCCAGCGACAATCGCCGAGGTATGATCGACGGATGCGTCATCGACGACGATGATTTCCAGTCTTTTCTCGCTTTGGCGGCGCGCAGAGCACAACGCTCGGACGATGGTCTTCTCGGCGTTAAATGCGGGGATGACATTTGAAACCCGGATCACTTTGCTCTCCTGAGAGCCATCGGCCGACGCTGCCGAACATGGCGGCTTCCCTGACGAACCAGCCCTGGGTTTTTTGCTGGGGAACTACAAATGGCGTTCTCCTTGCCCAGAGGACAAAGAATGCCACAGCCCCATGATGACCCACAAAAAATGGCTGTTTAATTAATCGAATTTGCGGCACCCATGGGCTGTCAACATGCTGAAAATTATAGGTTCTTCAGTAGCGTAGTTCGCATACCATACACAACAACCATCGCTGGCGAGATTTCCAGCTAGCAAAACCTGGGTGTACTTTGGGTGCTCCAAATGACGCTAGTAACAACGTTTAGCATCGGCCCTGCTTTCTAGTCTCGGCCGTCCTCTTGCACCCATTTCCGAACAATTGGTGGTAGCGGATCAGTGCCCATTTCGTAAAGATCATGCAGTAGCGGCGCAAGGCGCCATTTTCTTTGCAGCAGACGCTGCAATCCACGCTTTGAAAACAATTCCTGCCAAGGATAATAGCTAACATTGCCTAGATGGATTGGTTGGCTGCCCCCGACCGGGAGGCCAGGCCGTACGAAGTCCAGGCCGCTTAGCCGGGCTGCTGACATACGGTTGAAGAACCTGGGGTTGCACTCCAGCATCTTCATGGTGCACGCATGATCGTCGTATCGCGCGTCGAAGTTTGCAACGCCCGAGAAGTGGGTGGCCGCGATGATCTTCTGCGTCATGTCGAGAAGGTCGTCACGCGGAATGAATTCGGTCGCGAGGAACCGGCCAATGCCATAACCGGAGTCAAGCTGGCTCGGGCAGACCCAGGATACCCAGTGCTTGATGACGCCATCTAGCGCAAAAACACTCAGCGCCCAATCCCGCCCCTCAAGATACTCCTGCACGATCACAGCTTGATCATAGTCTTCACGGGACCGCTGCCACTCCGCGGCCTGTGTCCGGCCCCTCAATATGGTAATGCCACGCTGACCATAGGAGTCCACCGGCTTGATGATGATGGGAAAGCCTAATTCACGCTGGACGATGTCGAGATTACACTCAGTCTTGCTATTAAGTAACAGCGACTTCGGTACGGCAACTGCTGCAGTCTCGCATAACTTGTAAAACTCCCATTTATTATGAAGGGTCATCAGCGTATCGGCATCCGACATCGGAAACACCGGGGCGAGCAGCCGATCCTTAATCCGCGACAGGAACGCCAGACTCTCCACATCACTCGCCATGACGCTGTCCAAGCCGATGTCGAGGTGCAGGTCATTGATGATGCCAAGCACCGAGTCCGGGTTGGTCGTCTGCAAATCCTCCGATGCGTGGATGACCGTGCAGCGGCGCGAGAATCTGAGTGATGCAGACCGGTTGTCGTGAATCAAATATACCTGTGCGCCCATGGCCCGAAGTGACCGTAGAATATTGTATCCGGTCCGTCCAAAATGACAGATCAAGACTATGTTCAGCCGCTTCGACCGTCGGTTGGGCAGTCCAGACATTGTGCCGACGCGCGACTTCAGTCGCCAATTGCTCAGGAAGCCCCTCGGTAGGGCGTGTTCCCCGGCGATCGTGCGATCTTCACGAAGCTGTTTGATGGGAAGTGGTCGCATGACGTTCAAACAACCTTGTTAAGTGGGAAAACAGTCGGCAAATGCATGGTCAATTCCGAGTTGCGGCATCAGCCATGCACGAAATAGTAAGAGTTCGCAGGAAAACCTCAGTGGCCAGCGATGCATTGGTATGCACCAAGAACGATATTGAAGCCTGACTTTGGTTGCCCGCCGCCAGCCAGATATCAACGCCGGGTTAAAACTTCGCCACCTCGCTCAAAAACCTCCTCGACCCAGAATGCAAATATTGATGAATGAGAATAGCAAGTATTAAGCGCAATACGCCACTGTCGGTATGACTAACGCCTCGCTAAATCTCTAAAACTTTGCATATCTTGTAATCTCATAACGAAGCTGTAAGGGACATCCCAGCGTGCGTCTTGGGCTAAACGATCTAGACCACAGTACAATAGGGACTATATCAATAGGTAAGCTCGCATGTGTGACATTTATAACTCTGATGCGCGCCGACGTTGCTGAGGTCGCTCACCTTTCAAGGGCATCAGCAACAGCCATAGTTTCATCGGGGCGCCGGGTCAGCCCATAACAAAATAGGGGATTGTGTCTGCTCATCTCCCCCGTTGATCTGGAATGTCTGGCGCTGCGCGTGAGGCGGCTTGACGTGACCCTGATGCTTGGGATTCAAAGCGGGGATGACCGAGCTTCCTGATCTCAGCTGTCTGACGCACGAGGAGAAG
>JANXVC010000087.1 GCA_025351925.1 Rhodospirillales bacterium | reverse complement strand
CTTCTCCTCGTGCGTCAGACAGCTGAGATCAGGAAGCTCGGTCATCCCCGCTTTGAATCCCAAGCATCAGGGTCACGTCAAGCCGCCTCACGCGCAGCGCCAGACATTCCAGATCAACGGGGGAGATGAGCAGACACCCGCCGCGAGCTATGATGACATGGGCTGGCGAGCGGGGCTAAGTCCTGACGCACTTTTCGACACCGGATATTATCTCAGCCACAACCCTGATGTCGCGGCTGCACGGCTCAATCCGGTCTGGCACTTTGAGCAGTATGGCTGGCATGAGGGCCGCAATCCATCGGCGCAGTTCAGTACATCCCGGTATCTTGCCGCTTATTCTGATGTACGGGCACTCGGTATCGACCCGCTTGAGCATTTTTTGGCCTATGGCCAGGCACAAGGCCATACCGCTTTTGCGGCGTGACGCTCACACAGGCCGCCATTCTCAGATAGAACATTGAAGGGCTATGCTTTATTGCAGTTGTAGTCTAAGCTCATATAGGGCCGAATCTACAACCACTAGTCATATTGATGACAGTTGGTTGCATCGCCGCGTAATTAATTCGAGACTTTTTCTCGGTTCCATATTGCATCGCAATCGAATAGACCTTGACGGCTAAAAAGCGCCGGAGTAGCACGTATAGGTAGTAACGTCGTTGTGACCACAGTAAAATGCGCAGTGTTATGCGTGGTTGAACGCGGGACCCTGCCAAGACAGGACGCAACATGCAAAAGAATCCGCGCTACGGCCACGTCGATTATATCAAAGACGGCTACGTCAATGGTTGGGCTATCGACTCATTCCGTGGAGAGAAGGCCGCAAGCCTGTTCCTATTTCTGGACGATAGTCCGGTGGCCAACTTCTTCTGTGATATCGACCGGCCGGACCTCGAAAGTGCCGGATTGCGCAGCAGCCAATCAGGTTTCCGCTTTGCGATCCCGGAGCGATACCTGGACGGTGAGCCCCACGCGATATCTGTGAGGTTTCATAGCGGCGAATACCTCCTGTTTTCCGACCGTGAAGGCGGCATGGCGAATTCAGCGGTTCTCTGCATGCACGCTCCCCTCGGGTTCTCAGGCTTCGTGGACGGGCTGACCCATGGCGCTTTGCGTGGCTGGGCGGTGCGGCAGGATCACGGCAGTACGGTCAAGCAGGGCGGCGTTGATGTGCTCGTCCTGTATGACGGTGTTGAAATAGGCCGGGTCAAGACGGACAAGCACCGTGCAGATGTCGCGAAAGCGCTCGGCTGCGACCCGTATTGCGGCTTCATGTTCCGGCCGCCGGCACGGTTCCGTGACGGCCGGTCCTATACCTTTGATTTCCGCTTGGCAGCCAACGGCGAGCAGATCGAGGGCAGTCCCGTCTCGTTCGAGTATGCCGCTCACCTCTCTGACACCCGCGTCGCACGCCTGCATAATGTCGTCGAGGACATGAGTACGCAATTGTGGCGGCTGAAACGTGAACTGAAGGACATGATGTCCGAACGCGTTTTCATGCTGGCCGACTATGATCCCTGGGCGCGGCAATATCATGCGGCATTGCGCTATCGCCGCCGACTGAAGGCATGGCCAACCAATCAGCGACGGCCGCTGATCAGCATTCTATGCCCGGTTTACCGACCGCGCATGACGGATTTCAAGGCGGCGGTTGCGTCGGTGCTGGGGCAGACATACACGAATTGGGAACTGATTCTGGTTGACGACTGCAGCAAGTCAAAAGATCTGACCAGGATTATTGATGAATTTTGTATGAGCGATGATCGGATTCGATCTGTTCCACAGAAGAAAAACACTGGCATCAGCGGCGCTACAAATACGGCTATAGCCGCGGCGAAAGGTGAATATATTGCGCTGTTTGACCATGATGATCTATTGCTCGACGTCGCTGTCGAAATCATGGTTGAGGCCGCGCTGAATACCGGCGCACGGCTGCTCTATTCTGATGAAGATAAGATCGACGATTTCGGTCGCTATTCCGACCCCAACTTGAAGGGCGACTGGAATCACCGGCTCATGCTCGGACAGAACTATGTCTGTCATTTCCTCATGGTCGAAGCAGCAACATTGCGCGCGGTCGGGCCGTTGCATCAGGAATACGATGGCGCGCAGGACCATGACTTGGTACTTCGGCTGTCCGAAATCATAGCGCCGGCCCATATCGTCCATGTGCCGGAAGTGATCTATCACTGGCGCAAAACGCCAGGCTCTACGGCGATGGTCATCTCGGCGAAATCATACGCTGTCGATGCTGGGGCGATGGCAGTGCGCGATCATCTGAAGCGACAGGGACATGCCGTCGACGTCTCCCCTATGCTGGGCGTGACGGTTTACCGCGTGGACTGGGGCTTCCAAGAGGAGCCAAGCGTCACCGTGATCATCCCATTCAGAGAGCAACTGGATGTCACCCGGCGGTGCCTGGACCGGCTGCTCAACAACACAGACTACCGGAACTACCAAGTTATCCTGGTTGACAACTGGTCAGCCAGCCGGGAGGCGGCGGCATTCAGTGGCAAGGCGCAAAAGCATGAGCGCGTGCGGGTCATCAGGGTCGAGGAAGCCTTCAACTATTCCCGTCTCAACAACATCGCTTGCCTGCAGTCAAAAAGCGAGTTCTTCGTCTTCATGAACAACGACGTGTTCGTCGAGCAGTCGGATTGGCTGCGACTGCTGGTGAACGAGGCACTGGCTGACAAGGCGGTGGGCGCAGTCGGCGCCAAGCTGGTGTTTCCGGACCGTACCGTGCAACACGGTGGGGTCATTCTGGGTGTGGGCGGTGTGGGCGACCATGCCAATCGTGGACGGGACATCGATGATCCATTCTATATGGGACGCGGCATCTGCGCGCAGGAGCTCTCGGCTGTGACCGCCGCCTTGATGCTGTGTCGCGCGGATGCATTCCAGGCGGTAGGCGGCTTCGATGAAAAAGAGCTCTCGGTCGCCTATAATGACGTCGATCTCTGCCTGAAGCTGCGTCGGGCTGGCAGCAAGGTCATCTACTGCCCCTACGTGGTTGCGGAGCACCATGAATCGGTCAGTCGCGGCGACGATATGAGCGACGCGCATTTGGGACGATTCGTCTATGAAGAGCAGGTTATGCTGACCCGCTGGGGTCCTGAGATCCAAGCCGACCCGTTCTATAATCCCAATTTCTCCAAGGATGGTGGGATCTTCCAAGAATTATCAGTCGCCGTTTTACGCCCACCGATCCCCGACCGCTCCCACGAGCACTTGGGGGGTGCAGACGGACTGCCGACTATGGCGGCCAGCGCCGACTGAGGGGCGTGCCCGCATGCAAAAACAAGGATGGGACACTGCGCCTCAGCGCAGCCCCGATCTCGAACTTTTTCCGATCGAAGTGGATCGGAAGAAACCTGTCGTTATATGTTTTATTGTAACTGCCCAGGTCCGCTGAGGGATCAGCCGGTTCGCAGCTGCGCGAGCAGCTGTGAGGGCTGAGCGGCGAGTGCACTCAGGATGTCCCATCCCTGCTTTTTTGCCGTCGAGAGCAGCGAACGAATGATCCCGAACTCG
>JANXVC010000086.1 GCA_025351925.1 Rhodospirillales bacterium | reverse complement strand
CTTCTCCTCGTGCGTCAGACAGCTGAGATCAGGAAGCTCGGTCATCCCCGCTTTGAATCCCAAGCATCAGGGTCACGTCAAGCCGCCTCACGCGCAGCGCCAGACATTCCAGATCAACGGGGGAGATGAGCAGACACGATCAATTGACCAAAGTTGCCGATACGGCCAGCACGCAGGAGCTGGTGGCGAACCTCTATCGCAAATACGAAGGAATGTTCCGCACCGCGCTCGGTCGGGCGGGGTAGGGCGGATGGACATCACAAAGGCGCTCGCCATATCGGCCCGCGGCATGGACGCGCAGACCGCCCGGCTGCGTACCATCGCGGAGAACCTCGCCAACCAAGACACTACGGGATCGACGCCCGGCGCCGAACCCTACCGTCGCAAGGTCATCAGCTTCGAAAACCGGATGGACCAGGCCCTGGGCGTCACGACCGTCCGCGTCAAGGAGATCACCCCCGACAAAAGCGAGCTGCCGATGCGCTTCGACCCGTCGCATCCGGCGGCTGACGCGAAGGGCTATGTGCGTACGCCCAACGTCAACAGCTTCATCGAGGTCATGGACATGCGCGAGGCGCAGCGCGGCTATAGCGCGAACCTGAACGTGATGGAGGTCACGCGCTCGATGCTGACTCGCACGATCGAGCTGCTGAAATGACGATCCCGGTCGTCACCGTCACCCCGGCCGGTGCCGCTGGAGCGTATGCGCGCGTGCAGAGCGGCGCTGGGCTGGGGGAGGGCGGTCCGGCCACGCCGGGATTTGGCGACGCGCTGACGCGGGCGCTCGGCTCCGTCGTGGAAGCAGGGCACAAGGCGGACGCGCAGTCGATGCAGGCGATCGCTGGCGGCGGCAACCTGACGGAGGTGGTGACGGCAGTATCCCGCGCCGAGCTGGCGCTGCAATCCGCAGTGGCGATCCGCGACAGGGTCGTGCAGGCGTACCAAGACGTCATGCGAATGCCCATCTAGCATGCCCAGAAAGCATGGATAACACCGAGGTCGCCGCTGCGCTGCGGGAGACGCTGTGGATCGTGCTGAAGCTCGGCGGACCGCTGCTGCTCGCGGCGCTTGCGGTCGGGCTGATCGTGTCGCTGATCCAGGCGGTCACCCAGATCAACGAGGCGACGCTCGTTTTCCTTCCCAAGCTGCTGGTGCTCGGCGGCATGATAGCGCTGCTGGGCCCGTTCATGGCGTCCACCCTCGCCGACTACACCCACATCCTGATGGACCGCCTGATCGTCGTCGGCGGCCAGTGACCTGCGTCATCCGACGGACACCGGACCATGGATGACGCAGCCCTGCTGGCCGCGCTGCCGAGCTGGGCTTTCGCATTCGCCCTCGTGCTATCTCGCACCGGCATGGCCGTCATGCTGCTGCCGGGCTTGGGCGAGGCCGAGCCGCCGCCCATCGTCCGTGCCGGACTTGCGTTGGCGATCACCGTCCTGCTGGTTCCCGCCGTCGCGCCGCTCGTGCCCGCCGTGCCTGAAATCGGCTTTGGCGGCGCCGCGATGGTGGCCGCCGAGCTGTTGGTCGGCAGCCTGCTCGGCTGGCTGGCGCGGCTGCCGGCATTGGCACTCGGCATGGCGGGCGCTGTCGTGTCCTACATGCTCGGCCTGTCGAGCGTCGTGCAGCAGGACCCGGCGCTCGGCGGCCAGTCGGCTGCGATGGCCCGGCTGTTCGGCTTAGTGGCGCCGGTGCTGATCTTGTCGGGCGGGCTGTATGCCCTGCCGCTCACCGCGCTCGCTGGAAGCTATCAGCTCGTGCCGCCAGGCTCCGTGATGCCTGCGGGGCCGTTGGCTGAGAGCGTCACCGGAGCGTTGGTCGCCTGTTTCAGCCTGTCGATCCGGCTTTCTGCCCCGTTCCTGCTCGCGGGATTGGTGTTCCAGGTGGCGCTGGGCCTGCTCGCGCGCCTCGTGCCGCAACTGCAGGTCTATACCGCAGCGGTGCCGGGTCAAATCCTGGCTGGCCTGGTATTGCTCGGCATCTTGGCGTCGCACATCCTGGGCGCCTGGACCGAGGCGGTGAACACCGCCTGGTCCGGCCTGCCTGGCCTGTAGCGCAGGGATCGGACCGTGGCGGAAGGGGCTGAGAGCGGCGATCGCAATAAGCCGGCAACCGAGCACCGCCTGCAGCGTGCCCGTGACGACGGCGAGGCGCCGCTCTCGCGGGAGCTTTCCGTTCTGGCCGGACTTGGAGCTGCCACCCTGGTCCTTGCAATGGCCGGTCCCGGGTTGGCCCGCGACCTGTTAGCCCGGCTCGTCCGCATGCTGGGCGCCATGAATGCGACGCCGGATGCAGCGCTGCGGGACGCTGGCTGGGCGTTGCTGTTCGCGGCCGGGCCGCTGATCGGGGCTGTATTGCTGGCCGGCGGCGTCTCGGTCCTGCTGCAAACCGGCGGCTTGCTGCACGGCAAGGCGCTGATGCCGGACCTGGCGCGTCTCAGCCCGATGCGCGGTCTGAAAAAGTTGCTTGGCCCAAACAGCCTGATCGAGGCTTTGAAGTCTCTGGCAAAAGTCGGCGTCCTCGCCTGGGCAGCTTGGCGTGCCCTCATGGACGCGTTGCCCGGCGTGACTGCCTCGGTCATGTGGCAGCCCGAGACCTTGTTGGACCGGCTGACCCGGGACCTGATCCACCTCTGCATATTGGTCCTGGCCTGCCAGGCGGGCATCACGGTGCTCGACCTCGCCTGGGTCCGGTTCCGCTTTGCCAAACGCATGCGGATGACGGCGCAAGAGATCAAGGAGGAGCATCGGGACAGCGAGGGCGACCCACGCCTGAAGGCCAAGCTGCGCCAGATGCGCATGGCACGCGCTCGGCAGCGCATGATGGCAGCCGTGCCCAGCGCCACCGTCGTCATCACCAACCCAACGCACTACGCCGTGGCGCTCGCCTATGATCGTGGGACGCAATCCGCGCCGCGTGTCGTGGCAAAAGGCATGGACGAGGTCGCCGCGCGTATTCGCGCCATGGCAACGAAACACGGGGTTCCGCTCGTGGCGAATCCGCCATTGGCGCGGATTCTGCACACGCTTGAGCTGGACGCCGAGGTGCCAGCTGAGCACTTCAAGGTGGTTGCGGAGATTATCGCCTATGTCTGGCGCCTGCGAGGCGAGTTCGGCAGTCGCTAATTGCGTTCACTTTACGTTCTTGTAGAGCGGCAAACGCTCGCCTATCTAGGACTCTCTTGAGCGGCAAGCGCCTGCCTGGCTAGAACTTTCTTAGAATGCGTTAACCGGATAGTTGCGGCATCGTTTGCCGGTGTGACACTCTGTTAAGCGAGCGGGCTGCAGGGCGAACGAGCGGGACAAGGATCGAACATGGACAAGAATAAAGCGCTCGATGCAGCACTGACGCAGATCGAGCGGGCGTTTGGCAAAGGCTCGATCATGCGGATGGGCGCCAAGGCTGGCGACCAGCAGATCGAGACGATCCCGTCGGGTTCGCTCGGCTTGGATCTTGCCCTTGGAATCGGCGGACTGCCGCGCGGCCGTGTCGTCGAGATCTACGGGCCGGAAAGTTCGGGCAAAACGACACTGGCGCTGCATGCGATCGCCGAGGCGCAGAAGCGCGGCGGCACCTGCGCGTTTATTGATGCGGAGCACGCACTCGATCCGATCTATGCCCGCAAGCTGGGCGTCGATGTCGATAACCTGCTGCTGAGCCAGCCCGATGGCGGCGAGCAGGCGCTGGAGATTTGCGACACGCTGGTGCGGTCGGGTGCGGTGGACATCGTGGTAATCGACAGCGTCGCAGCCCTGGTACCGCGCGCCGAGCTCGAGGGCGAGATGGGCGACACCCATGTCGGCCTGCACGCCCGGTTGATGAGCCAAGCCTTGCGCAAGCTGACGGGCAGCGTGGCCAAGTCGCACACGATGCTGATTTTCCTGAACCAGATCCGGCTCAAAATCGGCGTGATGTTCGGCAATCCTGAGACGACGACGGGCGGCAATGCCCTGAAATTCTACGCTTCAATCCGCATGGAGATCCGGCGTATCGGCCAGATCAAGGATCGTGAAGAGGTCGTCGGCAACCAGACCCGCGTCAAGGTCGTCAAGAATAAGCTAGCGCCGCCATTCCGGCAGGTGGAGTTTGACATCATGTATGGCGAGGGCATCAGCAAGGTGGGTGAGCTGATCGATCTGGGCGTGAAAGCCAACGTGGTCGAGAAATCCGGCGCCTGGTTCAGCTATGACAGCACGCGCATCGGACAGGGCCGCGAGAACGCCAAGCAGTTTTTGCGGGATCATAAAGACATGGCAGAGTCGATTGAGAAGAAGGTGCGGGAGCAGTCCGGCGTTGTAGCGAACTCGATGCTGGCGCCGCCCGAAGAGGGCGATGACGCCGAAGCGGCCGACTAGGTCCAAGTTGCCCGACTATTCTCCGGCGCCGGGCCTGATCGGCGCCGTTCCGCTGACGGTTGCTGACCACGCGCTGGTGGACGCTGCCCGTACCGTGCTGTTGCATCATTATCGGCCATTTTGGCATACGGTCGGTGCGGCGTTGCGCGGCCGAGATGGGCGGGTGTGGACGGGCGTTCACCTGGGCGCCACGGTTGGCCGGCTATCAATCTGCGCCGAGGCGATCGCGCTTGGCCGGGCGGTGATGGACGGGGACGGCACGATCGAGTGCGCTGTGGCGGTCCGGCATCCGAAACCAGACGAGCCGGTCCGGGAGATCGCGGTCGTATCGCCCTGCGGCGCATGCCGTGAGAACCTGTTGGACTACGACCCGGCCGCATTCGTCATTATTAACACGGCAGGCGGTCTGCAAAAGGTGCCGGTTCGCATTCTGCTGCCGATACCCTATCAGCGATGACGATTTTCAGGGAACAAAACAGGATTTTCAACGTTGGAGTATTCATGAGCACAGACCCAAAAGCTGCAGCGAACGAGCAGGCGACGCCGTCGAACGTTGAGAAAGACCCGCATGAGTGGACGACTGGCAATGAGACGATGACCGGTGCCCAGGCGAGCTACTTGAAGACGCTTTGTGAGGAGGCGGGGGAGGAATTCGATTCATCATTGAGCAAGGCCGACGCCTCGTTGAAGATCGATGCCCTGCAGAACAAGACCGGCCGCGGGAAGAACCACTGACGGCTAAGGGCCCGGCGCGGATGACAGGAGGCGTGACCTAGGCTACGCACGGGGTCGCACCCTATTAGGACGACCCCTTTTCGCCATGGCCAGCAGCAATGACATCCGTGCGACCTTTCTTGAGTTTTTCGCCCGTAATGGCCATGAGGTGGTCCCCAGCAGTTCGCTGGTTCCAACAAATGATCCTACGCTGCTATTCACAAATAGCGGCATGGTTCAGTTCAAGAATGTTTTTACGGAGCAGGAACGGCGTCCCTATGTGCGTGCCACCACAGCCCAGAAATGTGTCCGCGCCGGCGGTAAGCACAACGATCTTGATAACGTAGGCTACACCGCTCGGCATCATACCTTTTTCGAGATGTTGGGGAATTTCAGCTTTGGCGACTATTTTAAGCCCGTCGCCATAGAACATGCCTGGAAGCTGCTGACCCGTGACTTCGGCATCAAACCGGAAAAGCTGCTGGTCACTGTCTATGCCGACGATGACGACGCTGCTGCCCTTTGGCGGAAGATCGCGGGACTGCCGGATAGTCGCATCCTGCGGATCGCTACGTCCGACAACTTCTGGCGCATGGGCGACACAGGGCCTTGCGGTCCATGTTCAGAAATATTCTTTGACCATGGCGACAGCATCCCAGGTGGGCCGCCTGGCAGCGCCGATGAGGACGGCGATCGGTTCATTGAAATCTGGAACCTTGTCTTCATGCAGTTCGAGGAGGGGCCGCCGGGGACCCGCACTCCGTTGCCGCATCCGTCGATTGACACCGGCATGGGCTTCGAACGCTTCGTCGCTGTCATGCAGGGCAAGCACAACAACTACGATATCGACATGATGCGCGCCTTGGTGCTGGCAAGTGCCGAGGTGACTGGGCAGGCCGTGGATGGGCCGTTTCAGACCAGCCACCGCATCGTGGCCGACCATCTGCGCAGCGTCTCATTCATGATCGCCGATGGCGTGCTGCCGGCAAGTGACGGACGCGGCTATGTCTTGCGTCGGATCATGCGCCGGGCGATGCGTCACCTGCATTTGATGGACACACGTGAGGCGACATTCCATCGTCTTGTGCCGGCTTTGATACGCCAGATGGGCGCGGCCTACCCCGAGCTGCCGCGCGCCGAGCCGTTGATTGTCGAGACGATGCGGCTGGAGGAGGATCGCTTCAAGGCGATGCTCGAGCGCGGTCTTGGCCTGCTGTCCGAAGAGACGGCGCGACTGTCCGAGGGCGGCGCGCTGCCCGGCGCTGTCGCTTTCAAGCTGTATGACACATTCGGATTTCCACTCGACCTGACGCAGGATGCGCTACGCGAGCAGGGGCGGACTGTGGATGTGGCCGGGTTCGACGCGGCGATGCAGGAGCAGCGGAAACGCGCACGGGCGGCGTGGGCCGGCTCCGGCGACGCAGCAACCGAGCGCGTGTGGTTCGACTTGCGGGAGCGGACCGGCGCGACGGAGTTCCTCGGCTACTCGACCGAGAGCGCCGAGGCGGAGGTTGTGGCGCTGGTTGTCGATGGTGTCGCGGCGGACAAGGCCACTGCAGGACAGGCCGTCGCGGTCGTGCTGAACCAAACGCCGTTCTATGCCGAGAGCGGCGGCCAAGTCGGCGACGCCGGTTTGTTGGTCGCATCAGGCGCGCTGCGGATCCGCATCGACGACACCCAGAAAAAGCTCGGCGACCTGTTTGTGCATTTCGGCGTGGTCGAAGCTGGCACCGCCGTCGTGGGCGCCTCGGTTGCCGCCGAGGTTGACCATGCGCGCCGGGGCGCAATCCGGGCGCATCACAGTGCGACTCATCTGCTGCACGCGGCGCTGCGCGATCGGCTTGGATCGCACGTTATGCAGAAGGGCAGCCTAAATGCCCCGGACCGGCTGCGTTTTGACGTGAGCCAGCCAACACCCATCAGCCGGACGGACCTGGCGTTGGTCGAGGCTGAGGTGAATGCCCGCGTCCGCGAGAACAGCGAGGTCACAACACATCTGATGACCCCGGAGACCGCTGTTGCGGAGGGTGCCATGGCGCTGTTCGGAGAAAAATACGGCGACGAGGTTCGGGTCGTTTCGATGGGCGGTTCGAACCCGGCCGGACGGGCGTTCTCGGTCGAGCTCTGCGGCGGCACGCATGTCCGCCGAACCGGCGACATCGGCCTATTCCGAATCGTCAGCGAGGGCGCGGTCAGCGCCGGGGTGCGCCGCATTGAGGCGGTGACCGGAAGCGTTGCCCTTGCCGCGGTTGCCGAGATCGATCGTCGCGTGTCCGACATCGCGGCCGCACTGCGCGCAAGCCCAGCGGAGATTGCCGACCGTGTCGGACAGCTTGTCGAGGATCGGCGCAAGTTGGAGCGCCAGGTCGCCGAGCTGCAGCGAAAACTCGCGACTGGAACTGCCGCGGCGGCGGTTGAGACTGTCGGGGACGTCGTCTTTGCAGCGCGTGATCTCGGCGACATCCCGCCGCGCGACCTGAAGGGGGTGGCCGAGGCGATCGGCACCCAACTCGGCAGCGGCATCGTAGCCGCCGTTTCGTCGGCTGACGGCAAAGCGAGCCTTGTAGTACGCGTGTCGTCGGACCTATTGCCTCGGTTCAACGCTGTCGAGCTCGTACGCACGGCAAGTGCCGCTATGGGCGGAACCGGCGGGGGTGGCCGACCGGACCTCGCCCAGGCCGGCGGACCGAATGCCGCCGCAACCTCGGCGGCATTCGACGCGATTCGGGCTATGCTGGCGGTTTAAATTCGCCCGTGCTGATTAGGCCAGATACTTAGCGAACCACTGCAGCATTTCCTGCCAGCCCGCATCCGCGTCGGCTTTGCGGTAGCTCGGCCGGTAGTCCGCATGAAAGCCGTGCGGGGCGTCATCAAACACGTGGATTTTCACGACCTTCCCGGCAGCTGTAGCCTTTGCCGCCGCGGTTTGGACATCCGCCACCGGAATGCCGGCGTCCTGCCCGCCATAGAGGCCCAGCAACGGCGCCTTGAGCTCGGTCGCGACATCAGCGGCATTATGCGGTTGGATCGCCGACGGGTTGCCGCCGACCGGGCCATACCAGGCGACGGCCGCCTTCAGCGCCGGATTATGCGCGGCATACAGCCAGGTATCACGGCCACCGCGACAGAAGCCGGTTACGGCCAGCCGCTTAGGATCGCCGTGATTTGCCGCCGCCCATGTCGCCGCAGCATCCAAGTCCAGCAACAGCTGGTCGTCCGGCGTCTTGCTGATCACGTCGCGTATGATGGCACTGACGTCTGTCATCTTCGATAGATCGCCGATCCGCGCATACAGCTCGGGCGCCACGGCCAGATAGCCGGCTTTCGCCAGCCGCCGGCACGTGTCCTTGATGTATTCATGGACGCCGAAGATCTCTTCGATGACCAGCACGGTCGGGAACGGCCCGGCGCCGTCCGGCCGGGCGAAATACGCCGGCAACACCCCTTCGGAAGTCGGGATCGTGGTCTCCCCGGCGGCGAGGCCGGCCGCGTCGGTGTGGATCGCCTGCGCGTCAACGCGGGTGGTCGCGAGCGTGAAGCCGCTAATCAGCCCGGTCATAATTACGCCGCGCCGCGGCAAGGGATAGCTCGCCAAGCCTTGTAATCCGTCCATGCTTATACCCCGAAAAATGCCCGCCGAATCGGCCAGGCTCGTTGAAGATCAGGCCGCTTTCGACACCGCCATCGCCGTCTGCAGGTTGGCGTCGATACGGTCCAGGAAGTCCTGGGTGTTCAGCCAGGGCTGCTGCCGGCCGATCAGGCTGGCGAGGTCCTTGGTCATCGCCCCGCTCTCGACCGTCTCGACGCAAACGCGCTCCAGCGTGTCGGCGAACGCCGTGACGTCGGGCGTCGCGTCGAAACGCCCGCGATAGGCCAGGCCGCGGGTCCAGGCAAAAATCGAGGCAATTGGATTGGTGCTGGTCTCCCGCCCCTTCTGGTGCTCGCGGAAGTGCCGCGTCACCGTGCCGTGCGCGGCCTCGCTCTCGACCGTCTTGCCGTCCGGGCTCATCAGCACGCTGGTCATCAGGCCAAGGCTGCCGAAGCCCTGCGCCACGATATCGCTCTGCACGTCGCCGTCATAGTTCTTACACGCCCAAACATACCCGCCGTTCCACTTGAGCGCGCTGGCGACCATGTCGTCGATCAGACGATGCTCGTAGGTGATGCCCAGCGCGTCGAACTCGGTCTTAAACTCCGCGTCGAAGATCTGCTGGAAGATGTCCTTGAACATGCCGTCATAGGCTTTGAGAATCGTGTTCTTGGTTGACAGATAGACCGGATACTTGCGCGCGATGCCATAGTTGAAGCTGGCACGGGCAAATCCGCCGATCGACGCTGCGGTGTTGTGCATTCCCATCACCACGCCCGGGCCCTTGAAGTCAAAAATCTCCATGACCTCAGGCTCACCGCCGGGCGGATGATAGGTCAGCGTGACCTTGCCCGGTCCGGGGATTTTCCGCTCGGTCGCGCGATAGATGTCGCCGTAGGCATGGC
This sequence comes from Rhodospirillales bacterium, assembly GCA_025351925.1. Lineage (GTDB taxonomy): Bacteria > Pseudomonadota > Alphaproteobacteria > Acetobacterales > Acetobacteraceae > CAHJXG01. The sequence goes on along the minus strand of JANXVC010000086.1, from coordinate 33,444 downwards.
GGCCGATGACGATCGGCTGAGTCCAGTGCGGCACCAGGCGCGGGACGTTGTGGCAGATGATGGGCTCGCGGAAGATCGTGCCGTCCAGGATGTTGCGGATCGTGCCGTTCGGGCTGCGCCACATCTTCTTCAGCCTGAATTCGGTCACCCGGGCCTCGTCTGGCGTGATGGTCGCACACTTCACGCCGACGCCGTATTGCTTGATGGCGTTGGCGGCGTCCACCGTCACCTTGTCTTCCGTCTGATCCCGGTACTCGATTCCCAGATCATAGTATTTCAGGTCAATGTCGAGATACGGCAGGATCAGCTTGTCCTTGATGAAGCCCCAAATGATCCGTGTCATCTCATCGCCATCGAGCTCGACAACGGGAGTTTTTACCTTGATCTTGGCCATGCGGTCCTCGTGTTTCGGGCCCATGCCAGGCCGGTCGCCTATGGCAGGACAATCGCATCCGACTTGCCGGACAGCAAGCCAAGGCTCATGTCGTCGAGGGTTACTACTCGGCCGGGCCAGAGGTCAGGCCGGCGCGAGGCAGCCCAGAGCACGGGATATCCCGGCATCGTCGGGCAGCGCGCCTAGCGGAAACAGCCGGGTCACATGGCCCATCTTGCGGCCGGGCCGGGCCTCGGCCTTACCATAAAGATGCGGGATCATGCCGGGTGTTGCGACGATCTGCGGCCAAAGCGCCGTCTCCTCCGGCCCGACCAGGTTTTTCATCACCGCATCCGCGTGCCTCCGGCCCGGCGGCAGCGGCAGGCCGGTGACGGCGCGGACATGCAGCTCGAACTGGCTCGCCGGGCAGGCATCGATGGTCCAGTGGCCGGAGTTGTGCGGCCGCGGCGCAATCTCGTTGACCATCACGCGGCCGGACGTGTCCACGAACAACTCCACGGCCAGCAGGCCAACGAGGTCGAGCGCGTCAGCGACCCGCCACGCCACCCGTTGCGCCTCTGCAGCCGTGCCTGGTGCGACCCGGGCCGGCGCCAAGGTCAGGTCCAGGATACCGTCGCGATGCCGGTTCTCCATAACGTCAAATACCGTTCCAGCGCCGTCAGCCCCGCGGGCGACGATGACGCTGATCTCGCAGGCGAAGGCGACGAAACCTTCCAGCACTAATGGTTTAGGGTCGAGCGCGGCCCAGGCAGCCTCAATATCCTCGCCGGCGCGCAGCACGGCCTGGCCTTTACCGTCATAGCCAAGCCGGGTCGTCTTCAGCACGGCAGGCAGGCCCAAGGCGTCAACGGCAGCGCACAGGTCTGACAGGGTCGCTACGGCCCGCCACGGCGCGGTCGGTACTCCGGCATCGGCCAAAAAGCTTTTTTCCAGAACACGGTCCTGGCTAATGCGCAGCACGGCGGGGGAGGGATGTACGGGGCGCAACGACGCCAAAAGGTCCAATCCAGCGGCGCTCACGTTCTCAAACTCAAAGGTGATGACATCGACCGCTTCGGCGAAATGCCGTAGCACTGCGGAATCCTCGTAGTCGCCTAGGGTGCACGCGGCCGAGACCTGAGCGGCCGGACTGTCCGGCTCCGGCGTCAATATATGGCAGCGATAGCCCAGGCGGGCCGCGGCCATGGCGGACATGCGGCCGAGCTGCCCGCCGCCGATAATGCCGATGGTCGCGTTGGGCGGGAGCGCCGGCATAAGCATCAGCCCTCGGGCGCGTCGGCGACCGCGGCGGTTTGCTCGGCGCGCAGCGTATCGAGCCGGGTGGTCAGCGCAGGATCGGCGACGGCCAGGATCGCTGCGGCCAGCAGTCCGGCATTCACCGCGCCGGCCCGCCCAATCGCCAGCGTTCCGACCGGGACGCCGGCTGGCATCTGCACGATGGACAGCAGACTGTCCATGCCGCTCAGCGCGTGGCTTTCGATCGGTACGCCCAATACGGGCAGCGACGTCCAGGCGGCGCACATTCCGGGCAGATGCGCAGCGCCGCCAGCGCCGGCGATGATGACGCGGAGGCCCCGGTCGCGGGCGGTCTTGGCATACTCGGACAGCCGGTCGGGGGTCCGGTGCGCCGATATGATCCGAATTTCGTGTGGGAGATTCAAGCGGGTGAGCACCTCGGCCGCATGCTGCATGGTGGCCCAATCCGACTGACTGCCCATGATCAGGCCTACCTGCGGCCCGGCCGGGATCAGACGTTTTGGCATCAGGCGATGTTGTCGGGGATCAACCGGCTTTCCAGCCAGGACAATTCGTCCTTCAGCAGCAGCTTGCGCTTTTTCAAGCGCTGTAGATGCAGTTGATCTGTTCCGGCTTCTGACAGCCGGGCGATCACGGTATCGAGATCACGATGCTCGCTGCGCAGCTCGTGTAGTTGGCGCAGGAGTGAATCACGGTCGGTCAACATGCTTTGTCACTACCACGGCGATCAATCAAACGCCACGCGGCCCGGATTGAGGGCCAAATCGGCCGGGGCTATCACGCTTTTTCGATCGACTCTCGATTCGAGTAGCAATAAGCGGCACAGCGGGAGTACCGTCGTTAGACAGGGGCGGCGCGGCTGCCGCTGTGACGACACGATCAGATCCCATTCGCAAGGAGGCATCATGAATCTGCAGTCCCGCATTGAGACCCTAAAGGACCGTCATGCCACGCTGGAGAACCGCATTGCGGACGAAGACCATCGTCCGCAACCCGATGGGGACGCATTGGCGCGCCTAAAGGTCGAGAAGCTGCGACTGAAAGAGGAGATGGAGCGACTGCGTGGCTGAAATCAACCGACTAGGCTCGTAGAAGCCGGGCCGCCTGGAAAAATCAGGCGGCCTCTTCTGCCTCGGGCGGCGGCGGAACTGGCACCGTCTTACCATCACGTGCCAGGCGCTCATTTGCTTGGGTAACCATGGCATTCAGATCGGTCTGACTACACAAACCTAGTATTACGGGATCACGCGGCTTGATATTAGTACTGTTCCAGTGGCTGCGCTCGCGCACCTTTTGGATGGTGTCCTTGGTCGTGCCTAACAGCTTAATAACCTGCGCCTCGCTCAACTGCGGAAAGTTGCGCAGCACGAAGGCGATAGCGTCCGGACGATCATTACGCTTGGCAACGGGCGTATAGCGTGCACCCCGGGACCGTTTATTGATCGGATTACTAGCTGGAACCAGCTTGAGGCGCGCGGCCGGATCAGCCTCGCAACGCCTGATCTCGTCCGCCGTCAACTGACTATTGGCGACCGGGTCGTAGCCGACGATGCCTTGAGCTACCTCGCCATCAGCGATCGCCTGTACTTCGAGCGGATGCATGCCGCAAAATTCGGCAATCTGAGTGAACGTCAGCGCGGTCTTCTCGATCAGCCACACGGCGGTAGCTTTCGGCATCAACGGTAAGCTCATCGCGTTATGTCCTTCAGCGCCGCACGGTAGCCATAGCGGGGCAAGGCGGTCCAATATGGTGAAAAATTAGGGGTATGGACCCACGTCGTCCCGAGGGTCAAGCAATCAATCAGCAAAGCAGCCGGAATGGGAAAGAGCCAATGGAAGATAGTTTGACCGACGGCGACGCGCCCCGCCCAAAAGCCCGATTGATTACGCCACCGCTTGATCCGCTTGGCGTAGCCGAATTGCAAAACTACATCAATGAATTACGTCACGAGATCACGCGGGCGGAAGATGCGATCACCCGAAAATTAGGCCATCGTAACGCTGCCGACACCGTATTCCGGCGACCCTGACGCGAAAAGGGCCAGGCTTTCACCTGGCCCTCCGTTCTAGAGTTTGGTTTTATGCCGCCTGAGCAGCGTCTTGGCTATCATTCGCAATGGCTGGTGCAGCCTGAGCAGCACTGCCAATCTGAATGCGACGCGGCTTCAATGCCTCTGGCACAACGCGCTTCAGGCCCACGTGCAACAAGCCATTCTGCAGATCAGCGCCGTCAACCACAATATGGTCAGCGAGAGCAAACCGACGCTCGAAGGCTCGACCGGCAATGCCGCGGAACAGAACCTCACCGCTCTGCGCCTCCGGCTTCACGCGGCCAGCAATAATCAGGGAGTTCTCACGCACGGTGAGTTCGAGATCATCCTGGCTGAAACCAGCAACCGCCATCGTCAACCGATAGCTGTCATCGCCGATACGCTCGATATTATACGGCGGGTAGGCCTGCGACACCGTTTCTTGAGCCGCGCCAGCCAGTCGAGCCATGCGGTCAAAACCGATGGCCGTACGGAAAAGGGGTGCGAAATCATATGTCATGAAAAAACCTCCAAAAAAGCAAGGTCATTTGCAGAACCGCCCAAATGGGCCGGTTCGGTTAGGCCTCAAAACCCCGAGTGGGCATCTCGAACACACCAGAAATAGAAAGCGCCGCGCCCTGGTTCAAGAGGGTGCGGCGCTGGGATCAGCCGGCGAATGCGAGCGCGGGTATAAACCTACTTGCGCATCCCCAGCCCGGCGAACTTCTTGTTGAACTTGGCGACCTGGCCGCCAGTGTCCATCATGCGCTGCACGCCGGTCCAGGCAGGATGCGACTTCGGGTCGATGTCCAGCCGGAGCGTGTCCCCGGCCTTGCCGGCGCAGGTCCGCGTCTTGAACTGGGTGCCATCGGTCATGATGACGGTGATCTCGTGGTATTCCGGATGGATGCCAGGCTTCATGGCGGTTGCTCCAATAACACTGCCGATACCGACCGGCGGCAAAGCCGCACGGTATAGCCGTCTCAACCGTCGCACCGCAAGCCGTCAGGGCTGCCGAGCGCGACCCCTGCCGCCACGGCCCTGGAACTCGTGAAAGGTCCGGTCCGCTGTGGCCTTCTGTTCCGGCGTCATCGCCGCGTAGAGCGTGTCGAACGCAGGGACCAGACGCTGCAGGTCATCCGCATGGGCACGCGCCACTTCCGCGTAGGACCGCATGTCCTCCGACGCGGTCATCGTCGTTACCTTGTCGGCGCGGTCGCGCTGCAGTGTCTCCATATGCCCTGCATTCTGCCGCATAACGGCCGTGAAGGCGTCCCATTGCGGCTGCTGCTCCGGCGTAATCTTCAGCCGCCGCTGCAGACCAGTGATACGACGCTCCACCTGCACCATTCCGCCACGGTCGGATTTGGTGCGTTCCGGCCGGGCAGCCTGCGCCGGCGCGTTGGATGAGTCGGCCGGCGTGGTGCCCTGCGCCGAGGCTGGGCTCCCAAACAGGTTGATCGCAGCCAGCAGAGCAAGCACTCGCGGAGATCGTTTGATCATGGACGCACCCCTTATTCGTTACCTGAACGGTAAGATAAGGCCGACGCCCGGCGGTGCATAGGGTGCGGGCGGCGCTTGGTAATAGGAACGCGGCGGCGGAGCGTAGTACACCGGGGGCGGAGCGTAAAAGCCCGGTCGGGGATATTGCCGCTCATAAGCCTGCCGCCGCTCCCAACGGTCGTGCTCCCAGCGTTCGCGGCGATCCGGGCCCCGCTCGTCCCATCGCTGGGCGTGGACCGGGCGGGGCGTCGCGACAAAACCAATACTCAGGGCTAGCATAACGGGAACCAGGCGCTGCAACACGACATGTCCTCCATTTCGATACGGCGGCAACGCGGCCCGACCGGCTTCGGTTCGATCCGGCCCGATGCTGCTTGAACTCAGGCGCGGGCGCGAGAGTACTGCTTGACCAACTCGATCCTGACCCCCAACGCCTCGGCGGCACGCAGCGTCCAGGCCGGGTCCGCCAGCACCGCCCGGGCGACAAACACCAGGTCGGCCCGGCCATTGGCGACGATCTCCGCCGCCTGCTCGGCGCCCCGGATCATGCCGACCGCACCGGTCGCGATCCCCGCCTCGGCCCGCACCCGTTCGGCAAACGGCACCTGATACCCAGGATGCACCGATGGGATGCGCGCGGCCGGCGACACGCCGCCGGTCGAACAGTCGATCAGGTCCACGTCGCCCCGCTGATGCAGCCAGCGGCCGATCTGCACCGCGTCATCCGCAATCAGCCCGCCAGGCAGCCAATCGGTGCAGGATAGCCGCACAAACAGCGGCATGTCGTCGGGCCACTCCGCCCGGACGGCGTCGATCACCTCCATCAGCATGCGCGCCCGCCCGGCGAGGTCGCCGCCATATCGGTCGTTCCGCGTGTTCGAGATCGGCGAAAGCATCGAGTGCAGCAGATAGCCATGCGCCGCGTGCAGCTCGATCACCCGGAACCCGGCCTCACGCGCCAGGCGAGCGGTTTGCGCGAACTCCGCGACGATGCCGGCGATCTCCTCCGCATCCATGGCGTGAGGCGCGATGGCGTTGTCGTGAAACGGGATGGCGCTCGCGGCCAGCGGCGTCCAGCCGCCAGCCGCCGGCAGCAGGGCCTGGCCGCCCTCCCACGGACGCTGGCTGCTGGCCTTGCGCCCGGCATGGCTGATCTGGATGCCCGGCACCGCCCCGCCGTATTCGATCAACCGAACGATGCGCCGCAGGAACTCCGTCTGCTCAGTGTTCCACAGCCCCAGGCAGCCATGCGTAATGCGGCCGATGGCCGAGGTATGCGTCGCCTCGGTGAACACGAAGCCCGGCCCGGCCATCGCCTTCGCGCCCAGGTTCTGGATGTGCCAGTCGTCGCCCAGGCCGTCCTCGGCGCTGTACTGGCACATCGGCGAGACTGCGATACGGTTGCGCGCCGTCACCGACCGGAAGGTGATCGGCTGAAACAGCAAGGGGTCGGGCATGCGAGGGCTCCTGCGTGGACCACACCGCGATAGGCGGGTGCGGGACCGCCTGCAACCCCGTTGCCGTGGCGGAGCTCGGCGCTTAGCGTTCGGCTCTCAACGGGAGGAACGACAATGCGGCTGCAAGGCAAGGTGGCGCTGGTGACCGGCGCGGGCGGCGGGTTCGGCGAGGGCATCGCCCGGCTATTCGCCGCGGAGGGAGCAAAAGTCGTCTGCGCCGACCTGCGTGCCGAGGCCGCGACTGCGGTGGCCAGCAGCATCGGCGCCATGGCTGTCGCGATACCGGGGGACGTGAGCCGCGGACCCGACGTGCAGGCGATGGTCGATGCGGCGGTTTCGAGCTTCGGCGGCCTCGACATCGTGGTGAACAACGCCGGCACGACGCACCGCAACCGCCCGATGCTGGAGGTCGAGGCGGACGAGTTCGACCGGGTCTATGCCGTGAACGTCAAGTCGATCTACTGGATGGCGCAGGCTGCCGTGCCGCTGCTGCGCAAGCAGGGCAGGGGCGGGTCGCTCATCAACATCGGCAGCACCGCCGGCATCCGGCCGCGCCCGGGCCTGGTCTGGTACAACGGTAGCAAGGGCGCGGTGAACACCGTCACCCACTGCATGGCCACCGAGCTCGCGCCCGACAACATCCGGGTCAACTCGGTCTGCCCGGTGATCGGCGCCACGAACCTGCTGACCGAGTTCATGGGCGTCCCGGACACGCCGGAGAACCGCGCCCGCTTCCTCGCCAGCATTCCGCTCGGCCGCATGAGCACGCCGGCCGACATCGCCAACGCCTGCCTCTGGCTCGCCGAGGATAGCTCCAGCTTCATCACCGGCGTGCTGCTCCCGGTCGATGGGGGCCGTTGCGCTTAGAGGATACGCTTGCACCGATGAACATCCTCTCCATCCAGTCCTGGGTCGCCTATGGCCATGTCGGCAACGCGTCCGCGATGTTCCCGCTGCAGCGGCTCGGCGCCGAGGTCTGGGCGGTGAACACCGTGCAGTTCAGCAACCACACGGGCTACGGTGCCTGGACCGGCCAAGTGTTCACCGGTGCCGCGGTGCAGGATTTGGTGGACGGCATCGCGGCACGCGGCGTGCTGCCGTCCTGCGACGCAATCCTGTCGGGCTACATGGGCGACCCCGGCATCGGCGACGCCATTCTGGACGCCGTTGCCCGGGTCCGCGCCGCCAACCCGGCCGCGCTCTATTGCTGCGATCCCGTCATCGGCGATCACGGCCGCGGCGTCTTCGTGCGGCCCGGCATCCCTGAGCTGATTCGCGACCGCGCCGTGCCCGCCGCCGACATCCTGACGCCGAACCAGTTCGAGCTGGAGCACCTAACCGGGCTGTCCTGCGCCACGCTCGACGACGCGCTGCACGCGGTGGCGCGGCTTCGGGCCATGATGGCGCTGGGGGGCCCGCGCGTTGTGCTGGTCACCAGCCTGCAGACCCGAGACACGCCCACGGACGCCGTTGACATGCTGGCCGCCGACGCGGAGGGCGCCCACCTGCTGCGGACGCCGATGCTGCCGCTGTCGGTAAACGGCGCCGGGGATGCGGTCGCTGCCCTGTTCCTGTTCCATCACCTGCGGACCGGCCAGGCGCAAACCGCCCTGGAGGCCGCTGGCAGCGCGATCCATGGCCTGCTGCGCCGCACCGTGGAGGCGGGCTCCCGCGAGATCCAGATGGTCGCGGCGCAGGACGAGTTTGTCAGCCCGTCGATTTGGTTTCGCTCACAGCGGATCTGACGGCGCTGCTTTCACAAAATTATCTAATGTTTGCCCTGTTCTTGCCGTGATCTCAGCGTAGGTCCTCCACAGCGTCGCCTTGCAGCACGCTATTGTCCCGGTCACCTATGCACGCAGCGGATGGATTCATGCGCTTTATCAAGATCTACCGCCAGGCTCTCGCGGTCCTGCGGGCCGACAAACGCCTGGCGATCATGCTCGGCGCCGCCAACGTCATTGTGGCCGGGCTGCAGTTCCTCGACCCCGTCCTGTTCGGACGCGTGATCGGCCTGCTGACGCAATCCGACAAGCTGCAGCCCAGTCAGCTCTGGTCGCAATCCGCCATATTGCTGGGCATCTGGTTCGCGGTGGGTGCGGCGGCCATCGGCGCCAACATCGCGACCGCGCTGCATTCCGAGCGCATGGCGCACCGCAACCGCCTGCAGGTCATGAACCGCTACTTCGGCCACGTGCTGTCGCTGCCGCTGTCGTTCCACGGCGACATCCACTCCGGCCGCCTGATGAAGGTGATGCTCGGCGGGTCGGACGCGCTGTTCGGGCTGTGGCTCGCCTTCTTCAAGGACCAGCTTTCAACCTACGTCGCCGTCGTCGTGCTGCTGCCGTTCACTTTCCTGCTGAACTGGCGTCTTGCGACGACCCTGGTGGTCCTGGTCATCCTGTTCATCGTGCTGACGGTGATGGTGGTGCGCAAAACCGAGGCCGGGCAGCGCCGGGTCGAGCACTACCACTCGCATCTCGCCGGCACTGCGCAGGACGCGCTGGCCAACGTCATGGTCGTGCAATCCTTCACCCGGCTCGCCGCCGAGAGCCGCCTGTTCGGTCAGATCATCGACGACGTGATCCGCTACCAGTTCCCGGTGCTGAACTGGTGGGCCGTGGTCAACGTGCTGACCCGCGCCGCCAGCACGCTGGCCGTCATCGCCATCGTGCTGATCGGCACCATCCTGCACATTCAGGGCATGGCGACGGTCGGCGAGATCGTCTCCTTCATGGGCTTCGCCACTCTGCTGATCGGTCGCATGGAATCTGCCGTGCAGTTCGCCTCCCGGCTGTTCTTTCAGCTTCCAATCCTCGAAGACTTCTTCGGCGTGCTGGATGCGAAGTCCTCGGTCCCCGAGCGTCCGAATGCCGCCGAGCTCGCGGCGCCGCACGGCGAAGTCCGCTTCGAGAAGGTGAGCTTCGCCTATCCCGGCGGCCCCGACATTTTGAGTGACGTCACATTCACCGCAAAACCCGGCACCTCCGTGGCGCTAGTCGGACAGACCGGCGCCGGCAAGTCCACCGCGATGAACCTGCTGCAGCGCCTCTGGGACCCCGTGCAGGGCAGCATTCAGATCGACGGCCAGGACCTGCGCGACGTGTCGCTCGAAACCCTGCGACGTTCGGTCGGCGTCGTCTTCCAGGAGAGCTTGCTGTTCAATCGCTCGATCCGGGAGAACCTGCGCATCGGCCGGTTCGACGCCACCGACGAGGAGCTCGAGCGGGCCTGTCGCCAAGCCGACGCGCACGAGTTCATCATCCGTCAGCCGCAGGGCTATGATACCGTGGTAGGCGAGCGCGGCGCTACCCTGTCCGGCGGTCAGCGGCAGCGTCTCGCCATCGCCCGCGCCCTGTTGAAGGATCCGCCGATCCTCATCTTGGACGAGGCGACCAGCGCGCTCGATGCCGCCACCGAGGCTCGGGTCTCCCGCGCCATGGCGACGCTGATGCGGGGTCGCACGACCTTCATCATCGCGCACCGGCTCAGCACCGTGCGCGACGCGGACGAGATTCTCGTGTTCGATCAGGGACGTGTGGTGGAGCGCGGCAGCTTCGAACAGCTCATCGCGCAGCAGGGCCGCTTTGCCGAGCTGGTCGCGACCCAGCTCAGCCCGGCCCTGGCCCACGCCGCAGAGTAAACCTGGGTTAGATAAACCTGGATTGGCCGGATTGCTGCGCCTGCTCACAGACCATTTGCAATCCGGCCCAAAAGGCGCGCAGCATCGCCGCTTCGCTATGGAGGACCGCAATGACGATCGCTGCCATCCTTAAACACAAGGGCCATGACGTCGCCCGCGTCACCCCGACTGCAACCATCGCCGAGGTGGTGCAGCAACTCGCCGCCCGGCGTATCGGCGCGGTGGTCGTTATGGACACCGCCCATCAATTGCTCGGCATCGTCAGCGAACGCGATATCGTCAGCAGCTTGGCCGAGCACGGAAAACGCACGCTGGAGATGACCGCGGCACAGCTGATGACGCGGGACCTGCATACCGCCTCCAACTCCACAACCGTCGCGCAGGCGACCGAGATGATGACCAATGGACGCTTCCGCCATCTTCCAGTCATGGACGGCGAACGGCTTTTAGGCATCGTCAGCATCGGCGACGTCGTGAAGGCCCGGCTCAGTCAGCAGGAGCAAGAGGTGGACAGTATGAAGGCCTACGTAGCCGGAGCGGCCTGACCTCAGCGGTTCGCGCCGGGGACCCACTGCACGTCGCCGCCGGGATTGAGCCGGCGGCCGAGCACGAATAAATGATCAGACAGGCGGTTCAGCAGCCGGATCACTGCGGGGTTCACCTCCTCGCTGTGCGAGAGCCGCACGACTAGCCTTTCCGCTCGGCGCACAATGGTCCGCGCCAGGTGAGCATGTGCTGCTGCCGGAGTGCCGCCTGGCAGGATAAAGCTGGTCAGCGACGGCAAAACAGCGTTCATCGCGGCCACCTCGGTCTCCAGCCGGACGCTAGGCGCGTCCGTCACCCGCAGGCGCTCGCCCGCAGCGCCTGGCACACACAGATCAGCGCCGACGTCGAACAGGTCGTTTTGGATTAACGCCAGCATAGCGTCGGCTTCCGGGTCGCCCGTTGTATGCAGACGCAATAAGCCGATCGTCGCGTTCGCCTCGTCCACCGTCCCATAAGCCTCGACGCGCAATGCATCCTTTGGCACGCGGGTGCCGTCGCCCAGCGAGGTCTGGCCACCATCGCCACCCCGGGTCACGATGCGGTCAATTCGGATCATGGGTTATTCCCTAAAATAAAACGAATGTCGATTGGGTAGTCGAACGGCACTGGGTTGCCCGCTAATTGCGCCGGGGTAAAGCGCCATCGCCGTACCGCGTTGCGCGCCGCACGGTCCAGGCTCGCCGCGCCGCTGCTATTGGCGATCACCACATCCTGCGGCAGGCCGCGGGCCGACACGTGGATCAGCAGGCTCACGGTGCCCTGCATATGCAGCCGGGCAGCCTCGGCGGGATAGGCGGGCGGCTGGTTGTGAAAGCTGCTGTCTGGGCTAGGCGGCACCACACCCTGGCCAGTCACATCGAGGCCGTCGCGGTTTTCAGCAGCGTTCCCAAGGTTCACGGCCGCAGCCGCGGCGGGCCGCGCGGACGTTTTAGGATTGCCAGCCGGACGCGGCGCGGCGTCTGCATCGGCCGGCTCTGGCTTATTTGTGGGCAGAGGCACGCTAACCGCCTCCACTGCGGGACCAGGAGTGTCGCCGCGTGTCGTATCGGCCTGCTGCACCAGTTCGACCTCGATGGGCTGCGCGTCGGCCGCGTCGTTACTCCCGCCAGCCGGCCAGGGCAGGAGCGCCCCGATCACCGCGATGTGCAGCAAGGCTGACACCGGCAAAACCCAGGTTTTCACTCGTCCGATGCCATCACAGCACCAGCACGCCGCTGTGCTTGGCTTTCAGCTCGGGCTCGACGTGGATAGTGATAACCAGGCCCTCGACCTCGGCCTTCAGCGCCGCCTCGATGCGGTCGCAGATCGCGTGCGCCTCGGCCACCCGCATGTCACCGGGCACCACAAGGTGAAATTCGAGGTAGGTCAGCCGCCCGGCGTGTCGTGTCCGCAGGTCGTGCGCCTCGATCGCTCCGTCCGCGTGCTGACCGACCAGCAGCCGGATGCGCTCGACGATGACCCCCGCCGGCGCCGCGTCCATCAGGCCGCCGACGCTGTCCGTCACCAGGCGCACGCCGGACCACAGCACGCTTGCGGCGACCCCCAAGGCCAGCACCGGGTCGAGCCACTGAATCCCGGTCTGTATTGCCAATACCAGACCGGCCGTGATGCCAACGGATGTCACCACATCCGTCCACAGATGCTGCCCGTCGGCCGCCAGCGCCGGGGAGCGATGCCGCTTGCCTGACCGCACCAGCACGATGGCCCAGCCTGCATTGATCACCGTGGACAGGGCATTCAGCCCCAAGCCGAGCCAGGGCTGCTGCAGCGACCCCGGCTGGTTCCAGGTCTCCCACGCATGCTGCAGGATCGATCCGGCCGCCACGATGATCAGCACGCCCTCGATCACGGCTGCGAAAAACTCGACCTTGTCGTGCCCGTAAGGATGGTTCGCATCCGCCGGCCTTGCAGCTAGCCGCAGCGCTGCAAAGGCGACCAGGCTCGCTACCACATTGACGACGCTCTCCAGCGCATCGGAGTACAGCGCCGCGCTGCCGGTCAGCCACCAGGCCGCCGACTTCATCGCCAGCACGCCGATGCCGACGGCAATCGTGCCGCCAGCGATGCGTCCTACCTGGTCCAATGTCGCCCCTGCGCCTGTCGCCGGACCGCATTAGCAGGCGACGGCTATACCGAGAAGTACTTCGCCTGCGGGTTCAGCACGACGATGGCGCTGGTGGACTGCTCGGGATGCAGCTGCCACTCATCCGACAGCGACACGCCAATGCGCTCGGCATCCAGCAGACGCAGCAACGGCGCTTGATCCTCAAGCTTAGGGCAGGCCGGATAGCCGAACGAGTAGCGCGACCCGCGGTAATGCTGCGACAGCATGCGCTCAATGTCGCGGTCGTCCTCCCCGGCATAGCCCAACTCCGCCCGGATGCGCTTGTGGGTGTACTCGGCCATCGCCTCCGCAACCTCGACCGAGAGGCCGTGCAGATAAAGGTAGTCCTGGTAGCGGTTATCCTCGAACCACAGCCGCGCCGTGTCGGACGCCTTCTGCCCCACGGTGACCACTTGAAGTCCGATCACGTCGCGCTCGCTGTCGTCCACGTCTCGGAAGAAGTCGGCGATGCACTCGCCGTCCTCCTTCGGCTGCCGCGGCAGGGCAAAGCGGCACAGCTCGGTCTGACCATCCTGGCCGAACACGATCAGGTCGTTGCCCTGGCCGGCGGCCTTCCAATAGCCGTACAGCGCTTGCGGCCGCAGGATGTTGTCCGCCTCACAAATCGACAGCATCCGCCGCATGACCGGGCGCAGCTCCTGCTTCGCCCAACCCAGGAAGTCCTCCAACGTCTTGCCCTGCTTCCGGAAGCCCCACTGGAGTTGATACAGCGACCGCTCATTCAGAAACGGGATCACCGCCTTGGGTGCCGCCTCGATCATGCGGGCGCCCCAGAACGGCGGCGTGGGCGCCGGCACGTCCGCAGTCAGCCGGCGGCGGCGCGCCTGCACTGCGGCAACATCGACCGGGCGAAAGGCGCGCTGGTCGGCCTGGCCCAGCGTGCGCTGAGTGTTGCGCGCCTTGCCGGACCGCTTGGCCTGGATGGCCGCCAAATAGTCGTCAAACCCGTTGCCCGTCACCCGGTCCATCAGGTTCAGCCCGTCGAACGCATCACGCGCATAGGCGACGCGCCCGGAGGCATAGGCCCGCACGCAGTCATCCTCGACATAGTTGCGGGTCAGCGCGGCGCCGCCTAGCATTACGGGGATCTCCAATCCCTGCCGCGTCATCTCTTCGAGGTTTTCCCGCATCACGACGGTGCTCTTGACCAGCAGCCCCGACATGCCGATCGCGTGCGCCTGATGCTGCTTCGCGGCCGCGACCATGTCAGCCAGCGGCACCTTGATGCCCAGGTTCACCACCCGGTAGCCATTATTCGTCAGAATAATATCGACCAGGTTCTTGCCGATGTCGTGCACGTCCCCCTTCACGGTGGCCAGCACGATCGTGCCCTTCTCCTGCCCGGCCACCCGCTCCATGTGCGGCTCGAGGTGCGCCACTGCCGCCTTCATCGTCTCCGCCGACTGCAGCACGAACGGCAACTGCATCTTGCCCGCGCCAAACAGCTCACCCACCACCTTCATGCCGTCTAGCAACACGTTGTTAATGATGTCAAGTGGTGCGTTGGTCAGCATCGCCTCGTCCAGCTCTTCCGTCAGTCCCTTGCGGTCGCCATCGACGATACGGTCCTTGAGACGGCCCTCAACTGTGTCAGCCCGGACCTTCTTCACCGCATCCGCCAGCTTGCGGTCAGCGAAGATCTCCAGCAGTTTTTGCAACGGATCGTAGTCCTCGCGTCGCCGGTCGAACAGCAGATCCTCGACCACCTGCACCTCTTCGGGCGGGATCAGGTGCAGCGGCCGGATCTTGCTCACATGCACGATGGCGCCCGTCATGCCGGCGCGCACCGCGTGGTCGAGGAACACCGAGTTCAGCACGGCGCGCGCCGCCGGGTTGAGGCCGAAGCTGATGTTCGACAGCCCCAGGATGATCTGGATGTCGGGGAACGCGTCGCGGATCAGCTTGATGCCCTCCAGCGTCCACTGCCCGAGCTTCCGGTCGTCTTCGCTGCCGGTCGCGACGGTAAAGGTGAGGGGGTCAATCAGCAGGTCCGACTGCGGCAGGCCGTGCTTATCGCAGGCGAACTCCACCAATCGCCGGGCGATGGCGAGCTTGGCCTCCGGCGTCTTGGCCATGCCCGTCTCGTCGATCGTCAGCGCGATCACCGCCGCCCCGAACTTCTTCGCCAAAATCAGCCGGTCGCGCGCCGCGTCCTCGCCATCCTCGAAGTTGATCGAGTTGATGATCGGCTTGCCGCCGTGCAGTCGCAGCGCCGCCTCCAGCACGATCGTCTCCGTGCTGTCGATTACCAGCGGCGAATTCACGCTGCTGGTGAAACGGGTGATCACCTCGTTCATCTCGGCGACCTCGTCGCGGCCGACGAAGGCGGTGCAGATGTCCAGGCTGTTGGACCCCTCGGCGACCTGCTCGCGCCCAACCGACACGCAGCCGTCCCAGTCGCCTTTTTCCTGTAATTCCCGCCACTTCTTCGACCCGTTGGCGTTGCAGCGCTCGCCGATGGAAAAATAGCTGTTTTCCTGGCGCAGCGCCGTCTGGCCATACAGGCTGGCGACGCTCGGCACCCAGACCGGCTTGCGCAGCACCGGCGCGGGACGAAAACCCTCGCCCCGGCGGCGCAGCATGGCGTCCAGCGCCCGGATATGCGGCGTGTCCGTTCCGCAGCAGCCACCGATCAGGTTCAGCCCGTCCTCCTGGATGAACCGCTCCATCCAGCTGGCCATCTGCTCGGCATCCAGCGGATAGTGCGTCCGCCCATCGACCAGCTCCGGCAACCCGGCGTTGGGCTGCACCGAGATCAGCCCGGGCCAGTTCGCCGCAAGCCAGCGCACGTGCTCCGACATCTCCTGCGGACCCGTCGCGCAGTTCAGCCCGATCAGCGGCACATCCAGCGCATGAATCACTGTGGCGGCGGCGGCGATATCGGGTCCGACCAGCAGAGTGCCGGTGGTCTCGACCGTCACCTGCACAAAGATCGGCGTGTCGGTGCCGGCCTCGGCCCGGGCGATCTTGGCGCCGTTCACCGCCGCCTTGATCTGCAGCGTGTCCTGGCAGGTCTCGATCAGGATCGCATCGACCCCGCCGGCAATCAGCCCGCGCGACTGTGCGGCGAGCGCCGCCTCCAGCGGATCATAGGCGATATTGCCGAGCGACGGCAGCTTGGTGCCCGGCCCAATGCTGCCCACCACCCAGCGATGCCGCCCATCCGAGAAGCCGTCAGCCGCCTCCCGCGCCAGTTCGGCCGCGACTTTGTTGATCTCATGCGCCCGCTCGCCGAGGTCAAACTCGGCCAAGGTGATCGGCGAGCCGCCAAATGTGTTGGTCTCCACCATGTCGGCGCCGGCCTCGAAGTAGCCGCGATGGATCTCCCGCACCAGGTCGGGGCGCGACAGGTTCAGCACCTCGGTGCAGTTCTCCTGATTCCAGTAATCGCGCTCGATATCGAGCGTCAGCGCCTGCACACGGCTGCCCATGCCGCCGTCGCACAGCAGCACCTGGTCACGAAGCGCGTCGAGCAAATGGGGTCGAGTCATCAAGCGTCCTCAGAAATGAGTTCAGAGCTATTAACCGTCGCAACGGCGTTCACCAGATTGTCCGGCATCGCAGCCGACCAGAGCCGCACCTCAAGTGGGCCTGGCACCGACATAGGCGCTCCCGGCAGCAGGCCTACCTGGCTCAACGCCGCCTGCATGGCAGCATCGGTGAAGCCAGGCCAGCGATGCGCCAGACGCTCCGTCAGGTCGGCACGGTCATGTCCGGCCAGGTCAACCACAATTAGCCTGCCGCCTGGCGCCAGCACGCGGGCGGCCTCGGCCAGGACAGCGTCCGGGTCTTCGGCGTAGTGCAGCACCATCTGCAGCACGACAACGTCATAGCCGCCGGACAGCGGCAGCCGATACATGTCCGCCTGGCGAACCGTGCAATGCGCGAGCGACGGCCTGGCCAGCCGCGCCCGCGCCAGCGCCAGCATCGCCCGGCTCGCATCCACGCCCAGCCCAGCGGACACGCGCGGTGCCAAGAGTTCGAGCGTCCGACCGGTTCCGGTGCCGATATCCAGCACCCGGCCCAGCTGTGCGCCCGGCAGCAACCGCAGTATCGCCGCCTCAACGTCGGCTGCCGGCAAACCCAGCGCCCGCATCTCGTCCCAATCCGCGCCCTGCCGGCGAAAACTTTCCGACGCGACGCGCGCGCGCTCCGCCAAAACGCGGGCGGCGCCACGGCGATCGGCGGACAGCACGGGATCATCCTCGGGCAGCCGGGCCAGCAGCTCCTGGATCAGTCCGGCATCCGGCGGCAGACCGAACCAGACGTTCGCGCCCTCCCGCACCCGCGCCAGCAGCCCAGCGTCACAGAGCAGCTTGAGATGTCGCGACAGGCGGGGTTGGCTCTGCCCGAGGATCTCGGTGAATTCCATGACGCAAAACGCGCCGCGCGCCGCGAGGGCGAGCAGCCGCAGCCGGGTCGGCTCGGCCGTGGCACGTAGCGCTGTTAGGAGTGCATCCATTCACTGGACATAATATAAAGACATCCTTATGTCTATGCTATGGCACTGATGTTTGACTCGCGTATTCCCATTGTTTTCGGCACGCACTCCGACAGGCGCGACGGCGACTTCGTGTTGAATGAAGATTTCGGTCGAGAGCTCAGCCATGGCGTCGGCTGTGGCTGTTGCGTGCAGCGCACCCCTGCCGCCGAAACGTTCGGGCAACTGTTTCTCCGGCGGGCCCGGGGCGAGGTCACGTTCTTTCACCGTGTGCTTGTGACAGGTGATGCCACCGCGGAGTTTGCGGTCAGGGCAGCGCTTCAATCAGACCCGGTGGCTGCCGCGCGGTTTCGGCTAACCTGAGATCGGCGGGATTTGCAGCGACCTTCAGGTCGGGATATCGGTGTCACCGCGGCCCAGCGCCCGTTGCATATATACGGTGTCCACCCAGCGGCCGAACTTGAACCCTGAGGCGCGCAACAGCCCGGCGCGGTGAAAGCCCAGCGAGGCGTGCACACCGATCGAGCCGACATTTTCAGAGTCGCCGATCACCGCGATCATCTGCCTGAAGCCGGCCACTGTGGCATCTGACAGCAATTGCTGCACCAATGCCTTGCCGACACCTTGGCCGCGCACGTCTTCGCGGACGTAAATGCTATCCTCGGCGGTGAAGCGATAGGCCGACCGGTCGCGCATCTGGGTGAAATAGGCATAGCCGAGCACCCCGGTTGCATCGCTCGCCACCAGAAATGACCAGCCTTGGTGGATAATGGCCTGATAGCGCTCCTGCATCTCCTCAACTGATGGAGGTATTTCTTCAAACGTCCCGGCTCCGTGCAATACGTGATGTGCGTAGATTGCCTGGATTTCGGGAATAGCTGAGTCGATCGCTGGATGTATGTTCATTGTTTCGTCTTAGCTGCCTATCCCACGCTGAACCAGCGCCACTTTAACAAAGTTTAAGACGCAAAAAACTTTTTATGACAGGCGGCAGCGGTAACATGTGAGCGGTTTTTTTCCAAATCGCTAATGCTATGTGTTATGCAACTCTGGTCCGGCAGGCGGCTCGCCGCGTGCGGGCGCGTGTGAGACAAGGAATTTTTTGTGGATCAACTCGCCTCGACCGCTCCCAGCAGCGACGCCTCGTCGCTGATCAATACTGGAACCATCGGCAGCGATCGGCCTGGTGCCGCTGCGCAAAATCGGCTGACGGCCGTCATAGCGGTCGCGCGGCATCACGGGCTGGATTTGCATCTCGAGGACTTCCGTCCCGCTCCCAATGAGACGACGCCATCGCCAGCGTCCTTGGTCGCTTGGGCACGGGATCAGGGACTAGCCGCCAGGGCCGAGCGCGTCCGCTGGAAACAGCTTTTCAAGCTGCAGGGCAGCGAACGCCCGGTTCCGCCAATCGTGTTGCTGCTGAAGGATGGCGGCGCCGGATTGCTGGTAGGCAGTGATCCCGGCCGCAACATCATCTGGATCCGCGATCCCGCTGCATCGTCGAGCGACCCTGCCATGCCGGTCGATGAGCTGCGGCTGTCGCAGGCCTGGGGCGGCGAGGTGTTGCTCATCCAGCGTATTCGCGGCGAGGCTGAAAGCGAACGGCGCTTCTCGCTGGGTTGGCTTATGGGCCTGGTCGCTAAGGAAAAGCGCTCGCTCCGGGATGTCAGCATCGCGTCCATTACGCTTAGCGCCCTCACGATCATCCCACCTCTGCTGGTAATGACCGTCGTGGACCGGGTCGTAACGCACCACAGCCTGTCCACACTGGTGCTGCTCAGCAGCATTCTGCTGATTACGTCCGCCTATGAGATGCTGCTGGGCTATGCCCGGCGGGAACTGGTACAGGTCGTCTCCACCCGGGTCGACGCCCGGCTGCATCTGCACGTGTTTAACCGGCTGCTTGGATTGCCGCTCGACTACTTCGAAAAGAACCCAGCCGGACAGATCAACTATCGCCTGATGCAGGTCTGGAAGATTCGTGAGTTCCTAACCGGAAAGCTCATGGGCACCTTCCTCGACATGTTCACCCTGGTGTTCTTGTTGCCGTTGCTGTTCTGGATGGAGCCCACGCTGGCGTGGATCGTGCTGGTATGCGCTGTCATCATTGCCCTGGTGATCCTGGCCTTCTTGCCGGCGTTGCGGAAGGTGATCGGCAAACTGACGATAGCCGAGTCGGAAAAAGCCAGCACCATGGTCGAGACGGTGCACGGCATTCGGACGGTAAAGTCGCTGGCCCTTGAGCCGCAGCGCCGGGCCGAATGGGATGAACGAACGGCGCACGCTGGCAAGCTGAAGCTGCAGGCTGGCCGTTTGGCGAACTGGCCGCAGACGATCATCAGCCCAATCGAGTCGTTCATCCAGCGCGGCGTGATTATGATCGGCGCCTACATAGCGATGCAGGACACGACGGGCATTGCGGTCGGCGGTCTGGTCGCGTTCATGATGCTGGGCAGCCGCGTGACGCAGCCGCTGGTAGGTCTGGCGCGCTTGGTCGAGGACTTTGAGGACGTGCGCGCCTCAATCGGTCAGGTCGGGAACGTGCTGAACAATCCAAACGAGACGGCTGCGATGCAGGGTGGCCTGCGGCCGAAATTCAGTGGTGACGTGACTTTCGAAGGCCTGACTTTCACCTATCCGGGCTCAAAGCTTCCGGCGCTCGATAAGGTCAGTTTTGAGATTCCGGCAGGGACCATGCTGGGGGTAGTCGGCCGAAGCGGCTCCGGTAAAAGCACCCTTACACGGTTGCTGCAGGGCATTAACCGTGAGTATAGCGGATTCCTCAAGATAGACGGAGTTGAGTTGCGGGAGATCAACCTGACCCATCTGCGCCGGAGTTTCGGCGTGGTGTTGCAGGACAACTTCCTGTTCCGCGGCACAGTGCGGGACAACGTCACCGCCGGACGCCCCGGGCTGACGCTTGAGGATGTCATCAAGGCGTCCCGACTCGCCGGCGCTGAGGAGTTCATCGAGCGCCTGCCGCAGGGCTATGATACGTGGATCGAGGAGGGCTCGGCCAACCTATCGGGCGGGCAGCGGCAGCGTCTAGCAATTGCCCGTGCAGTGATCGCGGATCCTCGGCTGATGATCTTGGACGAAGCAACCAGTGCGCTTGATCCCGAGAGCGAGGCCCTCGTCAATGCCAACCTGACCCGCCTGGGTAAGGGGCGCACGATGGTGATCGTCTCGCACCGCCTGTCATCGCTGATCGACTGCAACCTGATCTTGGTGATGGACAAGGGCACTGTAGTGGACATGGCGCCGCATCGTGTCCTGTTGGAGCGTTGCGCAATCTACAAGATGCTGTGGTCGCAGCAGAATCGTCACCTCGACGGGGCGATGGGACGGCCACCGCCGCTCGTGCCTGTTCTCGCCCAAGGCGATTAGACGGCTTGTACGGCGCATTGGTCTCGCCTGGTTATCAGGCGTTCGGCCTGCAGCGTTTGAGAATGAAACACCGGCTGCCTGCATAGCCGCTCGACGGAGACTTCAATGGCTCAGCTAGCCGTTCGCAATCTGAATAAAAGGGATGCTATCGCCCTTCCGGGATTGTTGGAATTTCACTCCCCGACGGCGGCGCTCACCGTTGCGCCCACACTCCATGGAGCGCGGGGCACGATCTGGGTTGTATGCTCCCTCGCGGCGGCCTGCATCAGCGCTGCGGCATTAATCCCGATTGATAAGGTCGTTACTTCCCAGGGCAAGGTCGTCGCCCAATCAGCGACCAGTGTCGTTCAGCCGCTTGAGACGGCAATCGTTCGCTCTATCGATGTCAGAGAGGGCCAGGTCGTGCATAAAGGCGACATTCTCGCCCGGCTTGATCCGACGTTTGCTACCGCGGACGCTAGCGCGCTGGAGTCTCAAGTTGCCAGTCTATCGACCGAGGTCGAGCGGCTGCAGGCTGAGGCGTCCGGCACGACATACACTCCGAAGGACGGCAGTCCGCTCGCTCTACTGCAGGGAGCGATCTTCCTGCAGCGCCAGGCCGAGCGCGGCTTCAAGAACGAGAACTACACGCAGAAGATAAATAGTCTGCAGAGTCAGATACAGCGGGCATTGTCTGACCGCGAAGCCTACTCTGAACGGCTGAAAGTCGCAGAAGAGTTGGAGCGTAAACGTATCGAATTGGAGCGGCTGCAGGTTGGCAGCCAGATCAACCGGTTGGCCGCGACGGACAGCCGTCTCGAGGTCAAGCGGGGCCTGAGCAACGCAACCAACCAGGTGGAGCAGGCAGCGCGCGACCTGCAGGCCATGCAGGCTGAACGCGACGGCTATAATCAGCAGTGGCGTGGCCAGGTGAGCCAGGATTTGACAGACCAAGGCCGCAAGCTGAATGACGCGCGGGAGAACCTGAACAAGGCGGATCTCCGGCGGCAACTGGTGGAATTGCGAGCAGAGCAGGACTCGATTGTTCTCAATATTGCCAAGGTCTCGCCGGGTTCGGTGTTGCAGTCAGGCGAGCAGTTTCTCACGCTAGTACCGGTCGATGCGCCGTTGGAGGTCGAAACCAATATTTCGGGGATGGACGCCGGTTTCGTTCATCCTGGAAACACTGTGATGGTGAAGTTCGACACCTTCCCGTTTACCCAATACGGCGCAGCAGAAGGCACGGTACGTGTCGTCAGTGCCGATAGCTTCACCAGCAATCCGGATGAGAAGCAGCGCGGTGTCCAGCAGAACCAGGCCGGCAACGCCCCAGCCTTCTATCGGAGCCGGATAACGATGGACAACATTAAGCTGCATGGGACGCCTCCGGGCTTCCGAGTGACGCCGGGCATGCCGATCACGGCGGACATCAAGGTGGGCGAGCGGACGGTGGTTGGCTACCTGCTGAGCCGCGTGCTTCCCGTTGCCATGGACGGGATGCGCGAGCCGTGATGTCGATCGGAATATCCTGATCATGCCGGGCTTTTTTCAACGCGTTCGATCGGTCATCTCGCCTAACGCCCGGTTGCAACTCGCCTTCGCCCAGATGGATGGCAACGAGCGGCACCTGGGTTTTCCGGTGGTCGCCAAAGCCGCCCAGCGCGGCGACATTGAGGCGCAATACCGGGTTGGGCGCGCCTATCTGGACGGCAATGGTGTGCCGCCTAGCCGGACGATGGCGGCGCAGTGGCTGGAGCGCGCGGCACAAAGCGGCAAGATCGAGGCCCAGGCTGCCCTTGCGGCCCTCTATTTGACGGGCGCTGGGGCTGGTCATGGCGAAACCGCCGCGGCTGGCCTCTTTGCCGAGGCGTTGCCCGGTGAGCCGGACTTCACGCAAGCGGTCCGTTGGGCAAAGCCCGCGGCCGAAGCGGGGTCGGCCGACGCACAGGCTCTTTTGGGCTATGTCATGACCTCCGGGCCAGAGTCGATACGCGATCTGCCCGCAGCAGACGAGTGGTATAGGCGGTCGGCGCAGGGCGGCTGCGCACAGGGCTCGCTTGGTTATGGGCTGGCGTTGTTGCGCGTCGCCACCACTGAGGACGGGCGCAAGCTCGGCGCTAGCGAGATCGCAAAAGCAGCCGCGGCCAATCTGCCGCTGGGTCTCTATTTGTATGGAGTAATGACCGAGGCCGGCACTGGCGTTGAACGTGACCCGGCTGCGGCTGCCCAGCTTTACCGCCAGGCGGCCGAGCGGGGCGTGCGCCAGGGCCAGGCACGCTGGGGGCTGGTTTTGATGGAGGGACGCGGCGTTGACCGTGACCCCGTGAACGGAGAGAGCTGGCTGCGGCGGGCGGCGCTCGCGGGCGATCCCGAAGCCGCCGCTTTGGTTGGTGACCTCTACGCAAAGGGTGGCGACCTGCCGCCAAACTATGCTGAGGCTGCTGCCTGGTTTCATCGCGCTGCGGAACAGGGCCACAGCGGCGCGGCGCGGGCGCTCGGCATGCTGTATCTGACCGGCGCGGGCGTGTCTCGCGACTCAAATGAAGCCGCACGCTGGCTTCGGATTGCCGGCGAGAAAGGTGACAAGTCGTCGCAAGCCGATCTGGCCAACATCGCCATGAGCGGCGGTGGTAATCCCGACGACCGTGTGCGTACCCGCGAGTGGTTCGAAGCGGCTGCGACTTCCGGCGACCTGGTCGCCGCCTTTAACTTTGGCGTTTGCTTGGCCGAGGGCGTCGGGGTTGACCGTGATGACGCTAAGGCGGCGCAGTGGCTGCGCCGGGCGGCAGACGGCGTGGTGAACGCGCAGTATTGGTATGGCCGGATGCTGGCCGAGGGCCGGGGCGTTGACGCCGACCTGCACGAGGGCCGGACCTGGATGCAGCGCGCCGCCGATGCCGGAATGACCGACGCCCAGGTCGCGGTGGCCGAGATGATGGTCAACGGGCGCGGCGGACCCCGCGATCACGCCGCCGCACAGGGGTTTTTTCAGGCCGCAGCGGACAAGAACCATGTCGGTGCGCAGTTTGCGATGGGCGCCATGCTCGGCGGCGGTCATGACATACCGATCGACCGTGTGGCCGCCCAGGGCTGGTTCATCAAGGCAGCCGAGAAGGGGCATCCGTATGCCCTGCTGATGCTTGGCCGCTATCTTGCCCGTGGCCTCGCGGGACAGACCGATCTAACCCAAGCGCGTGTGCTGCTGGAGCACGCACGCAAGGCAGGTGTTGTTGAGGCCGAAAAGGACTTGGCAGCGCTGCCGGCGCCGGCGATCCAGAGCGACCCAGTGCCGCAGCCGCAGCCGCAGGAGCAGATCGTCGCGGCGCAATAGGCCGCTTCTGCACGATCTGGCGGGATCGTGAGCAACGCCCTGCTCTCGGACATCCAGGCCCGTGCGGAGGCGCGCCGCCGGCAAACCTATGATCAGCAGTGGCAGGCCCTGGCGCAGTCTGCCTGGCGTCACAGCAGGGATGCAGCGGCGGTAGGCGATGCAGACGAGGCACTGCGCTGGCTGCACCGCGCCCGCCGTTTGCTGCCGAAAGATGCGACCGTCGCGTTTGCGCTCGCCAGCGCATTGATGCAGGCGGGCAGCCTGGCCGAAGCGGCGGAGTTGTTCCAAAGAGTTGGCGACCAGCATTCACTGTCTGAGGCGTGGGCTGGTCTTGCCGCGTGCCGTCGCATGCTAGGCGACACCGATCGCGCTGTTCTGGCCACCGCAGCGGCGCTGCAGGCGAGCGTGCCAACCCCAACCCTTCGAGCGCTTGCCTCGGCCGTCACGGCGGACGCCGGTGTCTCTGGATGGTGCGGGCTGGACGGCGACGGCAGAGTGCATGTGGGCGCGTCTCGCAATGTTCGGCTTTGGCTGGATGGCATAGCTGTTGAACCCGTGTGGTCCGGCGATAAGGGCCAGCTACCCGCAGGGTGGCGCAAAGCCCGTCTGCTGAATGTTGAATGCAACGGCGCGCCATGTCTGGGCAGTCCGCTCAACATTGCCAAGATCATAGCGGTTGAGGGCGTCGTCGAGACGAAGGACGATGGCTTGGCAGGTTGGGCCTGGCACCCTGCCGACCCAGCGCGTGATCCGGTCCTCACCATCCAAGGCCAGGCCATCACAGCGACCGAGCCCGCCGATGACATATCGCTCGATCGGCCGCTGGCTCGCCCCCGCCGCTTTGCCGTGGCATCCATCGCTATCGGGCAGGATGCTGCAGTATCGGTCCGGGATCCGGCTGGCCGGCATCTTTCCGGCAGTCCGATCGACCCGGCCATGGAACGGCGTACCGCCGCCACCCTTGCCCGAGCCGTGCAGCACCTAGGAGCAGCGCCGACGCACGCCTCCATCCTGGCCGACGTCGTCATGCCGCAGAGGGGCGGGCCCGTCACGCGCCCAAGCCCGGTTGACGTGGTGATCCCCGCCTACCGTGGCCGGTCGCAGACCCTGGCGTGCCTGCACTCCGTGCTGGCCGCAATCCCGCGCGGCACCCGCGTTTGGGTTGTCGAGGACGCCTCACCGGAGCCTGACCTCGTAGCCGCATTGGAGGCGCTCGCGCGGCAAAAGCGCATTCGCCTGATCCGCCAACCGGAGAACCTTGGTTTTCCTGCCACGGCCAACGCTGGATTGCGGGCCTGCGCGCCTCGGGATGCCGTGCTGCTCAACAGCGACACTCTGGTGCCGCCGGGCTGGCTCGATCGGCTGTGCGCGGCCGCATACTCCGCACCCGACATCGGCACCGTCACGCCGCTGACGAACGACGGCACCGTCGTGAGCTACCCGGATATCATTGGCGGCAATCCCGTCCCAGACCTGGCGGCGAGCGTCACGACGGACAAACTGGCCCAGCGGGCCAACGCCGATGCAGTCGTCGATATCCCCACCGGCGTCGGGTTCTGTCTCTATCTGCGACGGGATTGTCTGGACGAAGTCGGATTATTCCGCGAGGACTGCTTTGCCCAGGGCTATGGCGAGGAGAACGACCTTTGCCTGCGCGCGCGACATCTTGGCTGGCGCAGTGTGGCGGCTCCTGGCGTGTTCGTGGCGCATGTCGGCGGTCAATCGTTCGGACCCGCCCGCACCCATCTGATGCGACGCAACCTAGTCGTTTTGAACCGCCTGCATCCCGGATACGACGCGCTGGTCGCGGCCCATATCGCGGCTGATCCTTTGGCACCGGCACGAAGGCGCATCGACGCGCTGCGTTGGGCGGCCGGACGGTCTGTCGCCGGCGCTGCGATCTTGGTGACCCATGGCGGCGGAGGCGGCGTTGACCAGGTGGTAAAACAGCGAGCCACAGCGCTCGCATCGGCCGGTCTCCGCTCGATAGTGCTGCGGCCGGGTGCTTCGAAACAGGGCACCTGCCGCGTTGAGGCCGACGACGCCACATATCCCAATCTAACCTATGCCGTGCCGCGTGAGCTGCCGGAGGTCGCCCGGCTACTCAGGGCCGACCGGCCCCGGCATATGGAATTGCACCATCTGCTGGGTCATGACCACGCGATCCTCGGGCTGGCTCGTACGCTGCGGCTGCCGATGGACCTCTTTGTGCACGACTATGCCTGGTTCTGCCAACGTATCGCCTTGGTCAGCACCGGCCGGCGCTATTGCGGCGAGCCGGATACCGCGGGTTGCGAGGCCTGCGTCGCCGATCTCGGCAGCAACCTGCTTGAAGACATCGCAGTGCCGGCACTGCGGGCGCGCTCACTCGTCGATATGGCTTCGGCGCGTCAGGTCATCGCGCCGTCTGCGGACGCCGCAACACGCATTCGACGGCACTTTCCCAATATCGCGCCATTGGTACGGCCCTGGGAGGACGACTCTGCCCCGGCGCCCCTCGCACCCATGCCGTCAGGCGTCACGCGCCGTGTCTGCGTCGTCGGGGCGATCGGGGTGGAAAAAGGCTATGAGATCCTGCTCGCCTGCGCACGGGATGCCCGGGCGCGGTCGCTGGCGATCGAGTTCATCGTCGTGGGCTACACCGCCGATGACACCCGGCTGATGGACGCCGGCCCGGTGTTCATCACCGGTGAGTACGCCGAGGCGGACGCCGTTGCTTTAATCCAGGCGCAGGCGGCGGACCTCGCATTCCTGCCTTCTGTATGGCCGGAGACCTGGTGTTTCGCGCTGAGTCGCGCCTGGGAGGCCGGTTTGGCGGCGGCAGCGTTTGACCTTGGCGCGCAGGCAGAGCGGATACGCCGCACCGGACGTGGCTGGCTGCTGCCGCTAGGTATGCAGGCCCGATCGGTAAACGACGCTCTGCTCACGTTGCAGCACGCTTCATTGCATCCGCTATTCCAACCCCGATCCGCAATGGCACGGCTTGCACCGGCGTTTGCGCCGTCGCAATGTCTCTAGGACCCGCGACTCCGCATTCTGCCGACCGGCTATGAGCACGAGAGAGATCGATGTCCAGCACCGCTGCGTCCAAGACGATTACCGAACTGAAAGTGTCCGCGCATCTGATGCTCCTGGACGCTGGACTATTCTGCGTAT
Organism: Rhodospirillales bacterium; assembly: GCA_025351925.1. GTDB lineage: Bacteria > Pseudomonadota > Alphaproteobacteria > Acetobacterales > Acetobacteraceae > CAHJXG01. The sequence goes on along the minus strand of JANXVC010000086.1, from coordinate 6,195 downwards.
TCAACAGCCCCGGTGCGCCATCGCCCGACGCGGCGACCGGCCTGCCAGGCGTCCGCCTCTCGATGCCGCCAGCGCCGGCCGGGCTCGAGGGGACCGTCAGCATTAGCGGCTTCAACGCTGGCGGCTGGCTGAGCGGTGATGACGGGGCGGCTTTGGTCCGTGTGACCGGCGGCCCTGCCCAGGTCCTGGTGACGGTGTATCAGGACCTGGACGGCGCGCGCGACGCTCCAAAACTACAGGTGATCCGCCTGACCGAAGCCGCCGCTGAGACCCCGGCTGGAGCACTGCCCCAAATTGCCGACGAACCCGCGCCTTCCAGCATGGCGGAGGCGTCTGTCCCGGGCAGGCATATCGAGGTCGCGGCGCACATCTACGGGCGCGGGGACGTGGGCGGCCTGCTCGGCGAGTGGATGGGTGACCGCGGCAGCAAGCGCTGGATTGAAGGTTTCGGCTTGATGCCTGGTGACGACGTCGCCACGTCCGATATCGAATATCAGGCTGTGCTGGGCCGCAACTGGCAATCGCCTTGGTCCGAGGGTGGGCAGTTCTGCGGCAGCCGCGGCATGTCGCTGCCGATACTTGGCCTGCGGGTCCGGCTGCGTGGTGCGGCGGCCGATACGCATACGCTCTCGATCTCGGCTGCCTTTGTGGACGGAACGGAGGTCGGCCCGATATCGGACGGGGAGGTTTGTGAGGCGCCTAGCCTGTCACCGCTCGAGGCGTTTAAGGTCATGCTGCGCCCGCGTGACGCAGCGTCGGACGATCAGGAGATGGCCGGCACGCCCGCTTCAGCTGTGAAGCCCCGCGCAAGTGGCCGAGCCCGAAACACTGCGCCCGCGGCCACCCCAACAAAGCGCACGCAGCAGGACGTGTCGCCGCTCGCGCAGGAACCGGCTCCCAAGAAGGCCGCTGCAAAGCCGGGCCGGAAAACTGCGCCGGTCGCGACGCCGCCCGCTCCAGCGACCACGCCGAAGCCTGCGGCCAAAAGGACCCCGGCCACAACCCGCCGCCGCTAACGCCTAGTTCCTGCCTTGCGGTTCCTATTTGTCCATCAAAACTTTCCCGGCCAGTTCCTGCATATCCTGCGGCATTTGGCAGCCTCGGGCGAGCATGAACTGATTTTCATTACCCAGGAAAACGCCAACTTCATCTCCGGGGTGCGCAAGGCAACGTATCGCGGGCCCAGCGAACTCAACCCGTCCACTCACCGCGATGCGCAGGAGTTCGATCAGGCTATGTCACGAGCCCAAAGCGTTGGGCAAGTGGCGTCAAACCTTAAAACCCTTGGCTTTCAGCCTGACATTATCATCGGTCATCAAGGCTGGGGTGAGATGCTGAACCTCGGGGACATCTGGCCCGACGCTCCAAATCTCGGATATTACGAATTCTATTACAATCTCAAAGGGTTCGACGTTAACTTTGATCCTGAGTTTCAGACGGTGCCGGACGCTCTGTCCCGTGTTCGGGCCAAGAACGCGGTGAATATGCTGGCGCTCGACAATCCCGGCCAAGGCATAACCCCCACGCATTTTCAACGCTCGACCTATCCTGGCTGGGCGCGCGAACGCATTTCCATCCTGCCGGAGGGCGTGAACCTCGACATCTGCCGTCCCGCTCCCGACGCGATGGACCAAATCTTCCAGCACGGCCCATTGACCGTGCAGCCCGGCGAAAAGCTCGTCACCTACGTCGCACGCGACCTCGAGCCGTATCGCGGCTTCCACATTATAATGCGCGCATTGCCGTCACTGTTGCGCGCCCGGCCGGACGTGAGGGTGGCGCTGGTCGGCAGCGACGGCGTCAGCTACGGCGCACGCCTGAAAGAAAGCACTTGGCGGGAGCACATGCTGCGTGAGGTCGGGCCGTCGCTCGATCTGGACCGCGTCCATTTCTGCGGTCGAATGGACTATGCCGACTATCTCCGCCTGTTGCAGCGGTCGGACGCGCACGTCTATCTCACCTATCCGTTCGTCGCGTCGTGGTCGCTGCGTGAGGCGCTCGCCGTCGGCTGCGCCATCGTGGCCAGTGACACCGCACCGGTGCAGGAATTCGTGCGGCACGGCCAGACTGGCCTGCTCACCCCGTTCCTCGACCCCACCGCCCTGTCGATGCGCATTCAAGAAATGCTCGAAGACACTGATCGCGCAGCCAGCCTGCGTCTTGGCGCCCGGGCGTACGCCACCAAGCATTTGCGGATGGAGGACCACCTGCTCGGCTACACGCGGCTAATTGACGATTTGGTGCCGGGCTAGCGGTCAGCTCATCTAAGACGGCGTCGGTTGTTGCCGATCATCTCCATCAGGTCGCCAACCGGACCGCGGGCTGGCGACGCAGCAGGATTTGCGCTTTCGGCCATGCTGGAGCACCTTCAAAGCAGCTTGAGGAGGAACGTAGCATGATCGAGAACGTCAGCCCAACGCAGGTTTGGGATGCGCTCCGGACCGATGCGGAGGCCCAGATCGTCGATGTGCGCACGGATGCCGAGTGGGCCTATGTCGGCCTGCCAGATCTGACGGCGGCCGACAAGCAGCCCGTGCTGATCCCGTGGCAGCTGTTTCCGTCGATGCAGGTGAATACGGGTTTTATCGACCAGATGGTGCAGGCTGGTCTGACACCGTCCCACAAGCTGTATTTCCTGTGCCGGAGCGGCGTCCGCAGTCTGGCGGCGGCACAGGCGGCGCAATCCGCCGGCTTTCCGCACGCCTACAACATTACCGACGGTTTCGAGGGGCCGCCGAACCAGGACGGCCATCGTGGCGCCGTCGCCGGCTGGAAAGCCGAGGCGCTGCCCTGGCGCCAGCGTTAAAAGCCTACTCGTTGTACAGTACGCGGAGCACGACGAACCAGTCATAGCGTGCATCGACCACGCGCCCCTCCGTGTCTGCCAGCATTCCGGCGATGGTCGTCGGCACGTGCTTCATCGTGACGCCGCCGCCCACGTTGCCGCCCACGGTCGTGAGCTGACCCGGTTGCGCAGCCGTCACCAAGTCGCAATGTCCAAAAAACCGCGCGCCCAACAGGTCCTCAAACCGCATGCTTCGCGCACGGCCACGGCTGACGCAGATCAGGTCGCCGGGCTGCGGCGCATAGGCCTCGGGCCGCTCCGCACGCAGCACGCCCGTGCCCTGCACGGCGGCGTTGATGTAGTCGGCATGCAGGGGCGAATAGGGGAACCGCGTTCCGGCCCCGGCCATGCGCATGACATACGAGACGAAGGCTGCCGACCAAGCGGGCGCGTCCCCCTGATAGAGCTGTCCGAACTCGTCATATTTGCTCGTCCATTCGCTTTCCCGCGACCCGGCGTCCTGGCCGAGCCACCAGTACTCGCCGACGCGCTGCCACAGGCCGGGCTGCTTGTCGGGACGCAGGCTGCGTGGCACCGGGTGGCTATCCGGCGGATCGTCGTCCACCAGGCTGCCGAACCCACGCCATTCCCGCAGTGCGATGCCGACCGTGTTGGTGCGGGAGAACGGCTCGAACGGGCGTTTCGCGAACTCGGCCACGTGTTGATCCAACGCGATCGCGGGTTGTGCAACAGCGGCAGACGGCGGCGCAGGCCGGGTCGCGCAGGCGCTCAGCACAAGCAAAAGCAGCAGGCCGCGTGGCACCATGCGCAAAAATATGACATGATCTCGCAACAATCTCAATCCGCGATGGTCGGTGGTTGAGGCCGTGCTGAGAAACCTGGACCCTACGCGCGGTCCCGGAACATCGCCTGTAAACCTGCCGCCGTCGCGTCGCAGCGCCCACGTTCGGTGATCAGCCCGGTCAGCAAGCGGGCAGGGGTCACGTCAAACGCTGGGTTCGCGGCCGGGCTGCTGGTCGGCGTGACCCGAACCGTGGTAACCCGCCCATCCAATCCGCGGCCAGTCACCGTCGTGACCTCGGCAGCGTCGCGCTCCTCGATCGGAATCTCGCGCACCCCATCCGACACGGTCCAGTCGATGGTGCTTGAGGGTACGGCTACCCAAAACGGCACGTTGTTGTCATGGGCCGCCAGCGCCTTGAGATAGGTGCCGATCTTGTTGGCCGCGTCGCCAGTGCGCGTGACCCGGTCGGCCCCGACGATCGCTAGATCCACCCGGCCGTGCTGCATGAGATGTCCGCCCGCATTGTCCGAGATCACCGTGTGCGGCACCCCGTGCTTGCCCAATTCCCACGCGGTCAGAGCAGCGCCCTGGTTGCGTGGCCGGGTCTCGTCCACCCAGACGTGCACCGGAATTCCCGCGTCATGCGCCATGTAGATGGGCGCCAAGGCCGTGCCCCAATCGACCGTCGCAAGCCAGCCCGCGTTGCAGTGCGTCAGCACGTTGACCGGCTTGCCCCGCGAGACACCCAGCGTCGTGTCGCCCTTGACGTCCGCCGCCTGCTGGATCAGCGCGAGGCCATGCCGCCCAATCGCGGCGTTCTGCTCCACATCCTCATCGGCAATCCTTCCCGCTTCGGCGTAGGCGATGGCGACACGCTGCCCAGCCGTTGTGTTGCGCAGCCGGGTCAGCATGCGGTCGAGCGCCCAGCGCAGGTTGATCGCGGTGGGTCGCGTAGCTGCAAGCTGTGCTGCGGCGCGCTCCATGGCCTCGGTGCCGGGGTCATCCCGCAGGGCGAGCGCTAGCCCATACGCCGCGACGGCGCCAATCAGCGGCGCGCCACGGATCTGCATGCTGGTGATGGCGTGCGCAACCTGCCGCAGCGTCGTCAGGCGCAGCAGTTCTAGTGCCCAGGGCAGCTTAGTCTGGTCGATGACGCGGATGGACCAACGGTCGCCCTCATCCACCCAAACGGCGCGATAGGGAGTGCCATCGATCTTCATGACGAATCCTAGATTCTCTGGTGCAGGACGCAGACCAGTGTGAACAGCCGGCGCGCCGTCTCATGGTCGATGCTGGCCTTGTTCTCCAGCCGCTCGCGCAGCAGCGCGGCACCCTCGTTGTGCAAGCCGCGGCGACCCATGTCGATGGCCTGGATGCGCTGCTCTCGCCCCTCCTCGACGGCCAGCATGTGGCTGTCAACCAAAAGCTGGTAGTCCTTGATGAGACCACGGAACGGGCCGAGCGCCAGCACCAGCATCTGCAGGGGCGCGTCGGCGGCATCCCGCACATCGAACACCAGCCGTCCCTCCTGCACCGACAAATGCAGCACGTAGGGCCCGGCCACCGCCATCCGCCCAGCCGTGCCGCATAGTGCGAACTGGTTGTCGGATTCGAGGTCGGCGACCGCTTGCGCCCGGTCGGCGTCCAGCAAAGGATTGAGCCGCGTCAGGGCCTCCCCAGCCAGGATCACGCGATCAAGGCCTTTGGGATGCGGAGAGGGCTGATCCTCGGTCACTCCAGGGCCCTTGGTCACTCGTCGTCCGACTTCGCCATGCCAAGCTTCAGCATCAGCCCAAGCGTCGCTCCCTTGACCGGCCGCAGCAATGCGAGCGTCAGCACCAGGCTAAACGGTAGCCAGATTGCAGCATGGACCCAGAGGTCCGGCTTATAGGCGCTATCCACCCAGAACATCAGGCCCACGATGATGTGACCCACGATGAAAATCGTGAAATATGGCGGCGCGTCATCGGCCCGGAAGTTACCCAACGGCGCGCCGCATGCAACGCAGGCCGGAACCACGCTCAGATAGCCGTTGAAGCAATGGGTCTGACCACAAGCCGGGCAGCGCCCCATCACACCGCGTCCCATAGCGGTGAACAGCGGCGGTACAGGCCAGGGCGGCGAGGACGGGGTGCGGTCCGGCTGCCAGCGAACGGGGGGGGTCTGGTCGGGCAGGATAGGCCTCTCGTGCCTGGGTGAAGCGTGCAAGCCCGATCCTGGCGCACACAGGGTAGTCGGTAAGATTATGCCGTGCAGGCTTGTGATCAACCCGAAGGCGGCGCTGTGCTGCACCGCGGCAGAGCCATATCACCCGCCGCCGAGCCCGCCGGCAGCCTGCCGGATCAGGCCCTGTTTGCCGTCGTGAGTTGCCGAGCGCGCCCAGCAATCCTATGACCGCACCCCACCCTTGTCCATCCACCTCCAAGACGTCCAGGGATACCACCAATGCAGTCGCACGATGTCCGTGTCCATCCGTCGAAGTCGAAGCTGCTGCGGGAGGACCAGTTGGCCTGGAAGATCGCCGCCGTCGCCGCCGATCCGGTCGCCGTGCCGAACGACACCGCCGAGATGATTGTGAATCGCGTCATCGACAACGCCGCGGTAG
>JANXVC010000081.1 GCA_025351925.1 Rhodospirillales bacterium | reverse complement strand
CTTCTCCTCGTGCGTCAGACAGCTGAGATCAGGAAGCTCGGTCATCCCCGCTTTGAATCCCAAGCATCAGGGTCACGTCAAGCCGCCTCACGCGCAGCGCCAGACATTCCAGATCAACGGGGGAGATGAGCAGACACGATCGCCCGCAAGCACATCGAGGGGCACCTGGCCGGCTGCAAGGTCGTCGGCGAGGACTACTTCCCGCTCGGCCATACGCAGTTCAACTCGGTCATCAACAAGATCAAGCTGTCGAAGCCCGACGTGATCTACGCGATCATCGTCGGCGGCTCCAACGTCGCGTTCTACAAGCAGCTCAAGGCGGCGGGCGTCGATCTCAGCAAGCAGACGCTGCTGACCATCTCGGTGACCGAGGACGAGATCGGCGGCATCGGCGGCATCGGCGGCGAGAACATCGCCGGGGCGTTTGCCTGCATGAAGTACTTCGAAAGCCTCGACAACCCGAACAACAAAGCGTTCGTCACCGACTTCAAGAAGATGTACGGGCCGAGCAGCGTGATCGGCGACGTGACGCAAGCGGCCTATCTTGGGCCATGGCTGTGGAAGCTCACGGTCGAAAAGGCCGGCAGCTTCGACATCGACAAGGTCGCCGCCGCCTCGCCCGGCGTCGAGTTCAAGGGCGCGCCGGAGGGCTACGTCCGCATCCACGAGAACCACCACCTCTGGAGCAAGACCCGCGTCGGCAAGGCACTGACGAGCGGCCAGTACGAGCTGGTCTATGAGACGGCCGACCTCGTGCAGCCCGACCCGTTCCCCAAGGGCTACCAGTAACTTTGGTAAGTAGCACGGAGGACAGGCCATGCTGATGGGCTACTCGTTCAGCGACCTCGGCTCGATCATGGCGATGCAGGGCTTCGCCGGCCTGATCCTGTTCTCCGTGTTCGTGCTGATGGCGCTCGGCCTTGCGATCATCTTCGGCCAGATGGGCGTCATCAACATGGCGCATGGCGAGTTCATGATCCTCGGCGCCTACGTCACCTTCCTGACGTCCCGTGCGTTCACGACCTATTTGCCCAGCCTGTTCGCCGGTTATTTCTTCGTCGCCATCGTATTGGCGTTCTGCGCGGCGGGGCTCGCGGGCATGGCGGTCGAGTGGCTGCTGATCCGCCACTTGTATCGCCGCCCGCTCGACACCCTGCTGGCGACCTGGGGCCTCAGCCTGATCCTGCAGCAGGTGTATCGCTCGGTGTTCGGCGCGCGCGAGGTCGGCGTGGATCAGCCGGACTGGATGATGGGCGCCGCCAACGTGACGGACAGCATCCAAATCCCCATCAACGGCCTGATCGTCATGGCGCTGACGACGCTGATCGCGATCGGGGTCTATGTGCTGATCTTCCGGCTCGGCTGGGGCAAGCAAATTCGGGCGGTGATGCAGAACCGCGCCATGGCTGGGGCGGTCGGCATCGACACCGAGCGGGTGGACCGCCTGACCTTCGGCATCGGCTGCGGCATCGCCGGGGTGGCGGGCAGCGCCTTCACCATGATCGGCTCCACCAGCCCGACTGCTGGGCAGCTCTATATCGTCGATGCGTTCCTGGTCGTCGTGTTCGGCGGCGCCGGCAGCCTGATCGGAACCATCGCGTCCGCCTTCACCATCTCGCAGGCGCGCTCCACCCTCGAGTTCTTCCTCAGCGGCTCGATGGCGCAGGTCGTCGTGCTGCTGACGGTTGTGGGCATCCTGATGCTGCGGCCGCAGGGCCTGTTCGTCCTCAAGGTCCGGAGATAGCGCGCCATGACCTTCCTCAACCGTAAGGACGCGCTGTTCATCCTGCTGCTCGCGGCTCTTCTGCTGGTTTTGCTGCCGATGGTGCTGGAGCCGTTCCGACTGAATCTCGTGGGCAAGTATCTCACCTATGGCTTCGTGGCGCTCGGGCTCGTGCTGTGCTGGGGCGACGCCGGCATCCTGAGCCTGGGCCAGGGCGTGTTCTTCGGCCTCGGCGGCTACTGCATGTCGATGTACCTCAAGCTCGAGGCGTCCACGCCCGAGGCGACGAAAATCCAGTCCACGCCGGGCATCCCTGACTTCATGGACTGGAACCAGATCACCGAGCTGCCGCTGTTCTGGCAGCCGTTCCACAGCCTGCCGCTCACCCTGATCGCCATCCCGCTGGTGCCGAGCCTGCTGGCGCTCGGCATCGGCTTCGCGATGTTCAAGCGCCGGGTCGGCGGCACCTACTTCGCCATCATCACCCAGGCGATCGCGGCGATCCTGACCATCCTGATCATCGGGCAGCAGGGCTACACCGGCGGGGTGAACGGGATCACCGACCTGCGCACGCTGAACGGCTGGGACGTCCGGAGCGACCACGCCCACAACGTGCTCTATTTCATCAACGCCGGCCTGCTGCTCGGCTGCCTGCTGCTGGCGCAGTACGTCCGGCGCAGCAAGCTCGGCCGCATCCTGGTGGCGATGCGCGACAAGGAGGACCGGGTGCGGTTCTCCGGCTACGGCGTGGCCGACTTCAAAATCTTCGTGTTCTGTTTTGCGGCGGCGCTGGCCGGCATCGGCGGCGCGATGTTCACGCTGCAGGTCGGCTTCATGTCGCCGAGCTTCGTCGGCATCGTGCCCTCGATCGAGATGGTGATCTACTGCGCCGTCGGCGGCCGCACCTCGTTGCTCGGCGCTGTGTATGGCGCGCTCGCGGTGAACTGGGCGCGTACCAGCTTGTCCGAAGCGTTCCCCGAACTGTGGCTGCTCGCCCTCGACTCGCTGTTCATCCTGGTCGTCGTCGCCTTCCCGGATGGACTGGCCGGGGTCTATCGCCGGTATCTCGACCCGGTGCTCGACCGGCTGCTGCCGTCGCTGCGCCGCAGCAGCTTGGCGCATCCCTCGGCGGTTTTGCCGGTCGAGCCTGTCGTGTCGGCTGAGTAGGGAAGCGAGATCATGGCACCCGAAACCGACTACCTGCTCGCTGTCGAGGGGTTGACCGTTTCGTTCGATGGCTTCCGTGCGGTGGACGACCTGTCGTTCTATTTAGACCGCAACGAAATCCGCGTCGTCATCGGGCCGAACGGCGCGGGCAAGACCACCGTGCTCGACCTGATCTGCGGCCGCACCAAGGCGACGGCGGGGTCGATCAAGTTCGACGGCGCCGAGCTGACCCGGATGCGCGAGCACGAGATCGTCCGCGCCGGGGTGGGCCGCAAGTTCCAGACGCCGTCGATCTACGAGGACCTGACGGTATTCGAGAACCTGGAAATCTCGTTCCCGCGCGGGCGCTCCGTGTTCGGGGCGCTGGCGTTCCGCAGGGACAGCGAGGTCTCCGACCGAGTCGAGGAGGTGGCCCGCAGCGTCTTCCTGCACGATCAGCTCGACCGCTCGGCCGGCACCCTCAGCCACGGGCAAAAGCAGTGGCTGGAGATCGGCATGCTGCTGATCCAGAACCCGGCGCTGCTCATGCTCGACGAGCCGGTCGCCGGCATGAGCGTGAGCGAGCGGGTGAAGACGGCGGAGCTGCTGCGCCGGGTCATCCAGCACCGCTCCGTGCTGGTGATCGAGCACGACATGGGCTTCGTCGAGAGCATCGCCGACAAGGTGACCGTGCTGCATCAGGGCCGGGTCATCTCGGAGGGCTCAATCGCCCACGTCAAGGCCGACCGCAAGGTGGTCGAGGTCTATCTTGGCCATTGAGGGACGCCTGCTGTGTCAACAAGCTCCATGCTAGATGTCCAGGAACTGCGCGCCGGCTACGGTCAGAGCGAGGTGCTGCACGGCCTGAATTTCAGCGTGCAGCCTGCGGAGATCGTGGTGTTCGTCGGCCGCAACGGCATGGGCAAGACCACGCTGATGAAGTCGCTGATCGGCATGGTCCCGGTCTCGGGCGGGCGCATCGAGCTCGCCGGCGCCGACATCGCGCATCTCAAAAGCTATCAGCGCGTGGCACGCGGTGTCGCCTACGTGCCGCAGGGCCGCATGATCTTTCCGGCGATGACGGTGCAGGAGAATATCGAGACCGGGCTGTTCGTGCACGGCACATCAACGGTCCCGCCGTCGCTGTATGACCTGTTTCCGGTGCTGCTGGAGATGGGGGGCCGGCGCGGCGGCAACCTGTCCGGCGGCCAGCAGCAGCAGCTCGCCATCGCCCGGGCGCTGGCGACGGACCCGAAGGTGCTGCTGCTGGACG
>JANXVC010000077.1 GCA_025351925.1 Rhodospirillales bacterium | reverse complement strand
CTTCTCCTCGTGCGTCAGACAGCTGAGATCAGGAAGCTCGGTCATCCCCGCTTTGAATCCCAAGCATCAGGGTCACGTCAAGCCGCCTCACGCGCAGCGCCAGACATTCCAGATCAACGGGGGAGATGAGCAGACACGCGGGTACGGCGGAACCAGCGACAATGCACGAAATTTCGTCTCGATGTTGCACCGGGTCTATTGGCTATTCATCCAGGAGCTTATGCACACAGCCTGAATGATTCTTGATGGTTGGCGGGCATAGTACAAGCCTTTGATCCACTGAAGAATGTGGTTCTCGAAGCCAATTCTACGGAGCCGGAGCGCCAAGCCCGCCAACGTTGGACCTACCCCTGCGCTGCCCGGCTTGTCACCCAATGGCGCAACGGCGTGTAACAGCAGCCATCGCATGGGCAGGCCTGCTTTCTCCAACCTTGAGGCGATATATCATACAAGAGTTAAGCTAAAGGTAGCGTGAAAGGCTTAGGTCTCACAGCAAATCCTGTTATGATATCGTCATGTTCACGCGGCGCTCAACACTCTTGGGACTCTGCTCATGTCTGGTCGGCCCGCTGCATGCTGCGGCGGTTGAGCCAACCCCGCCTATCGTCGCCATGGAACCCTTTGGAGACGTGGCAGTCGAACTTGAGGTGCAGCAGCTGCAGGACGCCCTGTCCCACGAGGTGCCGCACCTGGTCCCGCGCTCGCCGGTCAGCGATGCCGCTTGGATCGCTCTGGCCCGCGCGGAGATTATAGGCGCCGAGATGATGATCGACCGCCCGCAGTTGCTCGTGGTGGTGGATCGTAACCCGCAGGTGCAGCAACTCGCCATCGTGCTCGCAAGGCCGGATGGCGAATGGCAGACCCTTGGGGGCACAAAAGTGTCCACGGGTTCATCGGGCCGGTTCGACCACTACATCACCCCGCGCGGCGTGTTCTGGCTGACCGATGCAGTCCTGGGCTACCGAGCTGAGGGAACCCTGAACGAGAACGGCATCCGTGGCCTGGGTGCGAAAGGTATGCGGGTGTGGGACTTCGGCTGGCAGGTGGCGATGAAGGGCTGGAACGCCGGTCCCGGCAAGCCGGACCGCATCCCGATCCGCCTGATGATGCACGCGACCGATCCGGCCAGGCTGGAGCAGCGCATTGGGCGCCCCGCCTCGCAGGGCTGCATCCGCATTCCCTCGGCGATGAACCGCTTCCTCGACCGCCACGGCGTGTTGGATGCGGAATACGAGCGGTCGGCCGTGACGGACATCAGGTTTCGTGCGCTTTTGCTGCCCAGGCGCGAGCCAAGCCTGCTGGCGGGGAACACGCTTGTGGTGGTGGACTCCGGTGAGCATGCCCCGACCACGGCGACGGTGGCGAGTAGCGCGGCCGGTCAGTTGCTGACCGCGGTATCGCCGCGCGCTATGAAAAGCCAGGCGCCAACGCTCTCGCCATGATCCTGCTTCGGCGGTCGTTGGTTGTGCTAGCCCATTTGGCCGCTCGCAGCCTCGCCGTCGCGTCATGTCATGACCGCGCTGAGAACGTGGCCGCATGACGCACCCGCAGCATCGGCAGGTAGCGGCGACCTAAGCCGTGCCGCAATGCTGTTGCAGCGGACCTGACGTGTGGCACCGCTTTCACTGCATTTGGGGTCAGTGATGCCTGACCCGGCGTCAGCAACCAAGGGAGGTAAGCGGACGCCACCGGTGCGAGCGGCAGCACGTCCATGCGCTCGAAGGCTTGATCGAGGAGGGCCGTCATCTGACGGTCACGTTCGGCGCTGGACGCCGTACCCAGCACGACGCCCACCAGACGCACGCCAGCACGGACCGCCGAGGTGACAAGGTTATGACCCGACGCTCCGATGTAGCCGGCCTTGATGCCGTCGGCGCCCGGATAGGTTTGCAGCATCGTGTCATGGTTCCGGATCATGCGCCCGTGCCACAGGAAGCCCGGCGTGCTGAAATAGTGGTAGTACATCGGGAAGTCTTGGACGACGTGGCGCGCCAGCACCGCGAGGTCGCGCGCGGTCGTGACCTGGTCCTGGTCCGGCAAGCCGGACGCGTTGCGAAAAATGGTCTGCACCATGCCGAGCGAGCGGGCCTGGAGGGTCATCATCTGTGCGAACCGGCCCTCGTCGCCGCCCATCAGTTCGCCGAGTGCCGCCGCTGCGTCGTTGGCCGACTTGGTCACCAAGCCGAGCAACGCCTGCTCAACCGTGATAGAACTTCCGGGCAGCAACCCGAGCTTCGATGGCTCTTGCGATGCGGCGTGGGCCGAAACGGGGACGGGTTGGTCGAAGCTGAGGCGGCCGTCGCGCAGTGCCGCGAACAGCATGTAGGCGGTCATAACCTTGGTGAGGCTGGCGGGGTAACGCGGGGCATCGAGGTTGACGCCCGAAAGCACAGCGCCGTCGGCTGCGTCCACGACGATGGAGCTGTAACGGCCCGACCCGATCTGCGCGCATACAGGGCTCGCCGCTGCCAGCAGGGTGGCTAGACCCAGCACCGTCCACACCATGCACCGGATCGGCATGACAACCTGTAATCGTGCCTGCATCGCAGTAGCCCTCACTGACCTGCTTGGAAGCCTTTAGCGCGACGTCACCATGCTGATGGACCGTCAGAGTCGTGGGTTGACGGCGCGCCGGCTGATAGGAGTTCGCTTCAGAACGGGGCGACAACGCTCTCCAGCGCCGCCTTGCCAAGCTGGAGTCGTCTCACTGGGCCAAAATGAGCAATATCAAAATAATTATCAACAAATAATGTTATGCTCTTGATATTTTCCTTTGTGAATAGGGCAGCCTGCCCGGGCACAGGCCTTTGGTCGTGATCTTCCACGGCTTTCGTGGCTCTCCCGCTCTTTGCGTGGATCATGCCACCATCAGAACGCGCCGGGCTGGAGCAGGTCGATGCCGGCGCGGCCGTAGCTTTGCCGCTTCAGCAGCTTGGTATCTGCTCATCTCCCCCGTTGATCTGGAATGTCTGGCGCTGCGCGTGAGGCGGCTTGACGTGACCCTGATGCTTGGGATTCAAAGCGGGGATGACCGAGCTTCCTGATCTCAGCTGTCTGACGCACGAGGAGAAGGACGCGC
>JANXVC010000065.1 GCA_025351925.1 Rhodospirillales bacterium | reverse complement strand
GGCGTGCGATCTAGAGCATAAACCATCTTCAGCGGTGAATTCCCTCATAAGATCAATGATATAAATGTCGGAAAATGAAACGACAGCACGGGAAGTGCGGGAGAACCCGAAATTCATTGTCACAGCCACCTGGCTGCTGGCGCACAAAGTGCTGCTGCCCGGCATCACCACACTGGAGCGCTTGATCAGCCGCGTGCGCCATCGCGCCACTTTGCGGCTGTGGCACCGCCTGACCCACACCCTGACTGACGAGCAACGGCACAAGCTCGTGGCGCTGGTCACTTCCGATGACGACGCGTGCGACACGCTGGAGGACCTGCGCGCCGCGCCGAAGCGGCGCTCGCCGGCGGAGTTGCTGCGGCATCTGGAACGCATCGACACCATTCGCAGCCACGGCCTGGGCCTGACGCCGTCCACCGACTTGCCCGCGGGCCCGCTTGGGCGACTGGCGCGCAATGCCCGCACGACCAAGCCGGCCAACCTGGCGGCGCTGCATGAGCCGCGGCGCACAGCCACCTTGGCGGCCTTGTTCCAAACCTTGGAAGCCACGGCGCTCGACGACGCGGTCGAGCTGTTCGACGCGCTGGCCACCGACATCGTAGCCCAGGCCGAGGAGGCGCACCGCAAGTCCAGGCTGCGCTCGCTGCGCGACCTCGATGCGGCCGCCATCATGTTGCGCGACGTGAGCCAGCATGTCGTGACGGACGAAGGTGACGCATTGCCGGTCGCCGAATGGCGCCGGACCCTGTTCGAGCAGATCGCCCGGGCCGACATCCAAGCCGCGATGGCCAGCGTCGATAGCCTGGTCACCACGCCCGACGATCGGCGCTACCAGGAACTGCGCCCGCATTGGCGGCGTGTGCACGCGTTGTTCTCTGCCCTGCTGCGGCGGACCACGCTCGGCGCGACGCCTGCGGGCCAGCCGCTGGTTGCGGCGCTGAACTACCTGCGTGGCGTGAAGGATTGGACCAAGGCCCGCATGTCCGACGCGCCAACCGAGTTCCTTCCGCCAGCCTGGAAGCGGCACGCCCTGGACGGTGCCGGCCGCGTGTCTGACAACCGCGCCTACGTGTTTGCAGCCCTCGAAAGCTTTCGGGCCGGGTTGAAGCGGCGCGACGTGTTCGTCCCGGCCAGCGTGCGCTATGCCGATCCCAGGCAAGGCCTGCTGAGCGGAGAGGCGTGGAACGCTGCTCGCCTCACCGTCTGCCGCTCGCTCGACCGGTCGCCGGATGCTGAGGCAGAACTGGGCGACCTTGCCGCCAGGCTGGACCGTGCTTGGCGCCAGGTTGCCACCAACCTGCCGGGCAATCCGGCCGCCCGGATCGAACGCCGGAACGATCGTGACGAGCTGGTGCTCAGCCCGCTCGACAAGGTCGAGCGGACACCTGGCCTCATCGTCCTGCAACCAGCCATCGCGGCCCGCATCCCAAAGATCGACCTGCCGGACCTCATGCTGGAAGCAGCCGCCCGCTCCGGCTTTGCCAAGGCCTTCACCCACGTCAGCGAGCGCCATGCCCGCGTCGAGGACTTCACCACCACCCTGTGCGGCGGGCTGATCGCGCAAGCCTGCAACATCGGCTTCGAACCGTTGGTCCGCACCGACCAACCGGCGCTGAGCCGCGACCGGCTGTCCTGGCTCAGCCAGAACTTCATCCGGCCAGACACCATCGCCGCCGGCAACGCCCGGCTTGTGGCTGCGCAGAACGCCCTGCCCATCGCCCACATCTGGGGTAGTGGCGAGGTGGCCTCGGCCGACGGCATCCGCTTCGTGGCGCCAAGCCACGCCATCCACGCCGGCCCCAACCCGAAGTACTTCGGCGCTGGGCGCGGCATCACGTACTACAATCTCGTCTCCGACCAGTTCACCGGCCTGAATGCCGTCGTGGTGCCCGGCACCCTGCGTGACAGCCTGCTCATTCTGGGGTTGCTGCTCGATCAGGAAACCGACCTCGAACCCACCGAGATCATGACCGACACCGCGGCCTATGCCGACACGGTGTTTGGATTGTTCTGGCTCTTGGGCTACCAGTTCAGCCCCAGGCTCGCCGACATCGGCGATGCCCGGTTCTGGCGCATCGACAAGACCGCCCACTACGGCCCGCTCGACGGCCTGGCACGCCACCGCATCGATATCGAACTCATCAAGCGGAACTGGGAAGACCTGCTGCGCCTGGCCGGCTCGCTCAAGCTCGGCCGCATCCATGCCGGCGCCATTATGCGCGTGCTGCAGGTCCGCGAGCGTCCGACCACCCTGGCCCGCGCGCTCGCCGAGCTCGGCCGCATCATCAAGACGCTGCATATGCTCGGCTACGTCGACAGCAAGGAAAAGCGCCGCCGCATCCTCACCCAGCTCAACCGCCAAGAGTTCCGCCACCGTCTGGCCCGCCGCGTCTGCCATGGCGACCGTGGCGAGATCAGGAAGGCCCACCGCCAGGAACAAGAGGAACAGCTTGGCGCTCTCGGCTTGACGCTGAACGCCATCGCGCTGTGGAACTCGACCTACATCCAGGCGGCAATCGACCAGCTCACCCGGGAAGGATGGAACATCGATCAGGCCGATATCGCCAGGGTCTCGCCGCTCCTTTTCAAGCACATCAACTTCCTCGGCCGATACGCCTTCAACCTGCCACAGGCCATCGCGGACGGTGCGCTGCGCCCACTCCGAAACCCTAATTCCGAATAGGACTTTCGCATAGCCTTATGACAGTACACCGTCCCGCTCAGACGCACGGGCCGGCAAGGGCGGCGCCGCTTGGCGCCGGGACCGGACCCGCGCGCAGCCACGCGCAGCCGCCGCTTGGCGGCGAGCATGGCGAGCACGGGGAGGACCCACCCCTTGCCCGCAGCGAGCACCGCGGCACTGACGCTCTGTTATGGGAGAGGGCTCACGAGGGCAGCCAGCCCCACTTTTGCCAGCGCTCGGCACGCTCTGCCATCCATTCGGCATCGCGTTTCGCCTTTCGAGCAACCATCCTGTTTTCTTGTTCCCGTCGTTCGGTTTCGGTGAAAGTGGGAAGCTCTATAGGAATCATCTTCAAAGGGGTTCCCCGGCCAGCTTGGCCGCCGCAGTGCGGCAGCCGGAACTGCACGGGCCGCGGCGCCAACGCGGCAATTGGCCCTGTGGGCAGCAGGAAGGCATAGGCGTTGCTGGTCTGCTCGGCCCGGGTCGCGCCCGGGCCGCCTTCGGGCCAGGACCGGCGCACCACGCGCTGCTCCCATGCCAGCATCCCGGTGTCGCGCAGCCCCGCCAAGGCCCGGCGCACCGTGCGCTCTCCGCACCCCACGTCGGCCGCCAGGGTGGCGTGGGCGGGGTCGCACCGCCCGTCCTGGCCCAGCCGCTTGAGCAAGGCCCTGCCGACAACGACGTGCAAGGCGGTCAGCCGGCCGGCGTGGCGCTCACCCTCGGCGCGTGCCAGCCAGGCCCGGCGCTCGTCGGCGCCGAAAGGTCGGCGCGTGCCGTCGCCGAATAGGCTACCCCGGTGCCAAGGGCGGGGGTGGTAAGAGTTGGGCGTAGAGGGCGACACGCAGGCGCAAAGACGTCCGGTGCCGGCGGCGGTGGGCTGTACGTCGGGCAAAGCGATCCCTTCCTCGGCTGGGCCAAGGGGCGAGGAGGGCTGGCGCCAGGACGTGCAAAACCGTGGCAAGACAGGGCTTGCAAAAAGCGGCAGATTGAGGGATCATACTGATTGTCAGATCGAGCATGATCCCTGGTTTCGACCGGATGTCCTTCGGCCCGCCCTCCAAAGGCGGGCCTTGGCATTTCTAGGTGCTGGGTGTCAGCGATCCTTTCTGGCTCACCGCAGACTCTCCGCGGCAGTCCCCACCTTGTCACATCTTCCAACGCAACGTCGAGATGTAACCTTTCTCCTACAATCATTTATTTGAGTAAGTGATTACCTACTTAGAAACTCGCTCACCAGATCCCGCATAATGTCAGCGACGGTACGGCCTTGCTGCGCTGCCCGCACCTTCAATCTGACATGCACTTTGCGCTCTAGGTCAAAGTTGACCCGCACGGTTGCTCCCTTGTCGGCCAGGCTAGACAAGGTGGCCGTCTCCTTCCTGGCTTTGCTCGGCCGACCGGCACGTAGCGCGCCTCCCTTGCCTACGCTCATCCGCTATGTCCCTTAGATACTCAAGTGAGCAGTTGCTTAATTTCGTCAGCCAGCGCTCGTATCTCTCGGGCGGCTTCACCATCCGGCTCGGTGTCAAGCACAGTCGTTCCAAGTGCAGCGGTGCCAGGGTAGCTGACGCGCTGTGTCACTCGCGCTGCCAAGATCGGCAACCTGTATCCCGTCAGCGCTTCCGTGATCTCGGCGCCGATCTTCGTTCCCTTGATCACGCGCGACACGACGAAAGCAGCCCGCAACTTGCCATCCGTCACCTCAATGCGCTGCTTCACTAGGTCCACCAAGGCAGCCGTGGCCCATATGTCATAGGGAGAAGGCTGCACTGGAATCAGGACGAATGAGGCTGCCTTGATGGCAGATATCGCCAAGTCTGCCGCCTGGGGTGCACCGTCGATCACCACGAAATCCTGGCGGGCGATGTTCCGCAGGTCCCGCTCAATGGTTGGTCGGTCAATGCCCACCACCGTCACCGGCTGCTCATCCCGTACAGCCGCCCAGTCGCGGGCGCTGCCTTGGGGATCGGAATCGACTAAGAGTACCCCTGCACCGCCAAGCTGGAGGGCACGGGCCAGGTGGGTTGCGATGGTCGTCTTACCAGCGCCTCCTTTCTGGTTCAGAACCGCTATAACATGCATCCCACCATCCTTTGAGCCTCTGACGTAAAGTGCGATTACTCAAATTAACATGGTTGGAGTTGTCATATGCGCTCTAGGGTTATGCACGGCCAGGAATGTCGGCCCGCTCGTGGAACACGCCAGTTATGGCCGGCGGCGTGCGACGGTAGCGAAGCCAGTAGGGGCCAACCTTGATCCAGGCTTGCCCCGGCCGCGCAAGCGCCGGATAGGGTCGAGGCGCGAGCAGCCCGGCAGACGGGTTGCGCTCAATCAGGCGGGCGGCTTCTGCAACGGCTGCGACCAAGTTCCGTATCGCCTCCGGACGTTCAAGCCTCGCGTAAGCTGCGCCGAGTTCCCTGACCTGCTGCTCTGCTCGCGGGGTGAGTTCGATCAATGCTCGTAGGATGCAGCAGTATGTTTCGGTCGCTCGGCGAGCTTCGCTTCAAGCTGCTCGGCTGTGTGGCGCAACTCGTCTAGCAGAGGTTCAAGCGGCACGGTTTGTCCCGTCGCGAGCTGGGCGTCGCTTTCGTTCATGGCTTCAAGCCAGCCGGCCGGGGTAGGGCGAGGTGCGGTGTCATCATGATCCATGCGGAGAAGGTAGCGCATTGGCCCCGCCGGCAAAAGCCCGATCCGCTTTCTTTGTGCAACGACCTCGGCAAGTCCTCGCTGCCCTCTGGCGGCCTCCGGGCGGCGCTGGATACTACCCCTGGCCCAGTCCTTGCGCTCCCCGGCCTGCTGCGGCCCCTGGCGACTGCCCCGCTGCTTTCCCGCGACTGCGCCTGACTTTCCATAATTGGCGATTATCGGACTGGAGGGGGGAGGGCACCGATTGAGATGTCCTAGCAGTCTGTCGGACTTAACGCGACGCGGAGGTTTCCGATAGGATGGGGACACTGGTTTGCCCGCCTCTCGCCTTGGATATTTCGCGCATGAGCAACTTTCGCCTGATTGATCGCGACACTGGCTTTCTGATGCCG
>JANXVC010000038.1 GCA_025351925.1 Rhodospirillales bacterium | reverse complement strand
AGATCGTCGCGGCTGGCTGAGTCGTGCTTGCACGGGGCCGCGGGTCCACCTACATTATGCCAGCGTTTGCGAATGAGTCGCAGTTAGGGGTCTGCTTTGGGTCGTGATACCAGCACTATTGCTCGCCGCTGCGAACGCGCTGTCGTTACGGCCTATCGCGAGCTGCGGGTGCACGGCAATGCAGACCTCGATTCGTTTCGCGCCTGCACGACGCTGTATCGGATCCATCATCCGGAGTCGTCGCTGAACGAAGCGCGTCGGCTAGTGGCCGAGTGGATCGATCATCACGTAATCCAGGCCAAGTCCGGCCCAACGCCCGGCTGCGACTGCGACTAAACGCGGCGCTTACACGATGTTCAGCTTACAGGGACACCGCGGCGCCCGCGCGCTGTTTCCCGAGAATACCCTAGGTGGCCTCCGGGCCGCTATCGCGCTTGGCGTCCGCACCATTGAGATCGACGTGGGCGTCACGCGGGACGGTGCGGTCGTTGTCCACCATGACCCCGCGCTAACCCCCGACCTTACCCGGGACCGTTGCGGCGCCTGGTTGCCGGACCGCGGCCCGCTGCTGCGTGAGCTAACTCTGGCGCAGCTTGCGAAGTACGACGTCGGCCGCATCCGTCCCGGCACCGACTATGCCGAACGGTTTCCAGGGCAGGCGGCGCAGGACGGCGCCCGCATCCCGACGCTCGATGAGGCCCTGGCACTCGACAATACGACCGCCTGGAATATCGAGCTGAAATCGCTGCCGACCCATCCCGACTGGACCTTGGCGCCCGAGGAGATGGCTGAGCGCGTCCTGCATGTCGCCGGCGCGGCGGGTGCGCTGGACCGGATCACCGTCCAGTCGTTCGACTGGCGAGCGCCGCGCCATGTCCGGCGCATCCGCCCCAGCGTCGCGCGCGGCTGGCTGACGAGCGCAGAGACCGTGGCGGATGCGGCGTTGTGGCTAGGGCGGCATATCACGGACATGGACGATGTGCCGGACGCCATCGCGAAGGAGGGCGGCGGCGCCTGGACGCCGGAGCATACCGACCTGACCGAGGCGATGCTGAGCCGGGCGCACGAGCTTGGGCTGCTCGTTATCCCGTGGACGGTGAATAGCCGCGCCGACATGCTCAGGCTGATCGATTGGGGCGTGGACGGCCTGATTACCGATTGGCCGGACCGCGCTCTTACGGCGATTGCGGAACGCCCAGCCGAGGCCGGGCGTCCGTAAACCTATCGGCCGCTGCTCAGCTCCGGGCGTCAAGCGGCGTGAAGTCCCGTTGCGGCGATCCGGTATAGACCTGCCGCGGCCGGCCAATGCGCTGCGACGGGTCCTCGATCATCTCCTTCCACTGGCTGATCCAGCCGACGGTGCGGGCGACGGCGAACAGCACGGTAAACATGCTGGTCGGGAAGCCCATCGCCTTCAGGATGATGCCCGAGTAGAAATCGACGTTCGGATATAGCTTCTTGCTGATGAAGTACTCGTCGTGCCGGGCGATCCGCTCCAGCTCCATCGCCATGTCGAGCAGCGGGTCGTCCTTGATGCCCAGCTCGGCCAGCACCTCGTGGCAGGTGCGCTCCATGATCTTGGCGCGGGGATCGTAGTTCTTATACACCCGGTGCCCGAAGCCCATCAGGCGGACATGGCTATCCTTGTCCTTCACCTTCTCGATGAAGTCCGGAATGTTGTCCTTGTGGCCGATATCGGCGAGCATCTTCAGCACCGCCTCGTTGGCGCCGCCATGCGCCGGGCCCCAGAGGCTCGCGATCCCGGCGGCAATGCAGGCGAACGGGTTGGCGCCGGTGGAGCCAGCGAGCCGCACCGTGCTGGTCGAGGCATTCTGCTCGTGGTCAGCGTGTAGAATGAAGATGCGGTCCATCGCGCGGGCCAGCACCGGGCTGACCTTGTACGGCTCGGCCGGTACGGCGTTCATCATGTAAAGAAAGTTCTCGGCATAGCCGAGGTCGTTGCGCGGATACATGAACGGCTGGCCAATGGTGTATTTATAGGCCCATGCAGCGATGGTCGGCAGCTTGGCGATCAGCCGGAATGCGCTGATGCGGCGGTGCTCGGGGTCGTTGATGTCGAGGCTGTCGTGGTAAAACGCCGACAGCGCGCCGACGACGCCGCACAGCACCGCCATGGGATGCGCGTCGCGGCGGAAACCGTCGAAGAAGCGGCGGAGCTGCTCGTGCAGCATGGTGTGGCGCATCACACCGTATTCGAAGTCGTGCCGCTCCTTGGCGGTCGGCAACTCGCCGTTCAGCAGCAGGTAGGCGACCTCGAGAAAGCTGGAGTGTTCGGCCAGCTGGTCGATCGGATAGCCGCGGTGCAGCAAAATGCCTGCATCGCCGTCGATGTAGGTGATCTTGCTCTCGCACGACGCGGTCATGCCGTAGCCGGGATCGTAGGTGAAGACCCCTAGGGTGCCATAGATCTTGCTGATGTCGGCGACCGACGGGCCGATCGTGCCGAGCCGCAGCGGCAGCGAGAGCGACTTGTTGGACTCGTCCAGGGTCATGGTGACCGACCCGTGTGCCTCGTTGCTCATGCTGTTGTCCCGTTCTGACCAGGCGGAGTTCGCCGCCCTCGATTGTTTATTGCTGAGTCCGTCGCCCGGACCATGCTTCGTGGCAAAATAAGGGCGAGGCGGCCCGGGACGCAACCTTCGCAATTGCAGCAAAGGTTGGCTTTACCGAACAGCCCATTAGCCCGGCGACGGGCCCGGACCTCCAGACCAGGCGGGTCGCAATGACGTTTGCGTGTAGTCAAAGCCAGAACGGCGCGGTTTTGCGAAACTGCTTCCAGGCACCGCCGACCTGCGCCCGGGACGCCACGGTTCCTGCCGCGACGAAGCCCTCCACCAGCCCGGCCGCATAGCTGCGCTCCGCCCGGCCGAGATGCGCCATAAGCCCCGCCGCGGTCGCGCCATCATTGAGCATCCCAAGCTCCTCCTGCAAAGCCGAAAGGCGCTTGATGAAGCGGCGCGCCGGCTTGTCGGGGAACAGCGGCAGGAAGAACTCGGCGGTATAGCGCAGCCGCTTGCAGTCCTTGCGCAGCTCATGCAGCGCGGCCAGCGGCAGTGCCGTGAGATCCCGGCCGGCGTGGCGCACCCGCTTCATCTGGTGCGCCAACGCCATGCCGGCGAACACCGCCGTGTCCTGGTGCAGCCGCGGATCAGGGGTGCTCTCCCGGTCCCACGGCCGCAGCACGGATGCGCAGGCGAGCGCCACCTCTAGCTCGCGGAAGGCCGGACTGGCCAGATAGGCGCGCAGCTCGATGTATGCCGCCTGCCGCCGCCGCCGTGCCGCCGACAGCAGGGAGCGCACCCTGCTGTCGTCTGGGAATGCCGCCGCGACCCGCTCCGCCGTATCGCCCAGGAAAACGTCCCAGTCGCGTGCAGCGCCCAGCCGAGCCGCGGTATCGCGCAGCGCTGCACTCAGCGCCACGAGTTCCGGGAAGGCCGCGACATGCTTGAAGACGGCCAGCGCGGAACGGAGCCGGCGGGTTGCGACGCGCATCTGATGCACCGGCACGGGGGTAGCGCCCATTCCGGCACCGGCCGACCAGTGCAGCATCGTGTCCAGCAGCTGGCCGATCAGCATGGCGATGCTGTCGCTGGCGGTCAGTCCGGGCATGGTAGCCGGCGGCCCCTCATGGCGAGGCAGCGGCTCATTGCCGTGCGCGACCGCAACCGCGAATGCTGCCAATCCGGCGCGGGGCACCGACAGCCGGACGACGCCGGCCAGCTCCATCACTGCCGGCTGCAGCAGCGCAGCGTCCCCTTGCAGGAGCATGCGGCACGCTGGCTGCTCGGCGGCGACGCCGCGCGCCTGCCCGTCCAGTACTGTCACCCGCACCGGCTCGGCCGACGCCGCCATGGCGTCCGGTTCGGGGTTCGGCGCTTCGACGCTGGGCGGTCGCAGCACGAATTCCATGCGGCGACCGCGCAGTGCCGCGACCGGGGCGAGGCCGTCCGCCAGGGAATGCGGCAGGCTGGCCAAGCTGGCGCCTTCGGCAATGAGCGGGGCCGGGCTGCCGGGCGGCCAGGGGCGGGTGGGGGCGGGGCGCAGCGCCTCAAGCCGCCAGTGCCCGCGCTGTTCCGACAGCGATAGGCAGCGTGACGCCAGCGCGCCGTCCGGCGTATCGTGCCACAGCGTGGTCACGGCGACGGTGCGGCTAATGCGCGTTAAGAACGGCAGCTTGGCAAGCCGGGGCAGGTCGTCCGGGCTGAGTGCGAACTCCAGGGAGGCGTCGGTCATTTCACCGTGATTAGCCACCAGCGCCGGGGAGATCGCGCGGGCATAGGAACCGGGCAAGACGGCCCCCGCCCTCGTCCAACCCGTGCCATGGACCCGTGACGGTAAATTCGGCCAGGGCACCGGTGGGGAAACCTTCGGCCAGGCGGCGAACATCCGGGTTGCCGAACGACGCGCCCTGCGCGCCGACCAGCAGCATCGCCAGGTCGTGCAGGCCCGGGTTGTGACCGACCAACAGCACGCAGCGCGCCATGGCGCCGACCTCCTGGATCGCCTTCAGCATCACCGGCGCTGAGGCGAGGTATAGAGTATCAAGCCGGTCCACCAGCGGGGTGTCGGCCCATGGCTCGAGCGCCTCCAGCGTCTGCAGGGTGCGGCGGGAGGTCGAGACCAGAATGACGTCGGGCGCCAGGCCCAGCCCTTCCATCGCGGTCCGCATGGCCATGGCGGCCTGTAAACCGCGCCGGTTAAGCGGCCGTTCATGGTCGGGAATGTCCTGTTCTTCCCAGGAGGATTTGGCGTGCCGGAGCAGGAGAAGTTGCCGCATTGAGGGACACTGCCCGCACCCGGCCCCGCTCGCAAGCGGACAGGTGGAAACCGCAGGGTTGTGCCCCGCCGCATCGGCGCCATTGTCGAACCGGACGCGCAAGGGAGTAGGCATGGCTGGACCGGTGGTGATCGTGGGCGCGGGGGCGATCGGTTCTGCGATCGCGCGGCGTGTGGCGGCGCGGGGCCAGGCGGTCCACCTGATCGGCCGCGATGCTGGCCGGGTGGCGGCGCTGGCGGCCGAGTTGGGCGGCACGCATGCAGTGGCCGACGCGCTGGACGAGGCGGCGCTGGCGGCCGCGGTGCAGCAGGCCGGTCCGGTGATCGGCGGCTTGGCCTATTGCGTCGGCTCCATCCTGCTGCGGCCGTTGCGCCGGGCCACCTCCGAAGATTTTGTCAATACATTCCGGCTGAACGCCGTCGGCGCCGCGCTGGCTGTGGCGGCCGGGGCAGACGCGCTGAAAGCCAGCCCCGGCAGCGGCGTCGTGCTGTTCAGCACCATCGCCGTCCGCTCCGGCTTTACCAACCACGCGGTGATCTCGGCCGCCAAGGGCGCGGTCGAGGGCCTGACCACAGCACTTGCCGCCGAACTGGCGCCGCACGTGCGAGTGAACTGCATTGCGCCCAGCCTGACGCAGTCCGGCATCGCCGCGTCGATCCTGGGCAACGAGGCGGTGGCCAAGGCGATAGCGGCGATGCACCCGATCCCGCGGTTAGGGGCGGGCGACGACGCTGGGGCACTGGCGGCGTTCCTGCTGTCGGATGACGCCGGGTGGATCACCGGCCAAATTTTTGCCGTCGATGGCGGACGCTCCAACGTGCGGGTGAAGGGCTAATGCCGGGCGTGTTAAGGATCGTGCTGGGCGACCAGTGCAGCGCCGGGCTGAGCGCGCTCAGCGACCTCGATCCCGCGCAGGACGTCGTGCTGATGTCCGAGGTCATGGGCGAATGCACCTATGTGAAGCACCACCCGAAGAAGATCGTCCTCGTGCTGTCCGCCATGCGGCACTTCGCCCGGGCGCTGGAGGCGCGCGGGGTGCGGGTGGACTACATCCGGCTCGACGACCCGGCCAACACCGGCAGCCTGCGCGGCGAGATGCTGCGGGCCGTCGAGCGGCACCGGCCCTCGGCCGTCGTCGCTACCGAGGCCGGCGAGTGGCGGCTCACCGAGGACATGCGGCGCTGGCACGAGGCCTCCGGCGTCGAGACCGACATCCGCGACGACGGCCGCTTCCTGTGCCGCATCCAGGAGTTCCGCGCCTGGGCGCGCGACCGCGGCGCGTTCCGCATGGAGTTCTTCTATCGCGAGATGCGCCGCCACTACGGCATACTGATGGACGAGGGCGCGCCGGCCGGCGGCAAATGGAACTACGACCCGGAGAACCGCAAGCCGCTGCCGAAGACGATCGCCCCGCCTCCCGTTCCACGCTTCGATCCTGACGAGATCACGCTCGAAGTCATGGCGCTGGTTGCCCGGACTTTCCCAAGCCATTTCGGCGACGTGGACGGCTTCGCCCTGCCGGTGACGCACCGGGATGCTGCCGTCGCCCTCAAGGATTTCGTCACCAACCGTCTGCCGCTGTTCGGCGACTGGCAGGACACGATGAAGACCGGCGAGAGCACGATGTATCACGCGCTGATCTCCACCTCGCTGAACACGGGGCTGCTGACCCCGCTTGAGGCCTGCCAGGCCGCTGAGGCCGCGTGGCGGGCGGGGCTCGCGCCGCTCAACGCCGTCGAGGGCTTCGTGCGGCAGATTTTGGGCTGGCGCGAGTTCGTGCGCGGCGTGTACTGGCTAAAGATGCCCGAGTACGGCCAGCTCAACAGCTTAAACGCCACCCG
>JANXVC010000032.1 GCA_025351925.1 Rhodospirillales bacterium | reverse complement strand
TATCAAACTGTTCTGTCGATCAAGCGCTATGTCCTGATCGAGCAGCGGAACAGCTTGGTGACCGTTCACTCGCGCCAATACGATGAGCCCTGGAATACGACCGTCTTGGTCGAAAGCGATGTCCTCGGCTTGCCGGAAATTGGCATCGAGATCCCTGTCGCTGACCTCTATGATGGCATCGTCTTCGACAAGCGATAGAATCGAGATGAATGGATGGTTTGTGTTGGGCGCCCTGCGTTTCAGGTTTTCAACGCATTGCCGGGCGACGCTCTGCCGCCGGCCATCGCCGGAACAACCGCCGCCAGCAAGCCTCCCACCAGGATCGCCGCTGCAAGCCCAGCGTCCGCCCAGCTCGCCGTCACGCCGACCGACACGCCGGCGGCCCGGCCCAGGATTGACCCAGCCGCCCGAGCGACGACCCAGCCCAGCGCCGTGCCGGCCGCGACGCCGGCCGTCAACACCGCTCCGAGCTCCAACCATAGCGCTGCCAGCACGAAACCCGGCGAGGCGCCGATCGCCCGCAGCACAGCGTGCTCCCGCGCACGCCCGGCGATCACGGCGGTGAAGGCCAGGAACACCGCCGCCACAACCAAGCCCGCCGTAGCCGCTGCCATGGCCGACAGCACGGCGCGCACGTCGCCCATCGTGCGGAACAGCCCGGCCAGCACCTCGCCGGGGAACACCGCGGTGCTGCCGGCGGCGCGGTAGCGGGCGCGCAGCTGATAGGCGCCGGCGAAGCTGCGCGGCTTCACCACGACGGCCGGGACGGCGGGGGCGCCGGCCTCCCAGGGCGGACCGATCCGCTCGACGCCGGAGGGATGGCCGTTGCCCAGGCCGTGGATCTCCCACACGCTCTCGATCGGCACCATGATCGCCGCGTCCCAAGGCGTGCCGGTGGGCGGCAGCCGGCCGACGACCGCATAAGCGACCTCGGTGTGCATATGTCCGCCGTCCGGAACCTCGACCCGGCCATGCTGCGGCATGATCTTGCCGCCGAGCGGCAGGGGGACAGCCGCGCCGATCACCGCCTCCTCCTCGGCTGCAAATATCCGGCCCTCCGTGGGCGTGCGCCGGCCGCCCTGGGTCACGAACGCCGCGGTGACGCCGACCACGGGACGGCCGCGCCATTGGTCGCCGAAGCCGATCGGCGAGGCCCAAACCGCCTCCGGCTCGGCCATCACGCGGGCCATGACCGCGCCGTCCATCAGCGGCACGGTGTCCAACTGCAGATAAACGGATGTCAGCACGAGCTGCGTGGCACTGCCCGGAGCGCCGATGACGAGGTCGAACGCGTCCGCCGCCTGCGCCGCCGCCCGTCGCAGGCCGCGCTCCAGCGCGCCCACCCCGGTGCCGAGCGCGGTCGCCAACGCCACCAGCAGCGCCATCGCCAGCGCGGTGCGCCAGCCGCGGCGCAAAGCGGCGCGGGCGACGGGCCAAGGGTTCATGCCGCCTGCTCCAATTGTCCGGCGCGCAGGCGCAGCCGATTGGGCAGGCGCGCCAGCAGCGCCGTGTCGTGGGTGGCGACGATGAGGGTGGCGCCGGCCTCGGCCGCGGCGTGCAGCAGCAGCTCGCCGACGCGGGCCGCCGCGGCCGCGTCGAGGCTTGCGGTGGGCTCATCGGCCAGCAGCACGGCCGGGTTGCGCAGCAGGGCGCGGGCCAGGGCGACGCGCTGACGCTCGCCCCGGCTCATGACCGTCACCCGGCGATCCAAGGCCGCGACGCCGAGCCTGTCCAGCAGCTCAGCGGCACGATCCCGCAGCGCTGCGGGCACGCGGACGTGGTCGAACAGCAAAGGCAGCAACACGTTGTCGAGGGCAGACAGGCCGTCCAGCAAATGCATATCCTGGAACACCAGGCCGAGCTGCTCCCGCCGCCAGCGGTCACGGGCGGGGTTCGGCAGGCTCCAGAGGTCGTCCATACCCCAATGCACGCTGCCCTGGGTCGGGCGCTCGATGCCGGCCAGCGCGTGCAGCAGGCTGCTTTTGCCGGCGCCGGACGGGCCCTCGATGGCGGTCGCGCTGCCGCCGGGCAGCGACAGGCTGGGCACTGTCAGCACCGGCCCCACGCCAGGGTAGGCGATTACGAGGTTCCGGACCTCTAGCGCCGGCCCTTTCAGCGCCGTATCGGGACGTAGCGCCAGCTTAGGTTCGGCGGAAGCTGGCATCGCGCAGCCGGGCTTGGCTGACGAAGCCGGTCGCGGGGTCGGTCCAGGAGCCGAGTTCGAGCTGACCCGTCACCTCGATCACCTCGTTCGGCGCCGTCGGCTGCGCGTCGCGTTTTAAATAGGCGACGACGATGTCCGGCGGCCACTCGGCGTCCGACGAGCAGAACGGGCACATGCTGAGCGGCTCGCGCGTGAGGACGAAGAAATCCGCCTCGGCCTTCAGCGGCGGCGCCATGAAGCCGGCCATGGTGGCAGCGTGCCCGGCCAGCTCCTTCGCATGGTCGGAAAAGCGCAGGCCCTGCACGCTCCATCCGGAATACAGGTCGTCGAAGCGCAGCCGCTCCGCCGCATGAGCCTGGCCCACCGCCAGCAATGGGGCGGCGAGCAGGGCGCGACGGCCGAGGTTAAGGCGCGCCAAGGCCCAGGGCCTCCGCCATCGCGCGGAACACGAAGGTGTTGTCCACGAAGCCGTGCAGCCGCTCCGATCCCGGCCCGACCGCCCGCAGCAGCGCGTCATCCGCCGAATGCACCCCCTGCTCAGCGTCACGCGGCAGGTTGCCGATGCGGAGCTGGGCGCCGGGCACGTTGCCCTTCTCGTTGGCGATATAGGGGCCGCCGGGGCCGCTGCGCACGGCGGGGACGCGGGGGCCGTCGAGGCTGGGCCGGTAGCTCTCGTAGTAGTCGGGGAACGCCGCGTAAAACATCGCGAGCCGCCGCGAAACGTCCACGCTGGGCGGATAGCCGCGGGCGTCCGGCGGCGGGTAGTTCGGGAAGCCAGCGTCGGCATACACGCTGACCTTGTCGCGCATCTGCTCGGCTTGAACCTCGTCCCGCACGGTGCCGACGATGCCCACGCCGTGCGTATGGTCCGGCACCACGATCACCAGCGTGTCGTCGCGCGTGCCAGCCCAGTCCAGCACCACCTTCAGCGTGTGGTCGAGCATGATCGTGTCGTACACCGACCGCTCCCAGTCGATCGGATGGTTGAACTTGTCGATCAGCCCGCTCTCGATCATCAGATAAAAGCCGGCCGGGTTGCGTTCCAAGACCTGCAGCGCGGCGGAGACCTGTTCCGTCAGGTCCGGCTGGTTGGGGAAGCGTTCGACGGTGTTCTTTTTCAGGTAGAACCGGTCGAGCGCGCCGTCCATGTTGCCGAGGTTGAACAGCCCCAGCAGCTTCTTGGTCGCGGGATCGGCGGCGGCGGACAGCGCTCCTGCCGAGTCGGCGAACGCGTAGCCGTGGTCGCGGAACGTCGCAATCATGTCCCGGCCGTCCTTCCGGCGTGAACCCGGGACCGATTGCGGCAAAAAGCTCGCGGAGCCGCCGCCCATCACCACCTCGGCGTCGAACGCCAGCATTTGGTCGGTGATCGGCACATAGTCGCTGCGCCGCCTTGTGTGGGCAAACACGCCGGCCGGGGTCGCGTCCTGGATTTCGGTGTTGGTCACGATGCCGACCGACATGCCCAGCCGGCGCTTCACGATCTCCCCCAGCGTCTCGACCCGCGGATGTGCCAGCGTATCGGCGGCCCGGCTGGCATAGACGCCGAGCGCGTTCACCGCACTTTTATGCCCGGTGTTGTAGGCGCTGGCGCTGTTGGCGCTGTCGGTCACGATGCTGTCGGTGCCGGACGTGCCGACGGTCGCCATCTGCGGCAGGCCGTCCATGGTCAGCGGGTGGCGATACTTGCCCTGCTCGATGCCGCCCACCAGGATGCGCGCCGCGGTGACGTTCGCCATCGCCATGCCGTCGCCGATCATCAGGATCACGTTCTTCGCCCGGCGCGGCGCGTTGGCGGCATACACTTCCCAGGTGACGGTGGCGGTGCGGTCGCCGTCCGTTGCCGTCACGGCATAGGTGCCAGGCTGATCGATGGACACGCCCCGCAGCATGACGGAGGAGAAATCCTTGCCGTCCTCCATAGCGATGAACTCGGCGGTGCGGCCCAGGGCGGCGGCGTGGTCACGGCCGTTGATCGTCACCTTGGCCCGGGCGGCGTCGGCGAGGCCGGGGAACTCGACCTTGAGGTCGAAGCGGCTGCCGGCCAGGATCGCGGCGCGGTCGATGGGATAGATCACCTGGGCATACGCGGTGCCCGACGCTAGCAGTCCCATTGCCAAACCAACCATCGCCACACGCATCCAGGCCTCCATTGTTCCCGCGCGGAACCCTAGCCCGGGCGGCATGGCGGTGTCAGGCCGTCTTTGAAATATCATGCGGCGTTACGGGCAGATGTAGCCTGTCCCACCCGGCGCCTTGAAGCAGCCGACGGACTCTGGAAACAGCGTCTTGGGCAGATACAGGATCGCACTGGGCACGAAGATGGTGAAGGCGATCGTGGCGAAAAAGACGATGTAGATCGGCAGCGACGCCCGCAGCGCCGAGGAGAACCGCACGCCGACGAACTTGCTCGCCATCAGCAAAGCGAGGCCGTAGGGCGGCGTGATCAGCCCGAAGGCCAGCGTCACGATGAGCACGACGCCCATGTGGACCGGGTTGATGCCGGCGCTTTCGGTCAGCTGGTTGACGACGGGCATGAAGATGATGATCGCCGGGATCGGCTCGATGAAGTCGCCGACGATCACGAACACCGCAACGAGCAAAAACATGATCGCCATCGGGTCGGTGCCGGCGACGTCGGCGATCCAGCCGGCGACGACGATGGGGCCGCGCAGATAGGCCACGAGCCAGCCGAACGCCGAGGCCGCCGCGATGGTGATGAGCGGCAGGCTGAACACCAGCCCCGCCTGCACGAAGTCGCGGGGCAACTGCCGGAAATGCCCCGGCTTCAGCAGCGGCAGCACGACCAGCAGGATGTAGGCGATGGCGACGACGCCCGCCTCGGTGGGGGTGAACCAGCCGGTCATGATGCCGCCCAGCAAAATCAGCGGGATCATCATCGGCAATGCGGCGCCGCGGGCCGCACTGCCGAGCTGCAGCAAGGTGGCGCGTGGCCTGCGGAAGCCGATGGGCCCGAAGAAGTAGCAATACACCATCAGCCCGGCGCCGATCAGCAGCCCCGGCACGATGCCGCCCAAGAACAGCCCGGCGATCGAGACGTTGCCGATCGCGCCATACACCACCGCCATGATCGACGGCGGCACCAAGGCGGCGATCGTACTGGCCGCCGCGATCAGCGCCGCCACGAACTCGGGCCGATAGCCCTCCTGCGCCATCGGCTGCGCCATGGTGCGGGACAGCACGGCGACGTCGGCCGAGCTCGATCCCGACATGCCGGAGAAGAACATGCTGAACACCGTCGTGACCTGGGCGAGGCCGCCGCGCACGTGCCCGACCAGCGCCTGCGACAGGTTGGCGATGCGAATGACGACGTTGGCCGAGGTCATCAGCTCGCCGACCAGCAGGAAGAACGGGATCGCCATCAGGCTCTCGCTATCGATACCGTTGAACAGCTGGCCCATCATGGATTGCAGGCTGACGGGCGTCATCGCGGTGCCGACCAGCACGCCGGCGATGAGGCTGAAGGCGACGGGCACGCCGAGGTAGCCGAGCGTGAGGAACAGCGCGGTCATCAGGCCGAGGATAAGGGCGTTCCCGGAGCCCATTTATATAGTGACGGCGTGGGTCGACGCTTCGCTGTCCGTGGCAGTGGCCGGAACGAACCCATTTCGAAAACCGTTCACGATCTGCTCCAGGCTGAACAGCGCGATCAGCGCCCCGCAGGCCGGGATCGGCCAATACAGATAGGCGATCGGCGTCATCGACGGCATGCGGAAGCTGTTGAGCCCGCTCAGGAAGTTCTGCCAGCCATAGCCGACCATCGCGAGCCCCACCGCCAGCACCACGCCGCGGTTGAACACCTCGAACGCCGTACGCATCGGTCCCTGCATCGCGTCGGTCAGCGCCGAGAGCTGCAGGTGATCCTGGCGCCGGGTCGCGACGGCGGTGCCGCAGAACACGCCATAGGTGAAGAAGGCCATCGTGACCTCCTGCAGCCACAGCCAGGGCCGACCGAGCTCGCGCGTCAGCACGTCCATGAACACCGACGCCGAGAAGCAGGCGAGGCAGACGCCGCACGCGATCATCAGCGCGTGCTCCAGCCAGTCGAGCCGCCGCCATTTCAGGTGCCGATCCCGCTCCAGAACGATCGGGTCCGCCGGTTCGGCGATCATTTCACCGCCCGGACCAGCGCCAGGATTTTGACGGCGTGCGGCCCGAGCTCGCCCGCCAGCTTGTCCTGAAACGGCATCGCGGCGGCGACGAACCCCGACTTATCAACATCGGTGACGAACTTCACCCCGAGCTTGGTCAGCCGCGCCTGGCTCTCGGTCTCCAATGCCAAAGCGCGGGCGGGCTGGGTGCGCGACACCTCGTCGGCGGCGGCCTGCACCCAGGCGCGCTGCTCCTCATTGAGGCTCGACCACAGCTTGTCCGACACCCACACGAGCGAGTTGTTCGCCTCGTGCTGCGTCATCGACATGATCGGCGCGGTCTCGTAGTGCTTGTTCGCCATGTAAACGTTGACGCCGTTCTCGGCCATATCGACGACGCCGGTCTGCAGGCTGGTATAGACGCTGCCGAACGGCATGTGCACGGTCTGCGCGCCATAGCCCGGGAAGATCGCGTCCTCGGTCGCCGTCGCCTGCACCCGGATCTTCAGGCCCTTCAGATCCTCGACCCGGTGGATCTCCTTCTTGCCATACAGGTCCCGCAGCCCGAGCGTCGCCAGGCCCAGCACATGCGCGCCCGTCACCGTCTCATCGAACATCGCCCGCATGGCGGCGATGACGGCGGGGTCGGCGAGCACCCGGGCGAGCTGCGCCTCGGACGTAAAAAGGTAGTGCAGGCTCATGACCCCGGACTGCGGCTGGAGGGTGGCAGCGTTGGCGGTGCTGGTGATCAGGAAGTCGATGTCGCCGGTGCGGATTTTCTGCAGCGCCTGCGGTTCCTGGCCGAGCTGCGCGCCGGGGAACTGGTCGATGGCCATGGTGCCCTTGCTCGAGGTGCCAAGCGACGCCGAGAAGATGTCGGCCGCGACGCCGAAACCGGTCGTGCGCGGCTGATCGTAGCCGAAGCTGAAGTGGCGCGTCTGGGCGGCAGTTGGTCCGTGCAGCGCGAGCGCGCCGATGGCCGTGCCCACAGCTACAATAGTCAGGAACCAGGACCGCATTGCGTTACCCCCAGCCGTCGCCCGGTTCTCCGGCGCGTGCTGCGCAGGGCCGGCGATCGACCACCACAGCGTAACCATCCAGAGTGGCTCAAGTCACGCGATGTTTCGGGTGCTATCCTTGCTTTAAGGGAGACGCCGCACATGACCGAGCCCACCTATCGCCAAACTGACCTGCTCAGCTTCGCGCAACGTTTGCTGGAAGCCGCGGGCCTCGCCGCCGACCGAGCGGCAATCGTGGCCGAGGTGCTGGTGGAGGGCGATCTGCTGGGCCACACCACCCATGGCCTGGCGCTGCTGCCGGGCTATCTGAACGCGATCGCCACCGGCGGCATGGCGGTGCACGGCGAGTGGGAAACCGTGAGCGACCGCGGCGCCAGTGTGCTGTGGGATGGGCGGCGGCTGCCGGGGCCGTGGCTGGTCGTGCAAGCGATCGACCTCGCATTGGAGCGCGCGGCCCTGCACGGCACGGCGACCGTCGTGATCCGCCGCAGCCACCACATCGCCTGCCTGGCGGCGTATCTCGCCCGTGTCACTTCGCGGGGCATGGTGGTGATCTTGCAAAGCTCCGATCCCTCGGTCGCCAGCGTGGCGCCGTTCGGCGGGACGCGCGCGTTCATCACGCCCAACCCGATCGCCGCCGGGTTCCCGACGCATGGCGACCCGGTGCTGCTGGACGTCAGCACGAGCACCACGACCAACGGCCTGACGGGCCGGCTGCGGAATGAGGGCCGGACGCTGGATCATCGATGGCTGCTGGACGCGAATGGGCAGCCGACGCCCAACCCGGCGGCGCTGTTCACCGATCCGCCGGGCAGCATCTTGCCGCTCGGCGGCGTGGACAGCGGGCATAAGGGTTA
Organism: Rhodospirillales bacterium; assembly: GCA_025351925.1. Taxonomy (GTDB): domain Bacteria; phylum Pseudomonadota; class Alphaproteobacteria; order Acetobacterales; family Acetobacteraceae; genus CAHJXG01. Next base: position 4,673 of record JANXVC010000032.1, on the reverse strand, counting down.
TGCGCTGGGCCTTCTGGTGGAGGCGCTGACGGCGGCGCTTGGCGGTTTCGGCCGGGCCGATGCCTCCGAGGGCTGGGGCGCCGCCGTGTTCCTGCAGGTCATCGATCCCACGGCGTTTGGCGGCCTGAATGCGTTTCTACGCCAGACTACCTGGCTCGCAGAAGCCGCCCGGGCTACGCCGCCGGTGCCGGGCATGGACGCCGTACGACTGCCGGGCGCGCGGGGGCTGGCGTTGCGGCGGCAGCAATTGATTGAGGGAGTGCGGCTTTATCCGTCCATCATGCCGGCGCTCGCGCCTTGGGCTGAGCGGCTTGGAGTGCCCGCGACGGACATGGATGAAGCTATCTGAACAGGAGTTGCTTCAACCCGCTTCGTCCACCGCCAACCCCATCGCCGCCCCCAAACGCACCAGGCGCCGCTGGATGCCGTCGCCGGCAAACACGCCGCTGCCCTCGGCCAACCGCAACCCAAGACGGCCGGACAGCACGCGCAAATTGGCGCCCGCCAGCAGCTCCGGCGTGCCAGCCGACAGCGTGTAGGCCAGGCGCAGCGCGGTCCCCAGCACCTCGGCCCGGCTAATCGCCGCCGAGTCCAGCAGAGCTCGGCCGATGCCAAGATACGGCGCATCAAGCTCCGCCTCGTAGCGCAGCGCCAGCGTCAGCGCGAGGAAGGCGCGGGTCGCGTGGTCCATCGCGACGCCGGGCTGCCGCAGCACCCGGAAGAATGCCTGCTCAGCGCGATAGTCCGGGTGGTCCTGGCTGCCGATGTCGGACATCCAGCAGGCGGCGGCGCGGAGCCGGGCCTGTGCAGCCGTCTCGTCGGGGAACAGCGGCCCGGTCCAATCGAGCAGCGCCGGCGGCAGCCGGACGTCGCGGCCGTAGCGTGCAGCGATGTCGTGCCCGAGCGCCACCACCGGGTCCTCGGCACGGACCTCCGGCGGGACCTGCTGCATGAACCAGCCCTCGCGGATGCCGTTGGCGCTGAACACGACCCGGCGCGCATTGGTCTGGCGCAGCAGGCGGCGCAGCACGGTGGCGGCGAACGGCAGATCCTCGACCCGCCGCCGCGGCGCGCCAGTCAGCCGCTCCAGCGCCCGGCGCGGGCTCGCCAGCATCTGCGCCGCGAGGTCCCGGCCGGCGTCGCCGGTGATGGTGTAGTGGTGCACGATGTGCAGCGGATAACCTGTCAGATGCATCTGCACCCGGGCCAGCGCGCGCCAGGCGCCGCCCACCAAATATAGGTCGCGCTCCTCGCCCTGCGCCAGCCACAGCACCGCGCCGAGATCCGCGTCGGCGATGGCGCGGGCGCGGCCCAGGTCGCCCTCCGCCCGGTCGGACAGCCGGATCACCCCGAGGCCCAGGCTCTGCGCCAGCGGCACGGCGCCTGTGTCGGCGCCCACCCGCACGAGCTCAAGCGAGCCGCCGCCGATGTCGGCCATGATGCCATCGGCCTCCGGAATGCCGCACAGCACCCCGGCGCTGGACAGCGTGGCCTCCTGCTCGCCGGTCAGCACGCGGATGGGCACGCCGGGCATGCGCCCCTCCAGGGCGGCGACGAACTCCGGGCCGTTGGAGGCGTCGCGCACCGCGGCGGTGGCCAGCACCTCGAACGGGTCGGCACCCATCGCGCGGGCGATGGCGTTGTAGCGGGTCATGACGCGCAGGCCCTGGACGACCCCGGCCTCGTTCAGCCGCCCGGTGCTGGCGAGGCCGCGGCCCAGGCGCAGCACGGCCTTCTCGTTGAAGATGGCCGTCGGGTTGCGGCCCCGGCCCTCGAACACCACCAGGCGCACCGAGTTGGAGCCGAGATCGACGATCGCGGAGCGCGGCGCATGCGCGCCTAACGGGTCAGGCATGCCCTCAATCCTGGCTGACGCGGTTTTGGCGCCGAAGTGGCTGTGCGTGGGTCGAAAGCGCGCCGTGCAGCGCCGAGCCGCGGCCGGACAGCGACGGGTTGGTCATGAAATAGTCGTGCGCCGAGACCGGCCGCGGCCCCGCCGCCACCCGGCGCCACATGCCGTCCGCACCCAGTTCCCACGACGAAAGCGTATCGCGCAGGTTCACCACCATGATCTGGTCCAGCACCTGGGCGTGGACGGTGCGGTTGTGGATCGGCACCAACGTCTCCACTCGCCACTCCATGTTGCGCGCCATCCAGTCGGCGCTGCTGATGAATACGCTTGCATACTTGCTGGGCAGGCGGTGGCCGTTGCCGAAGGCGTAGATGCGCGCGTGCTCCAGGAAGCGGCCGACGATGCTCTTGACCCGGATGTTCTCAGACAGGCCCGGCACACCGGGGCGCAGGCAGCAGATGCCGCGGACCACGCACATCACCTGAACGCCCGCGCGCGATGCGGCATACAGCCGGTCGATCAGCCGGTCGTCCACCAAGCTGTTCATTTTCAGCCAAATGTGCGCCGGGCGCCCCTCGGCGGCGAACGCCATCTCCGCGTCGATCAGCGACATCAGCGTGCGGCGGGTGGTCAGCGGGCTGAACGCCAGGCTGTCCATGCGCTCGGGCGTCGCGTAGCCGGTCATGTAGTTGAACAGCCGGGCGCTGTCCCGCGTAAGGTCTGGGTCGCAGGTGAAGAAGCTGAGATCGGTGTAGATGCGGGCGGTGATCGGGTGGTAGTTGCCCGTGCCGAAATGCGCGTAGCTGCGCATCGCGCCGCCCTCCCGCCGCACGACGAGCGAGAGCTTCGCGTGGGTTTTCAGCTCCATGAACCCATAGACCACCTGGACGCCGGCCGCCTCCATGGTGCGGGCCAGGCGTATGTTGGCCTCCTCGTCAAACCGCGCGCGCAGCTCGATCAGCGCTGTAACCGACTTGCCGGCCTCCGCCGCCTCGATCAGCGCCTTGACGATCGGGCTGTCGCGGCTGGTGCGGTACAGCGTCTGCTTGACCGCAACCACGCTTGGGTCGGCGGCGGCCTGGCGCAGGAACTGCACGACCACGTCGAAGCTCTCGAACGGGTGGTGGACGATGATGTCCTTGGCGCGGATGGCGGCAAAGCAGTCGCCGCCGAAGTCGCGGATGCGCTCGGGGAAGCGCGGCGTGTAGGGCGGGAACAGCAGGTCGGGGCGGTCGTCCACGATCATCTGCTTGAGGTCGGCGGCGCCCAGGATGCCGTGCTGTACGACGACCTCATCGCCGGGGATCTCGTGCTCGTCCACGTCCAGCTCGTCGATCACCAAGGCGCGCAGGTCGTCCGGCATGTTGGCATCGACCGACAGATGGATCGCCATACCCCGGCGGCGACGCTTCAGCGCAGTCTCGTAGGAGCGCACGAGGTCCTCGGCCTCTTCCTCGAACTCCACGCCGGTGTCGCGGATCAGGCGGAACAGCCCCTGCCCGACCGCGCGGAAGCCGGGGAACAGGCGGCCGAGGAACAGGCCGACGAGGTCCTCCAGTTGCACGAAGCGGATCGTGGGGCTGTCGGACTGCATCGGCAGGCGCACGAAGCGCTCGATCAGCGCCGGCAGCGGGATCAGCGCGTCCATGCCGTGCTGGTCCTCGTCGCGATGCAGCTTCAGCACCATGACCAGGCCCATGTTCGGGATGAACGGGAAGGGATGCGCCGGGTCGATGGCGAGCGGGGTCAGCACCGGGAACACGCGGTCCATGAACCAAACCTCGAGCCATGCGCGGTCGGCCTGGGTCAACGCGGCCGTCTCGCACAGCTCGATGCCGGCTTCGCGCAGCTCGCCACGCAGGTCGAGCCAGGCCCGCTGCTGCATCTCCATCAGCGCCCGAGCCCGCGGCTGGATTTCGCCCAGCTGCTGCGCTGCGGTGCGGCCGTCCGGGCTGATCGCCGCGACGCCCGCCTTGGCTTGGCCAATCAGCCCGGCTACTCGGACCGAGAAGAACTCGTCGAGATTCGAAGCGCTGATCGAGATGAAGCGCAGGCGCTCCAGCAACGGGTGACGACGGTTCTCCGCCTCTTCGACAACACGATGGTTGAAATCAAGCCAACTCAACTCACGGTTGATAAAGCGCTCTGGGCTATCGAGCGCAATGCTGCTGGTCGCGACGCTGGGGCTGAGCGGGGCGCTGATGTCATTCATGCGGGCTACCCTAAGCAGACTTCTAGCAGTCTGCGCACAGAAAACGACTTAAGCAGGGTTGCGTGGCCTGGACTTGCAAACATTCATCTGTGTCCCGGGCCACGCAACCCTGTTTAGAACAGCGAGGGGTGAAACGGCGAGACTTCGGCTGGCTCCGCATCGAAATTTTCACAGATCAGGGATTGGAGGGTTTGGGCCGCCAGGGTCCGGGTCACGCTGCGGCCAGCAGCCAAGCCCGCGCGGTCCAGCCGGGCAGCGGCCTCCCGCAGGGCGGCCGGGTCGCGCGGCAGCACGGCCAACAGCCAGTCCTGCACCACCGCGGGCACCAGCAACTGGCGGTCGGACAGCAGGCGTGCCAGCAGGGTGCGAAGGAAAGCGTCGTCGGCGGCGCCGAGCGGCACTGCGGTGGCAGCGCGCAGCCGGCTGGCGAGGTCTGCCAGCCGGGTGGGCCAACGCGCCGGCGGCGTGCGGGCCGCCAGCAGGACGGGATGGCCAGCCTCCTGGGCAGCATTCAGCGCATGTAAGAGAGCGAGCTCCGGCGCGAGATCCGCGTCGTCGATCGCCAAGGGGCCCGATGGCCCAATGTCACGCAGCGCCGGTCCGTCAATC
>JANXVC010000017.1 GCA_025351925.1 Rhodospirillales bacterium | reverse complement strand
CGATCCAGCAGGCGCTTGCCGAGCTGGCGGACGGCCGCACGACCCTGGTCATCGCCCACCGGCTGGCGACGATCCGCGACGCCGACCGGATCGTGGTGGTGACCGAGGCCGGCATCGCCGAGCAGGGTTCGCACGACCAGCTCATGGCGGCGGGCGGCACCTACCGACGGCTGCACGACGCGCAGTTTGGGGCGCAGTTCGGCGCCGTAGCGGCCCAGTGAGCCCAGATCCGATTCAGGACTTCATCCGTGCGCACACCACGCTGACCCATGCGTCCCTGGTGCCGGAGATCGCGCTGCATCTCGCGACCGAGATCACGCCGATCTGGCAGGCGAGCGAGGCCTGGCTGCATGAGAAGAACGTCGAGCCGCCATTCTGGGCCTTTGCCTGGCCCGGCGGACAGGCGCTGGCCCGGCACGTGCTCGACCATCCAGCCGCCATCCGCGGGGGCCGGGTGCTGGACTTCGCCGCCGGCTGCGGCATCGCGGCGGTTGCTTGCGCCATGGCGGGCGCGGCCACGGTCGAGGCGGCGGAGATCGACCGCTTTGCCATCGCCGCGACCCTCGCCAATGCGCAAGCCAACGCCGTCACAGTCCAAACCGTGTCCGAGGACCTTGTGGGCCAGCCATGCCGCTGGGACCTGATCCTATGCGGCGACGTGTGCTACGAGGCGCCGATGACCCGGCACATCCTGCCCTGGCTGCAGCGGATGGCGGCAGAATGCGAGGTCTGGATCGCCGATCCCGGCCGCGCGTATTTGCCGACGGAGGGCCTCACGCCGCTCGGCGAATACGCAGTGCCGACGTCGCTCGAACTGGAGGACCGCCTCCTGCGGCCTACCCGGCTCTACCGACTGTCAAATGGCTGATTCCGTTGCGGTTGCCGCTGCGTGCGGCTATCGTCGTCATACGACCGGTCCTGATCGCCGCGCCGGCGGTCCTGATCGCGGTTTAAGCGCTGACGGTCGTCAGTCCTACGCCGATCATCCTGGCGCCGATCATCCTGGCGCCGATCGTTGCTATTGCTCTCCCGGCGCCGGGCATCCTCTTGGTCGCGACGGCCCTGCTCATAGATGTCGCGGTCACGCTGTGACTGGTTCTGGTTGGGCTGCTGCTGGCCCGGCAACACCTGCTGCAGCAGCCGTCCCGCGTCATTGAGGCCTTGCGCGCCGGCCGGCCCCATCAGCGCCGCACCGATCACGGCGGTCATCATCAGCTTGCGCATCATAGCCTCCCTAATTGCAGTCGTAACGCAGCCGAGAGCTGATTGGTTCGCCACCGAGCCATTGTCATCAGCGCGCCCTCAACATCAACGTGCCATCAGCACTGGCAGGGTCGCGTTCTCCAGCACATGCCGGGTCACGCCGCCCAGGATGAGCTGCCGCAGCCGCGAGTGACTGTAGGCGCCCATGGCCAGCATGTCGGCACCGAACTCCCTCGCGGCAGCCAACACCCCACGGCCGACGTCGCGCTCCATCGGACGGAACTGCGCGATCTCCGGGCGGATGCCATGCAGCGCGAGATAGCTGGCGAGCTCGGCGGCGCCGGGGCCACGCCGCTGGTATTCGTCGGCTGACAGCACGCGGACCGCTTCGGCCCGCTGCATCCAGGGAATGGCAGCGTGGACCGCGGCGGCGCTCTCGGCCGTGCCGTTCCAGGCGACGCAGATGCGGGTGCCGATCGTGGAGCCGATCTGCGACGAGAACTTCTGTGGCGCAATCAGCACGGGGCGGCCGCTGTCGAACAGCACGGCGTGCAGCGCGTCGCTGCTGGACACGTCGTCGCCGGCCTCCGGATGCGGCACGACGGTGAGGTCGGCCAGGCGGGCGAGCTGCGCCACCAGATCCTCCTCGCGGCCGGTGATGCTGGCGAAGTCGGCGGTCGCGCCGGCCCGGAAATGCGGTTCGGCCACGACCACGCCGTGACAGGCCACGAAACGGTCGAACATCGCACGCACGGCGTTGCTGCGGTCGGTGCTCTCCTTTTCCGTCGCCGACATCATCTCCTCGATCATCGCGCCCGACAGCCCCTCCCCGGCCAGCGGCGCCACGTCGCGGCTGTCAACCCGGACATGCAGCGCGGTCACATGCGCGTCCCACATTCGCGCAACGACCAGTGCCGTGGACAACGCGGCCTCCCCGGCGGCGGTGCCGGTCAGGGGCAGCAGCAGCTTGCGGATGGCCATGGCGTCAACTCCTTGATCCCAGGGGTATCACGCGGACGCTATCACATTTTTCTGGGCGCGAGCGTGCTTGATTGGGCCCGGACAACAGCGGCATTTCCGCTTGCGTCACGAAGAATATCCGGATATCATTTTTAGAATATTTAAGGAAATTTGGATATGCCGCTCTACATCAAGGACGATGCCGTCGCCGAACTCGTCGCCGACTTCGCAAAGATGCGCGGCGTTTCCAAACAGGCAGCGGTAGGTCTCGCCGTGCAAGCCGAGCTCGACCGGACCGTGCAGGCGATCCCGCTCCGCGACCGCTTCGCCGCCCTTCGCAAGGTGCTTCCGCTGCCGCCGAGCACCGGCAAGCTGGCCGACAAGGCATACTTCGATGAGCTGTCCGGCGAATAATATTGATCTTTGCCGACGCCTCGGCGCTGATCGCCATCATCATCGGCGAGGCTGAAGCCGACGCGCTGGCCGATCGGTTGGAGGCCGCATCGCCGCGGCTGTGTTCCGCCATGTCGGTTTGGGAAACGGTCGCCGGGCTCTGCCGATCCTATACCTTCTCGGTCCCTACCGCCCGCGCCCATGTCCGGCAATTCCTGGACGTCGGCGGCTTCCAATTCGTCGGAATCGCCGAGCCGGAGTTCGAGTTGGCTACTGAGGCCTATGCGCAGTTCGGCAAAGGGCGGCATCCGGCTGCGCTGAACATGGGCAACTGCTTCGCCTACGCCTGCGCCAAATCGAACCAGGCGAAGCTGCTTTATAAAGGCGAGGATTTCGCCAAGACTGACCTAGGATAGGCCATCCACTTCTACGCGCGCTTCCCGCAGCGCAGCCGCTCCGTCGCTCGCCTCCACATGCCGCCAGTCTGCCGGCGGCACCACGCCGGACACCGCGCGCAGTACAGCGACCGTCGCGTCCGACGCGTCGCCGAGCCGTGCCGCTACCCGGTGCTCCAGCTCGTCCGGCGGCGCGTGCAGCCACAGGCCCAGGAACGGCGCCCCGGCCCCGCGTGCCACCGCCGCCACGCGCTCGCGCAGCGCCGGGTCGAGGAACGTCGCATCCACCACCACCGCATGTCCGCCGCCGATCGCGTCACGCGCGTTGTCCAGCAGCGCCGCGTCGGTGCGGTGGTGGCTCACCGCGGTATAGGCGCTGGGCGGCAGGCGGTCCTCCGGGCGCACGTGCTCCAGCCGCTTGCGAACCTCGTCGCTGCGCAGCACGAGCGCGCCCGGCGCCGGGCCGAGCTCCGGGGCCAACGCACGGGCCAGCGTGGTCTTGCCGGTGCCCATCAGCCCGCCAATCGCCACGACTACAGGCAGCCCCGGGCGCAACGCGGCCATCGCGGCGTCGAGGTAACCGAGCCCGCCATTGCCGCGGCTGGCCTCTACGTGGGCGCGGACCATGGCGCGCATCGACAGGAACGCCGGCAACAGCCCGACCAGCGCCGCGTCGCCGGTGCGTCCGACGTAGCGGCCCAGCACCCGGTTGGCGGCAGCGCGGGACACTCGGCGCTCCAAATCCATCAGCAGGAAAGCGAGGTCGTAGGCGAGATCGATGGTGGCGAGGTCCTCGTCGAACTCCAGCGCGTCGAACGGCGCCGGGCGACCCTGCCACAGCAGCAGGTTGCCCAGATGCAGGTCGCCATGCGCCCGGCGCACGAAGCCCGCCGCGGCCCGGCCGTCGATCAGCGCCGCGCGTGAGCCCAGCGCAGTGAGCATGCCCTCCTGCCAGCCATGCACCGCATCGGGCGGCAACCCAGCCGCGAGCGCCGAGCGGCCGTTGCCAAGTGCCACCTGGCGCAGGCGCTCGGTGGCGTGCTCGACCATGACGACCGGCAGCGCCGCGTGCATCTCAGCCACGGCGTCCGCGGCCGCGTCCAGCAGCGCCGGCGTCAGGGTCATGCGGTCCATGAAGTCGTCGTCCGGCACGCGGGCCATGCGCAGCACCCAGTCGATCGCCCCGCCTGATCCCACAGCGTCGATGCCATCGCCGAGCCCTAGCCCATCTCCCCTGCGCATGATGGGCGCCACGTCGCGATACAGCCCCGGCGCATAGGGCGCATTCAACGCCAGCTCGCGCTGCAGGAAGCGTTGCCGGTCCTCCACGCGGGAAAAATCCAGGAACGGCAGACGCACCGCTTTTTTCAGCTTCCATACCGTGTCGGCGCCGCGGAACACCGCCGAGATGTGCGTCTCGATCGGCGCGGCCCCGGCGAGATCTTGCAGAAAGGCCGCGACCTCCGCCTGTTCGGGCGGGATCATCTTGGGACGTGGTCGATCATGGCGCCGGCTCCTCGATCCGTGATGGATCAGCACAGGTTAGCACAGCGCAGCTGGGCACCGCGCTACATCGTCGCGACACAATCAATCTCAATGTCAAATGGTCCAGGCCAGCCGGGAACGCAAATGAAGATTCGAGCTGGCGGATCAATCGGGAAATACCGGGCATAGATCGCGTTGACGGCAGCGAACTTCTCGGCGGACGTGCAGTAAACATTGCACTTCAGGACGTTGCTCAACGAGGTGCCCGCGGCTTCCAGGCATAGCTTCAGTTGATCCAGCACCAACTCGGCCTGCCGCTCAATCGAGACCGCGCGGATCTCGCCGGTGTCCGGGTCGAACGGCGGCAAACCCGAGACATACACCGTGCCGCCGCAGCGGATGACCGGCGTGACTGGTGCCTGCCGTCGTTCCAGATAGGTGGAGAACGGCTCGACGCGGATGGCTTCTCGCTGCATGGGATCGCTCCGGCTTGGGTTCATGGTGCCGGAAGCTTGCCGCACCAAACGGCGCCCATGCTACGGGTGCGGCCGTAGCGTCCGGTCCGGCCGCCGCCCTATGCTACGCCATGCCCTGGACTCCTCCGCATGCCCAGCCCTAATGCCCTGGCCGAAATCGGCGCGCTGATCGGCGACCCCGGCCGGGCAAACATGCTCGACGCCTTGCTGGACGGGCGCGCCCTGACCGCGCGGGAACTGGCCGAGTGCGCCGGCGTCGCGCCCCAAACCGCAAGCGGGCACCTCGCACAACTGATCGACGCCGGCCTCGTCCGGATGGAACGGCAGGGGCGGCATCGCTACCATCGGCTCGCCTCGGCCGAGGTCGCACGGCTGCTGGAGCACGTCGCGCAGTTCGTTGCCGGCGCCGGCAGCACGCCCAGGCATTCGGTGCGAACCGGCCCACGCGACCTGGCGCTGCGGATGGCGAGGACCTGCTACGATCACTTCGCCGGCCGGCTTGGCGTTGGGATCGCCGATGCCCTGCTGGCGCGCGGCTACATCGAACTCGACGCCGATGGCGGCACCGTGACCGACGCCGGACAAGACTTTCTGCATGGATTCGGCGTCGCTGCCAGACTGGGCAAGCGCCCACGACGGCTGTTCTGCCGGCCCTGCCTGGATTGGAGCGAACGCCGCCCGCACCTCGCCGGGGCGCTCGGCATCGCGATTGCCTGCCGCTGCTTTGAGCTGGAATGGGTACGGAGGACTAGCACGCGGGCGGTCACCATCACGGCCGCGGGCCAACGCGGCCTGCGCGAGACGTTCGGCATCAGTCTTTAAACATTGTCAGGGATACAGCGCGCCGACGCTCCACCCCTCGCCCGCCTGCGTATAGACCCGGCGGTCGTGCAGGCGGAACGGCATGTCCTGCCAGAACTCGATCGACCGCGGCCGCACGCGGAAGCCGGACCAGTGCGGCGGGCGCGGAATGGAGTCGCCGGGGTAGCGCGCATCGAGCTCGGCAACCCGGCGCTCCAGCTCGCCGCGTGACGGCAGCGGGCGCGACTGGTCGGAGGCCAAGGCACCGAGCCGGGAGATGCGGGCGCGGCTGTTGAAGTAGTCGTCGGCCTCGGCGTCCGTAACCGCCTCCACGTTGCCCTCGACGCGCACCTGGCGTTGTAATGTCTTCCAGTGAAACAACAGGGCGGCGCGCGGATTGGCGATCAGCTCGCCGCCCTTCCGCCCCTCACGGTTGGTGTAGAATACAAAGCCGCGCGCGTCGAAGTCCTTGAGCAGCACGATCCGCGCCGAGGGCATGCCGTCCGGCGTGCAGGTGGCGACAGTCATGGCGTTCGGGTCGTTCAGCTCGGTGGCCGACGCCTCGTTGAGCCAGGCCTGGAACAGCCGGAACGGGTCGGCCGCCTCGGGGATGCCGCGGGTCTCGATCGAAGGCGATAAGTCTGGAGCTTGGGGGCTGTCGGGCATGGCGGGTCTCCAAGTTGGGCGCACCATGCCGAGTTGGGGACGCTGCGCCAAGTGGCAGCCCCGGACCAACATGGCGGGGCTTCCCCCATGCGCCGGCATGTGCCACCACGCCTACCCCACTCCACTAACGACCGAGGTTCCCGATGCCGGACGCCAGCCCAGTCCTCCAAGGCACCCTGATGCAGGGCAAGCGCGGCGTCGTCATGGGAGTGGCGAACGAGCGCTCCATCGCCTGGGGCATCGCCGCCGCCTGCGCGGCCCAGGGGGCGGAGCTCGCTTTCACCTACCAGGGCGACGCGTTGGAGAAGCGGGTACGCCCCCTGGCTCAAAGCATCGGCAGTTCGGTCGTGGTGCCGTGCGACGTGTCGGACGACGCCAGCATCGACAGCGCCTTCGCCGCCATCAAGGACGCCTGGTGCCAGGACGGCGCCGGCATCGACTTCCTGGTGCACGCCATCGGCTTTGCCGACAAGGCCTACCTGCGCGGCAAGTACCTCGACACGCCGCGCCAGGCCTTCCTGCTGGCGATGGACATCTCGTGCTTTTCCTTCACCGCGGTGGCGCAGCGGGCGGTACCGCTGATGCGCCCCGGCGGTTCGCTGCTGACGCTCACCTATCTCGGCGCCGAGCGGGTGATGCCGCATTACAACGTGATGGGGGTCGCGAAGGCGGCGCTGGAGTCCTCGGTACGCTATCTCGCGGCGGATTTGGGCGGCCAGGGCATCCGGGTGAACGCGCTGTCGGCCGGGCCGATGAAGACGCTGGCGTCCAGCGGCATCGGTGATTTCCGTTACATTTTGCGCTGGAACCAGTATAACTCGCCGCTGGAGCGTAACGTTTCGCTGGAGGAAGTGGGCGGCGCCGGCCTCTATCTTCTCAGCCCGCTCAGCTCTGGCGTGACCGGCGAGGTGCACCTTGTCGATAGCGGCTACCATGTTGTCGGCATGAAGAATCCAGCCGCGCCGGACATCAACGTCGCCAGCGATCAATGAGTCTCCCGGGATGCACAAGATGAGGTCCGAAAACTAAGTCGATGAGCCACAATACCTTTGGCCACCTGTTCCGTGTCACCACCTGGGGCGAGAGCCATGGGCCCGCCATCGGCTGTGTCGTCGATGGCTGCCCGCCGCGCCTGCCGCTCACCGAGCTGGACATCCAGCCCTGGCTCGACCGCCGTCGGCCTGGTCAGTCCCGCTTCACCACCCAGCGGCAGGAGCCGGACGAGGTGCGCATCCTGTCCGGCACGCTGGACGGCCTGACGACTGGCACGCCGATCGCGCTGGAAATCCAGAACGTGGACCAGCGCAGCCGGGACTATGGCGACATCGCCCAACAGTTCCGGCCGGGCCATGCGGACCTGGCCTATGAGCTGAAATACGGCATACGCGACCATCGCGGCGGCGGGCGCAGCAGTGCGCGGGAGACGGCGATGCGGGTGGCCGCTGGGGCGATCGCACGCATTGTGTTGGGGCATGGCGTGCAGGTGCGGGGCGCGATGGTGCAGATGGGCGCGCACGCGGTCGATCGGGCGCGGTGGGATTGGGGTATCGTTAACCAAAACCCGCTATTCTGCCCGGACCTCATCGCCGCGGCGGCATGGGAGGAGGAGCTGGCGGCGATCCGCAAGGCTGGGTCGAGCGTGGGCGCGGTGATCGAGATCGTGGCCGACGGCGTGCCGCCCGGCCTGGGCGCGCCGATCTATGGCAAGCTCGACGCGGACATCGCGTCGGCGCTGATGGGGATCAATGCCGTCAAGGGTGTGGAGATCGGCGATGGGTTCGCTGCAGCCGCGCTGGAGGGCGAGGGCAACGCCGACGAGATGCGCATGCAGGACGGCGTGGTGCAGTTTGGCTCGAACCACGCCGGCGGCGTGCTGGGCGGCATCTCGACCGGGCAGCCGCTGGTGGCAAGATTCGCAGTCAAGCCGACCAGTTCGATCCTGGTGCCGCGTCAGGCGGTGGACCGGGCGGGGCGGGATGTTGACGTCATCACCCGCGGGCGGCACGATCCCTGCGTCGGCATCCGTGCGGTGCCGGTCGGCGAGGCGATGTTGGCCTGTGTGCTGGCGGACCATCTGCTGCGGCACCGGGCGCAGGTCCCGGACGCGCCGGGGTCGGCACGGCTGCCGCGCAATTAGTCGTGGGATTGCAGTGCAACTGACACATTCTGTTGCGCGCAATCGTTAGTGATGGCAGGGATGTGTGTTAGATGCAGCCTCATCCTGACCCGATCGATCCCGCAGCCCTCGACGCCTTCGTCGAGCGTATCGGCGTTAATCTTTGGCGGGAACGGCTTGAGGCATTGCGATCTTACGCCTCGGCGCAAACGCGGTGCGGTCGGCAGCGCTCGCAGCGGCATTGCATAGAGTTCGCCATAGAGCGGCTGCGGCGCGGCCAACTCAACCGTGCGCCGAGCGTCGCCGAGCGCTGGATCGTCACCCTCGCCACCGCCGCCGTTACGTTGTTCGACGCGCTGCCGACCGATGGCCGGCTTCGGCTTGCGGCCCTGCTGCGCTCCGCCACCGTCGATGATTGCTGCCTGGTGCCGCCCTTTCATCTGCTGCGCACCGCGGCGCTGCAGCGCTCCCGTGGCTTCGAGGTGGCGTTTGCTGGGCTGGAAGACGCGGCGCCGTTCGACCTGCTGCTGCACCGCGACGGAATGGAGGCTGAGGTCGCTTGCGACGTTATCTCTGCCGAGGACGGACGCGGCGTGCATCGCGGCGCTTGGTTCAGCCTCGTGGACCGCATGGACGCCGAGCTGCAGACCTGGCTGTGCATGCATCCCGGCCGCTACATCCTGAAAATGACTCTGCCGAAGGGCCTGCGCGAGGCGGAGGGCGACGGGCTGCTGGCTACCCTGCACGCCCGGATCACCACGATGCTTGGGCAATCGCGCCGGGCGGACTACGATGAGGCCGCGGTGCTGCGGCTCGATCCGCTGATGCTGGCGGCGGCGCAGGCGGATGAGCTCGGACTGATGCCGCGGCTCCGGCGGGAGTTCGGGCCGGAGGCGCATCTGTCCGTCACGGCGGCCGGCGGCGGGATCTTCGTCATGGCCGCCCGCGCCGGGCAGGAGGACGCGGTCGCCGTCGCTATTCGCCGCCGCATGGCCGCCATCGCCCCAGCCCGCCTGACCGGCACCCGGCCCGGCATCCTTGCGATGTTCATCGAGGACACCGACCGCCCCGAGTGGCGCAGCCTGCGCGACAAGCTGGAACTGGAGGGCGAGGCGCGCAAGTTCATGACGCATCCCGAGGCGCGCAGCGTCGTCGCCGTCACCTGCGTCTCCCGCCTGGAGCTGTTCGGCCTGCCAGAGCCCGACAGCGCGCCGGACGGCGAACTGCGCTTCCGCAACCCGGCTCACCCGGCGGCGAAGGCTCCTGCCCTGGCCCCCGCGGTGCTGTCCTCGGTCTGACGCCCGGTGCTTACCACAAAGTGACATCTTCGTTCGATTCAGAACACTTGCGAACTGTCACACGTCTGCCACGTTCTTGCGCGAGACTACCCGGATCAAAGAAGGAACGCCGGCATGACAGAGTTGGACGAGACGGCCAAGCTTGCCGAGCTGGACCGCATTCTGAACGACCCGGACGTCCCGATGGAGCCGGCACGCGTATGGGCGTTGCTGGCCGAAATCAACCAAGCGGAGCACCGCGGTGCAGTTCAACTAACCGCGTAGCGCCGCAATCAGAAACTCGCGGTTGCCCTCCGGCCCCGTGATCGGGCTCGGCTCGAGCCCCAGCACACGCCAGCCCGGCAGTCCCGCCCACCAGTCGCGCACTCGAGTGCAAACCGCGCGATGCACCGCAATGTCGCGCACGACGCCCTTTGAACCCACCTGGCCCGGCCCAGCTTCAAACTGCGGTTTTATAAGCGCCACCGCCCACGCGCCCCGCACGCATAGTGCAAGCGGCGCGGGCAGCAGGGTCGAAAGGCCGATGAACGCCGCATCGCATACCAGCGCCTGAATAGGCTCCGGCACTTGCTGCGGCGTTAGGTAGCGCGCGTTGGTGCGCTCATGCACCACGACCCGCGTGTCGCCGCGCAGGCTCCAGGCGAGCTGGCCATGGCCGACATCCACCGCATAGACCCGCGCCGCGCCATGATGCAGCAGCACGTCGGTGAACCCGCCGGTCGATGCACCGACGTCGAGGCACGCCCGCCCGGTGGCGCTCAACCCAAAATGCCGGATCGCGTGGTCAAGCTTCAGCCCGCCGCGCGACACCCAGGGGTGGTCCTGCCCGCGCACCTCCAGCACCGTGTCCTCCGCCAGGCCATCCCCGGCCTTGTCCACCCGGCGGTCGCCGCTCCAAACCTTGCCGGCCAGGATCAGCGCCTGCGCCCGAGTACGGCTCTCGACCAGGCCGCGATCGACCAGCAACTGATCCGCGCGTCGTTTCGGCAATGATGGGCGCTCTATCCGTTGAGTCCGCCAGTGGAACAGGCCAGGCCGGTATCCGCCAGCGAATTTTTCTTCCTTTAATCGCATACTGCCCTCAGCGCCTGCGCGCGGCGCCGGGTCAGCCCATGGCAAAGCCCGCGATGTCACGGGCGCTGTCACGGCTGATGTCGGGACAGCAGGCGGGGAAAACCTCGGTGGCGTGTATGGTGCCCATCGCCTGCCGGCAACGGGCGGCGACGCCGCTCTGGATCAGCAAGCGGTAGAAGTTGACGCCCTCGTCGCGCAGCGGATCGCACTCGTTGACGCTGATCACCACCGGCGGCAGCCCGCGCACGTCGTCGGCTTTGGCGAATGCGGGCCAGGCTAGCGGGTTGCACGCCCGGAACGCCTCGATCCCATAGGCCATAGCCTGGCGGTTGTTGTGCAGGTTCAGCAGGATCCCGTCATTCTCGATCGAGGACGGGTTCTGCGGCAGCGGCCATTCGCCGGCGATGAACGGACACAGCGCATACAGGCCCTTGACCAAGCCGATGTCGCCGTCCTGCTTGAGCTTCAGCCCGGTGGCCAGCGTGAGGTTGCCGCCGCCGCTCTCGCCGGCGATGACGATGCGGTCCGCGTCGATGCCGAGCGCGGCGGCATTGGCGCGCACCCACTTCACGCCCGAGACGCAGTCGTTGAGCCCAGCCGGGAACGGCGCCACCTCCGGCGCCGAGGACGCGCGCACCGCGTTGCGGAAGTCAACCATCGCCACCGCGACGCCGCGCGCCGCGATCATCCGGCCCCAGGCCCGGTAGTTGCCATCGTAGCAGGATAGGGTCTGCATACCGCCGCCGTGGATGTAATAGACGCAGGGCAGGGTTTGGCTGTTGTCCGGACGGATAAACTGGATGTTGACCGAGTTGCCGTCGGGTGAGGAGGTGAACCGCTCGGTACGAATACTTAGGCCCGTGGATGGCGCGACTTCCTCGGTGCCCATGGCGTCGAGAAAAGCGGCGAGACCGGCGGCGGCGGCCTGGGCCGCCTCGGAGTTCTCCTGCGCCAGCAACTCCTCGCGGCTGGCGACGCTGGGCAGGGCCGGCAGGTCAAACGACCCGAACACCGCTTTGATGCGGGGATCGATGCGAGGATCGTCCACAAGCTTCGACATCGTAACCTCTCCCTGAATGGCGCCTTCAGTGTCCGCGCGACACCACGTAGTCCGCCAGCGCGCGCAGTCGGTCGGCGCGGCCGTCGAATGCCGTGAGGTGCCGGGCCGCTTGGCTCGCCAGCATCACCGCCTGCGCCCGGGCGCGCTCGACGCCCAGCAGCGCCACGACTGTCGCCTTGCCGGCGGCCTTGTCTTTGCCAGCGGTCTTGCCAATACCCTCTGTGGTGCCGACCGCGTCCAGCACGTCGTCGGCGATCTGGAACGCCGCACCCAAATCTCGGCCATACGCCGCGATATGCGCCCGCAACGGCCCCGCCGCCCGGCCCAGGATCGCCCCCGCCTCCGCGCTATACTGGATCAGCCGTCCGGTCTTCAACGCCTGCAGCCGGGTCACCTCATCATGGGTCAGAGCCTGGCCCTCGGTCGCCATGTCAATCATCTGCCCGCCCGCCATGCCGCGCGAGCCGGACGCGAGGCCCAAGGCCGCCACCAGCTCACATCGCGCCAGCGGATCCGAATGGGTGTTCACGTCGGCCAGCAGCTCGAAGGCGCGGGCCTGCAGCGCGTCCCCGGCCAGGATCGCCGTCGCCTCGTCGAACCGCCGGTGCGTGCTGGGCTGGCCGCGCCGCAGGTCGTCGTCGTCCATCGACGGCAGGTCGTCATGCGCCAGCGAGTAGGCGTGCATCATCTCGACGGACGCCGCCACCCGGGCCGCCGACGCCCGCGCCACGCTGAACAGCGCCGAAACCTCCATCACCAGGAACCCGCGCAGCCGCTTGCCGCCGCCCAGCGTCGCATAGCGCATCGCCTTCACCAGGCGCCGCTCGTGCCCGTCCGGCAGCGGCAGCAGGGTGTCGATGGCCTGCTCGACCGTTGCCGCGTGCTCGGCCAGCGCCGCCGGGACGTCGATCGCCATTAGCGCGCCGGTCATTCCATGGCCCGTCATTCCATGGCCTTCAGCGAAACGCTGCCATCGGCCCGCTCGACGATCGCCTGCACGCGGGCCTCGGCCTGCGCCAGCTTCGCCTCGCAGTGCCGGCGGAGCAGCGCGCCGCGCTCATAGGCGGTGATCGCCTCCTCCAGTTTCTGCTTGCCGCCCTCGAGCCCGCGCACGATGCCCTCTAGCTCGGCCAGCGCGTCCTCGAACGACAGCCCGGTCACGTCCGCCATCAGCGGCCGCACACGCTGACGGGCATCACTTCGCCAGCGCCGGCGGAGCGACAGCCGGTGGAGCGACGATCGAACCCGGCTGGAAGATGATTTGTATGGGCGGACTGCTCTGGCCCAAACGGTAGCCAGTGAACCCCGCAACCGCTCCAACAATGGCCGCCACGGCCGCCAGCAACAGCGCGATGTTGCGCGGGGTTTCCCAAAACGCCTGTTTGCCCTTGAGTCTAAGGTCTGCCTGCATCACAGCCATTCTCAGCTCCTGTTCTTCGTCCTCGGATATAGGCACTAGGCACCCTATTGCCGCATCAGGTGCCGCACGTGCAAGGCGGCGCTGGCCGCCAGCGCCTTCAGGTCATAGCCGCCCTCCAGCACCGACACCAACCGGCCCCCGCAATGCGCGTCGGCCAATGCCACGAGCTGATCGGTCATCCAGCCGTAATCCTCGGTATCCAGCCGCAGCTCCGCCAGCGGGTCCGACCGGTGCGCGTCGAACCCGGCGGACACGATCAGCAGCTCCGGCGCCCAGGCATCGACCGCCGGCAGCCCGTTGCGCTCCCACGCGCGGCGGAAATCCGGGCCGGTGGCGCCGGGCGCCAAGGGAATGTTCAGCACGTTGTCCGCGACCCCGCGCTCCTCCGACGCGCCGGTGCCGGGGTAGCACGGCCACTGGTGGCTGCTGACATACAGCATGTCGGGGTCGCTCCCCAGGATGTCCTGGGTGCCGTTGCCGTGGTGCACGTCGAAATCCACCACCGCAATACGCCGCAATCCCCAGCGCGCACGGGCGTGCAGCGCCGTGATGGCCGCCGTGCCGAACAGGCAGAACCCCATCGCTCGCCGCCGCTCCGCATGGTGCCCCGGCGGACGCGTGGCGACGAATGCGGCCCGGGCCCAGCCCTCCATTACCGCATCGACCGCCGCACAGGCGCCGCCCACCGCGCGCGACGCCGCCTCGGCGCTGCCGTGCCCCATGATGGTGTCGGCGTCGAGCTGGACGTGATCGCCAGGCGGCGGCTGGATCGCCAGGATCGCACGGACGTAGTCAGCGGGGTGCGCCAGCTCCAGCAGCGCCGTCGTCGCCTCCGGCGCCGATTCGCGCAGCAGCGGCACGAAGTCCGGATGCTCCAGCGCCTGCAGCACGACGCGCAGGCGGTCCGGGCACTCCGGGTGGAACGGCCCGTTGTCATGGCCCAAACAGGCCGTGTGGGTGAACAGCGCGACGGTCATTCGGGAGGCTCCGCTCGGCGGCGTATGGTGAAGCTGAACACGCCCGCATCCTCCGCCTGCGCCACTAGGGCATGGCCAGTCTCGCGGCAGAATGCCTGGAAGTCGGCGACGGCGGCGCGGTCGGTCGCCAGCACGCGCAGCCGCTCGCCCGGCGCCATGCCGCGCAGCGCCCGGTTGGCCCGCAGCACCGGCAGCGGGCACTTCATGTCCTTCACGTCGAGGATCGTCTCTGCCATGGCGTGTTCCTCCAGTGGCATTATTTCCTTAACCGCCGCTCTTGAGCAAGCGGCACGCGTGCCGCTATCGTAGAGCGATGGGATATCGCATCGGCATCGACCTGGGCGGCACCAAGATTGAGATCGCCGTGCTCGATCCCGCGGGCCAGGTCGCGCTGCGCCGGCGGACGGACACGCCGCCGACGTATGAAGGCGTCATCACCGCCATCGCCGGGCTGGTGCGAACAGCGGAGGCGGAGCTGGGCAGCCAGGCCAGCGTCGGCGTCGGCATCCCCGGCGTCATCAGCCCAGCGACCGGCCTGGTCAAGAACGCCAACTCGCAAATCCTGATCGGCCACGCGCTGGACCAGGACCTTGCGCAAGCGCTGGCCCGCCCGGTGCGCGTGGAGAACGACGCCAACTGCTTTGCCCTGAGCGAGGCGACGGACGGCGCCGGGGCCGGGCAGCGCTGCGTGTTCGGGGTGATCCTCGGCACCGGCTGCGGCGGCGGCGTCGTGGTGGACGGGCGGGTCGTGTCCGGGCGCAACCGCATCGCCGGCGAGTGGGGCCACACCCCGCTGCCCTGGGCGCGCGACGACGAGTGGCCGCAGCCGCCCTGCTGGTGCGGCCAGACCGGCTGCCTGGAGCTGTATTTGGCCGGCCCCGGCCTCGCCCGGTCCTGCGGCCTGCGGAACGCCGGCGCGGTCGAGCGCGAGGCAGCGGCCGGCAATCCGGCTGCGCAGGCGGCGCTGGACCGCCACACCGACCGGCTGGCGCGCGGGCTGGCGGTGGTGATGAACATACTCGATCCCGACGTGATCGTGCTCGGCGGCGGGGTGTCGAATATGCCGCATCTGTACGAGCAGGTGCCGCCGCTGTTGGCGAAATACGTGTTCAGCGACCAGGCAACGACCCCCGTGCTGCGCAACCTGCACGGCGACAGCAGCGGCGTGCGCGGGGCGGCATGGCTATGGCCGCTTGAGCCGGACGATCGATAGCCTCTGCATAGACAGCCTTTGCCGCGACTGCGGCGCGTCGCCGCCGGGTGCGGTCTGCTCCGCCTGCGGGTCGCGCCGCATCGTCCGCCACCCCGAGCTGTTCCGCTGGCATATCGCCCACGTGGACTGCGACGCGTTCTACGCCAGCGTCGAGAAGCGTGACCGGCCGGAGCTCGCAGGCCGTCCGGTGATCGTCGGCGGCGGCGTGCGCGGGGTGGTGACCGCCGCCTGCTACATCGCCCGCATGCACGGGGTGCGCAGCGCCATGCCGATGTTCCAGGCGCTGAAGGCCTGCCCCGACGCCGAGGTCATCCACCCGGACTTTGCCAAGTATGGCGCCGCGGCAAGGCAAATCCGCGCACTGATGGCCGATCTCACGCCACTCGTGCAGACGCTGTCGATCGACGAGGCGGTGCTGGACCTGTCGGGCACCGCCAAGCTGCATGGCGCGCCGCCCGCCGCGGTGCTGGCCGGGCTGGCACGACGGATCGAGCGGGAGGCGGGCGTCACCGTCTCCATCGGCCTCGCGCCCAACCGGCTGCTGAGCAAGCTCGCCGCCGGGCGCGACAAGCCGCGTGGATTTGCGGTGCTGGGCTCGGACGCCGCCGCGATCCTGGCTAGCGAGCCCGTGCGCCTGCTGCCCGGCGTCGGCCCGGCGCAGGAGCGCAAGCTGCACGCGCTGGGCATCACGCATTTGGCGCATCTGCAGGCGCTGGACGACCGCACGGCGCTGGCGCGGCTCGGCGAGGATGGCCCGGCGCTGGCCCGGCGCGCCCGCGGCGAGGACGCGCGCATGGTGCAGCCCGGCCAGGATACCAAGTCGATCAGCGCCGAGACGACCTTCGACACCGACCTCGCTGATCCCCGTATTTTGGAAACGCATCTGTGGCGTATGGCGGAGAAGCTGGCCCGGCGCCTGCGGGAGAAAGGCTTCGCGGCCGGCGGCGTCGTGCTGAAGCTGAAGACCACGCGCTTTGCCGGCCGCACGAGGGCACAGCGGCTGCCGGGCCCGACGGCGCTGCCGGATTCGCTGTTCGAGGCCGGGCGCGGGCTGCTGCGGCGCGAGGCCGACGGCACGGCGTTCCGGCTGATCGGGCTCGGCGCGCATCCGCTGCTGCCAGGACGGCTGGCGGATCAGCCGGACCTCGCCGACCCCGAGGCGCCGCGGCGGGTAGCGGTGCAGCGCGCGATGGACACGCTGCGCAGCCGCTTCGGCGAGGCGGTGATCGGGCGCGGGCGGGGACGGTAGCGGAAGCATGCGTTTTTGAGGGGAGGATCGTTATGACAGGCGGAGGGGTCATAGAGACTGACGACGACATAGGCGGCTCGGCAACGCACACATGTCGCACGGGCTGGGCAGCAACGCTCGCGGCCATCCTCGCAATGCCATTGCTGCTGCTCACTGCCTGCTCGCCGAACGCGCCGCCTTCCGCAATCCTTGACTCCAGCAAGGTAGGATCGGTCGTCGTTGGCCGCTCGTCGCGCACCGAGGTGTTCACCGTTCTGGGCCAGCCCAGCCGCACCGAGCGGAGCGCACTGGGCGAAGCCTGGATCTATGAGGCAAGAACGGGCGACCCGAGCGGCCGCGGCCTGATGAACGGCGCGTCGGCAGCGTCCGGGGTGGTCGGCGCGTTCGTGCCCTTCGTGGGCCTGATCGGCTCCGGCATCGGGCTGGCGGGCGTCGCCATGGACGGAATGCAACGGCAGCCGCAGGTCGTCAGCCTCACCGTGACATTCAGGGGCGACAGCGTGGTGCGAGACTGCGCCTACGCCAGCACGGCCGCTCCGGCCGGTGTGACGCCAGCAGCAGGCATCGCAAAGCTGGTGGATTGCCAGAGGCCCGCGCCGGGCGACGCACGCGCTTTGTGACCTTTGCCACAGACGCCGACGTTCCGCCTCAGGCATCCATCCGGTGCAACGAACGCCCGGAGAGCTAAACAGATGGACCATGACCCCAATACCGCCAGCTGGTTCGCAGAGGTCGCGCGCCTCCGTGCGGACGTAGAGCGAATGGCCGATTACGTCGTCGCTCGCGCCCGCGCCGCCCACCGGCTCGGCATCACGGCGGAGGCGCACCGCATCAACGCCGACGGACTCGACCGCCAGGCTGGGCGTGCCGAGATCCTGCTATTTTGTCAGGCTGTCGAAACGTTCCGGGCCGCAGCAGCCGACAGCCGCTTGGTCGCGGACGCGCTTGAGGTGCTTGAAGGCCGATTGGGGCTGTGACGCGGCAGCAGTCACGGACTGTTCAATCAGGCCGCAAAATCCCAGCCGGGCCTATCGGGTTCTCGCCTCAGCATCACAGAGAGGACCATACCCATGCGCGCACTCGTCTGGCACGGCAAAGAGGACATTCGCTGCGACAGCGTTCCTGATCCGACAATTCAGGAGGGCCGCGATGCCATTATCAAGGTCTCCGCCTGCGCCATCTGCGGCTCCGACCTGCATCTGATGGGCGGTTTCGTGCCGACCATGGAGAGCGGCGACATCTTGGGCCACGAGTGCATGGGCGAGGTCGTCGAGGTCGGCCGCGACAACACCAAGCTCAAGATCGGCGACCGCGTCGTGGTGCCGTTCACCATCTGCTGCGGCGAGTGCCGGCAGTGCAAGTGGGGCAACTGGTCGGCGTGCGAGCGGACCAATCCAAATGGCGAGATGCAGGCGAAGCAGTATGGCTATCCGCTGGCGGCGCTGTTCGGCTTCTCGCATATTACCGGCGGCATCCCAGGCGGCCAGGCGCAGTACGTGCGTGTGCCTTACGCCGACGTTGGCCCGATCAAGGTGCCGGACAGCCTGACCGACGAGCAGGTGCTGTTCTTGTCCGACATCTTCCCGACCGCCTACATGGCCGCCGAGCACTGCGAGATCACGCCCGAGGACACCATCGCCATCTGGGGCTGCGGCCCGGTCGGCGTGCTGGCGGCGAAATCCTGTCTCCTGCTGGGCGCCAAGCGGGTCATCTCCATCGACACCGTGCCGGAGCGTCTGGCGCTGGCGCGCGAGGCCGGGGCGAAGACGATCGATTTCGGCTCGCAGAACGTGCAGGAGACGCTCATGGAGATGACGCATGGCCAGGGGCCGGATGCAGTCATCGAGGCGGTCGGCATGGAGGCCCACGGCGCTGACACGCTGATGCAAAAGGTCAGCTCGGCGGTGATGGCGGCGACGGTGAGCATGGAGCGGCCGTTCGCGCTGAACCAGGCCATCCTGGCGTGCCGCCCCGGCGGGATCGTGTCGATGCCGGGCGTGTTCGCCGGTCAGGTCGGCCCAGTGGCGCTCGGCGCTTTCATGCAAAAGGGCCTGACTTGGAAGACCGGGCAAACCCACATGCAGCGTTATCTGAAGCCGTTGCTGGAGCGGATCGAGAAGGGCGAGATTGACCCCTCGTTCATCATCTCGCACCGGGCGAGCAGCCTGGAAGAAGGACCGGAGCTGTATAAGACGTTCCGGGACAAGAAGGACAAGTGCACGAAGGTGGTGCTGCGGCCGAACGGCTGACATCAGGTCGCAAGCAGGGCTATCGCATATAGGCGTTGGTGGCTGAATTAAGGATTGTGACACGGCTGATCGACGACATCGTGGCGTCGTCACGAACGGTAACCCGGATGGCGGCTGCTGGCTGGCCGTTGCGGAGCTGACCTGGAAGGCCGGGGCTTTTGGGAAGCTGGGGCGAAAACCTTCTCAAGGGATAGCGACTGCTTCCGATACGGTGCGGGCCGTGTAAAAACAAAGGATGATGGGTTATGTAACGCCTGAGCAGCGCCATGATGTCGGCGACCGCGCGCTGATCGGCGTGGTTTCGCTGCTGCTGTTGCTTCCCGTGCTGGCCGTAGCGGTCAGCGCGCTGGCGACCGACTGGTATTCTGGACTGGTGCCCAGCGGCCTGACACTCCGCTGGTTCGCTACCGTGCTCGGCAACACAGCCTTCCAGTCCGCCCTGGCCCGCTCGCTGTTCATCGCCATCGGCTCGGTCGTGCTGCAGGTGCTGATCACCGTCCCGGCGATCCTCGTGGCGCACTGCTACCTGCCCTGGCTCGACCGCTGGATGGAGCGCCTGATGGTGCTGCCCTACGCCTTGCCGCAGGTCGTGCTCGTCGTGGGCCTGCTCGGCATCTATGCCAACGATCCTCTCGTGCTGATTGGCACGCCGTGGATTCTGCTGCTGGGATATCTGCCGCTGGCTTTCCCGCTGCTTTATCTGCCGCTGAAGAATAACCTGCGCGCGCTGCAGGTGCACGAATTGCTGGACGCCGGGCATTTGGTCGGTGCCGGCGACCTGGTGATCGCGCGCCGGGTCATCCTGCCCTGCGTGGCGCCGGGCCTGGCGGTCGGCCTGTCCATGGTGTTCGCGCTCAGCTTCGCCGAGTTCGTCTTCGCCAACATGCTGGTCGGCGGCAACTTCCAGACGCTGGCGGTTTATCTGTTCGGCCAGCGGCAGAAGATCGGCCAGGTAACCGCGGTCATCGTCGTGATTTACTTCGCCGCCATGTGGCTTTCGACCGTCGTGGCCCTGTCGATGCTGCGGCGGCGTCCCGCATGAGCTTTGTGGAGGTGCGCGGTTTCGACAAAGCCTACGGCGCCACCCAGGTGTTCACCGGCGTGGAGCTCGACGTGGCCGAGGGTGAGATGTGCATCCTTTTAGGGCCGTCCGGCTGCGGCAAGACCACACTGCTGCGCGCCATCGCTGGGCTTGTGCAGCCGGACCGCGGCCGTTTAACGATCGCAGGCCGCGACGTGACCACGGCGACGCCAGAGGCGCGCGGCATCGCCATGACGTTCCAGCACTACGCGCTGTTCCCCCACATGACGGTGCGGCAAAACCTCGCCTTTGGCCTGCAGCAAAAGCATCTGTCCCGCGCCCAGGTCGCGTCGAAGGTGGACGCCGCATTGGCGCTGATGGAGCTGACGCCGCGCGCCGACGCCCGGCCCGCCCAGCTCTCGGGCGGCCAGAAACAGCGCGTCGCCCTCGCCCGCGCCCTGGTGCTGGAGCCGCGCCTATTATTGCTCGACGAGCCGCTCTCGGCGCTCGACGCGCAGATCCGCAAGCGCCTGCGCGACGAGCTGAAGCGCCTGCAGCGGGAAACCGGCTTCACCGCCATCCTGGTTACGCACGATCAGGAGGAGGCGCTGGTGCTCGGCGACCAGGTAGCCGTGATGCACGCCGGCCGCATCGTGCAGGTCGCCTCGGCGCGCGAGGTGTACGACCGGCCCGCCACCCGCTTCATCGCGGGGTTCATTGGCGACTTCAACTTGCTGGAGCCTGACGCCGTGCTGCGTGTGTTCAACGAGCGCACGAACAATGCCTGGGCGATCCACCCGGAGGCGATCGACATGCTGGGAAACCCCGGCCAGGACGGTCTGACGGTCAGCGGAACGGTGTTTGATGTTCGCATCCACGGCCCAGTGCTGCGCTATTTGGTGTCGGCGAACGGCACGGAGCTGAAAGT
>JANXVC010000547.1 GCA_025351925.1 Rhodospirillales bacterium | reverse complement strand
CCACGCTGCGGGCGGTCGGGCGCGATGACGTATTCGCGGCCGGGGACATGGTCGCCTTCGACCCCGGGCCCATCTCACGCTCCGGCGTCTACGCGGTGCGGGCGGGGCCGGTGCTGGCGGGCAATCTCCGGGCGGCGCTCGTCGGCGCGCGACCCGCCCCATACCGGCCGCAACGCAACGCGCTGTATATCGTCTCGACCGGCGAGCCGTACGCCGTAATGACGCGGAATGGGCTGGTGGCGGAGGGCGCCTGGGCCTGGCGTCTCAAGGATTGGATCGACCGCCGGTTCATGCGCCGCTTCAATACGCTGCCGGAGATGGCGGTTGAGCGCGCCGGCCCGGCCTCGAAGCTCGCGGACAAGACGGCTCTCCGCGAGATCTCCGCCATAGCCATGCGCTGCGGCGGCTGCGGCGCCAAGGTGGGCGCCACGGTGCTATCGCGGGCGCTGGGCCGCCTTGCGCCGTTTCAACGCCCGGAGGTGCTGGTGGGGCTGGATGCGCCCGACGACGCCGCCATCGTCGATACCGGCGGCGAGCGGCTGTCGGTGCAGACCGTGGACTACTTCCGCGCCATCATCGACGACCCCTACCGGTTCGGCATGATCGCTGCCAACCACGCGCTCGGCGACCTGTTCGCCATGGGCGGGGAGCCGCTGACGGCGCTGGCCATCGCCACGGTCCCGTACGGGCTGGAGGCCAAAGTGGAGGCGGACCTCGCCGCCATGATGGCGGGGGCAAACACGGTATTGCGGGACGCCGGCTGCGCGCTGGTCGGCGGCCATACCAGCGAGGGGGCGGAGTTGTCGCTCGGGTTCGCGGTGAATGGGCTGGTCGGGCGGGGCGCTTTCCTGCGCAAAGCAGGATTGCAGCCCGGCGACGCGCTCGTGCTGACGAAGCCCATCGGCACCGGCACGCTGCTCGCGGCCGACATGCGCGGCCTCGCGAAGGGGCGCTGGGTGCAGGCGGCGATACGGCACATGACGGTCTCCAACCGCGCGGCGGCAGCGGTGCTGGCGCAGCACGGCGTGCATGCCTCGACCGACGTGACCGGATTCGGGCTGTTGGGGCACCTCATCGAGATGACCCAGGCGAGCGGGGTGGACGCGCGCATCGACCTGGATGCGGTTCCGGTCCTTGAAGGGGCCAGGGAGACGTGGTCGCTTGGTGTGTTCTCATCGCTGCAGCCGCAAAACGTCCGGCTGCGTCGGGCCATCAGCAATCTGGATGCGGTCCAGACCCTCCCGCGCTATCCGCTGCTGTTCGACCCGCAGACCGCCGGCGGGTTGCTTGCAGGCGTGCCCGCCGATGTCGCGAACCGGTGCATGGCGGCGCTGCGGAACGCGGGATATGCGCATGCGGCGATCATCGGGACGGTGCTTCCGGTGTCCGGCGCTGTGTCGGCGATCACGGTCGCGCCGGGCTGTTGCGGCATTGGGGCTGGCGAGCCAGGGTCCGCGCTGCAGGGTTCAGACGCTCAATAAACCGAGATTTCTGGGAAATTGTTACTGTTAAGTTTTGGTTGTTGAATACTGAGAAATATTGATTGTTCGGCATCATCGTATTATCAATGTCTTAGGATTACCGAAGCCGAAAGGAGTTGTGAGCCGTGCAGCAGCGAAATGCCAGGGGCGCGTCGGTTCGCGCCGCCAATCGCAGTATCAATTGGTAGAACCCAGGCGCCTTCGCAGCCGAGCAGAACTCCCAACGCCCAGTCGGTTCTGGGCGAGAGTTCAAACGATGCGACCCTACTCGGGGCGGTTTCGCTTGCGCACCATCATCTTCGACCTGAGCCTGACCGTCGTCGCAATGCTGCTGGTTTGGGCAAGCGTCGCCGCCTTGCTGCAGCAGCAGCATGCGGCGGCATCCCGGAACGCGCTTGAAGACACCAGCAGCCTGGCGCTGGCTTTTGAGGAGAACGTCAACCGCACGCTGACGTCGGTGGATCAGATGCTGCTGTTTGTACGCACGGCCTATGCAAGTGATCCCGCGCACTTCGAATTGCAGCGCTGGGCGAAGGCCAGCCATCTCGTGACCGATCTGACCTTTCAGGTATCGATTATTGATCGATCAGGGTTTCTTGCAGCGAGCAGTTCGGGTCCGCTGAACCGCCCGATAAACCTCTATGACCGCGAACATTTTCAAATTCAAATGAACGCCTCGACGGATGGAATATTCATCAGCAAACCTTTGATCGGGCGGGAGTCGGGGAAGTGGTCAGTGCAGTTCTCGCGCAAGCTGCTCGACGCGGACGGCGCATTCTCCGGCGTTGTCGTGGTGTCACTGGACCCCTTTTGGCTGACGCAGTTCTACGACTCCATCAACATCGGCCAGGGCGTGCTGATGCTGGTCGGGACCGACCAAGTTGTACGCGCCTGGGCCCCGATGAACCAGCAAGCCATCGGCTTTAAGATCGCGGACACAGCCCTGTTTTCCCTGGCTGCGTCATCCAGCCATGGCAGCTATGAGTCCGTGAGCGAGATCGACGGAGTCCGACGGATTTTCAGCTTCCGGAAGCTCGAAGGCTATCCGCTGCTTGTCGCCGTTGGCGAGGATAGAAAACAGGTTTTCACGGCGTATTGGGAACGTCTGCCCGAGTATCTACTCGGCGGGGCCGTGTTCACCATCCTGATCCTGATCATCAGCTTCGTTCTCGTCCGTCACAAGCTGCAGCTTGTGTTCTCCCAACAGGCCTTCTCGGACACTTTGGACAACATCAGCCAGGGCATCATCATGGTCGATGCCCAGCGCCGGGTGCCGGTGGTCAACCGAAGGGTCATGGAGTTGCTGGGCCTCCCGGCCGAACTTTTTGCGCGGCTGCGCAGCTTCGACGACATCCTGCAGTGGCAGCTTGACCAGGGTGAGTTCGGACCCGGCGGGGACGCCGCCAGCGGATTCCGGTCGTTTGTCGAGCACGGAGGCCTTGACGCGCACCCACTCTATGAGCGCACGCGCCCGGATGGAACGGTGCTCGAGGTGCGCACGAACCTCATGACGGACGGCCGTGCAGTTCGCACGTTCACCGACATCACCGAACGCAAGCGGTCCGAGGCGCAGATCACCTTTCTGGCGCATCACGACGCGCTGACCGGTCTGGCGAACCGAGCGGCTTTTCATGATCGGCTCGAACAGGCGCTCGGTTCAACCACGCGAAATACTGGCCAGTTCGCGATCCTGTGTCTCGACCTCGACCGATTCAAGCTCGTCAACGACCTGCATGGCCATGCGAGCGGCGACATCCTGCTGCAGCAGGTCGCCGAGCGGCTGCGCAAGACGGTCCGCACAGAGGACCTCGTCGCGCGCCTCGGCGGCGACGAGTTCGCGATTCTGCAGTCGGATGTCCGCCAGCCAGAGGCGGCGATGCAGCTTGCGAGCCGCATGGTCCACAGTCTCGCCGCGCCCTTCGAGATCGATGGGCGGTCCATGTCGGTCGGCACGAGCGTCGGGGTCGCCTTGTATCCCGTCCATGGTCACTCGGCAGACATCCTCATGAAGAACGCGGACGCGGCGCTGTATCGCGCCAAAGAAAGCGGGCGCAGCATCTACCGAATGTTTGATCCCGCGATGAATATCCGGGTGCACGAGCGCCGCCTGCTTGAGCGGGACCTGCGGGCGGCGCTGGACGAGGGACAGTTCACCCTGTTCTACCAGCCAATCTGGGACATCGAGCGGGACCAGCTCTGCGGCTTCGAGGCGCTGCTGCGCTGGTTCCATCCGGAACGCGGCATCATCCCGCCGTCCGAATTCATCGCGCTCGCGGAGGAAATCGGCATCATCCGTCAGATCGGGCCTTGGGTGCTCAGGTCGGCCTGTGCCGAAGCGAGCCGATGGCCGGCCGGGCTACGGCTGTGCGTCAATCTTTCGCCCATCCAGTTCCTCGACGACGACCTCCCCGAGCAGGTCAGCGAGATCGCCCGGCGGACCGGGCTAGGCCCCAATCGGCTTGAGCTCGAAATTACCGAAAGCGTGCTGATCGAGGACGGTAAGCACGTGCTGGAACTCACCCAGCGCCTGCGCGACTACGGTGTGCGGATCGCGCTCGATGATTTCGGCGCCGGCTATTCCAGCCTGAGCTACCTTCGCCGTTTTCCGTTCGATACGATCAAGATCGACCGCTCTTTCGTGCAGGAGATCGTCGATAACACGACGACGCACGCCATCGTCGCCAGCCTGATTACCCTTGGCCACAGCCTCGGGATCCAGGTCGTCGCCGAGGGCGTGGAAACGCGGGCGCAGCTCGACGCGCTCCGGCGGATGCATTGCCGCTACATCCAAGGTTTTCTGCTTGGGCCTCCGGTTGCCGGGGCCGAGCTGCCCAGACTGATCGCTGCAGAAGGCTTAGACGCCCTGCGGACCGCGCTATGACCGCACCGCCGATGCAGGCCGCCACAGCCGCTGGTGCCAGGCCGCCCCGCTTCCTGCCGGTCGGGGACACGGCCGTGTCGGTTGAGTTCGGCGACACTATCGAGCCCGACCTCAACGATCGAGTGGTGGCATTTGACCGGGCGGTCGCCGCAGCTGAGCTGCCAGCGGTCCTCGGAACGGTCCCGAGCTATCGTGCCCTGCTGGTCGAGTATGAGCCGCGGCTATCGTCCTTTCCCGCCCTCGTCGCCCGCCTGCTTGCGGTGGATCGAGAGGCAGCGGTTGCATCGGCCCCCGCATCGCGCTGCTGGGTCGTCCCGGTCGCATACGGCGATGAGTTCGGCGAGGACCTGCCCGAGGTCGCACGACGCCGAAATCTCAGCCCCGATGCGGTGGTGGCCGCGCATGTTTCAGGCGCCTACCGCGTCTATATGATCGGTTTCGCGCCGGGCTTTGCCTATCTCGGCCGCCTGCCGCCGGAATTGGAGCTGCCGAGGCGCGAGACGCCGCGGCAGCGCGTCCCCGAGGGCAGCGTGCTGATCGGCGGGCTGCAGACCGCGATCGCGCCGATGGCGATCCCGACCGGGTGGCATATCCTCGGCCGCACTCCGCTGCGTTGCTTCGACGTGCAAAAGCTCGATCCATTCCTGTTCCGGCCGGGTGACCGCGTCCGCTTCCGGTCGGTCGGCCGACCAGAATTCGAAGCGTTGTCAGCGCGCTCGGTGGCCGGTGGCCCAGTGGCGGCCTTGCAGGTGTGATGCGCGAGCCGGCGTGCCTGATGGTTCGGTGTCCCGGGCCGTCGATGGCTCTGCGGGACCATGGCCAGCGCCGCTGGCGTCGTTTCGGCGTGCCCACCGGCGGGCCGATGGATCAGGCCTCGGCCGCGATCGCCAATATCCTGGTGGGCAATCCGGCCGACGCTGCGGTTCTGGAGTTCATGCTCTGGGGCGGAACGTTCGAGGTCGCGGCCGATAGCTGCCGGCTGGCGATCAGCGGCGGCGCGTTTCCGATCTCGGCGGCAGGGCGGTGGATGGCCTCGAACCGCTCATTCCAGCTCCGGCGTGGCGACCTGCTGCGTATCGACCCGGCGCCGCAAGCGGTGTGGGGCTATCTCGCCGTCGCAGGCGGCTTCACGGCGCCACAGATCCTGGGCTGCGCGGCGGCCGATGCAGGGTTCAACCCGGGCGAGCCAATGAGTGGCGCTTCGCTGAAGGATCATGCGCTGCCGCTCAATGCGCAATCTCCCGCAGAAGGCCCGGATCAGGCGATCTACCGACGCGGCCGCCCCAGCAAAACGCCAATCCGGGTCGTATTGGGTCCGCAGGACGATATGTTCGACCCCGCCGACATCAGAACCTTTCTCAACAGCACCTGGCGCGTTACCCACCAGGCGAACCGCATGGGATACCGGTTGGAGGGCCCAACGCTCGATGCATCGCAGGGCGCGACCTTCGTCTCGGACGGAGTGGTGCCGGGCAGCATACAGGTGCCGGGCTCCGGCCAGCCCATCGTATTGCTGCGCGACGGGCCGTCCACGGGCGGCTATTTGAAGATCGCCTGCGTCGTCACCGCGGATTTGGACGCCATGGCGCAGTGCGGGCCCGGTGCGCGTCTCCGGTTCGAGGCCATAACCCTGCGGGAGGCGCAGCGGCTGCGCGAGATGTATCTGGCCGAGCTCGACTTTATGCCTCAGCTTGTGCGGGAGATGCCAAAGCTCGAAACGGCCGCTTCGGTTCAAGAGTACACAGATGGTCTGTAATTCGACAAAGGGCTGGTCCGCACGACGCCGCTTCCACCCGTAAATGCTGCCCGTTTTCCTGCTGGGCAATCCGGTGTTCCGCGCATTTCTGCTCGCCCACGGCGCGGAGCGTCTCGGCGCCTCCGCCATGACGGTTCTGCTGGGCTTCCAGATCTATGAGCTGACCCACAACACGCTCGATCTGGCATGGCTCGGGTTGCTGGAGGCAATCCCGGGCATCAGCCTCGTGCTCTATGGCGGCTACATCGCCGACCGCCACAGCCGCCGGCGGATCGTGCTGATCGCCACCGCCCTGCTGGCGGTGCTTGCGGGCGGAGTGGCGCTGGTCTCGGGTCAAGCCTCGCAACACTCCTACGACTTCCTGCTCGTCCTGGCCTTCCTGGCCGCCGTGGTACGCGCCTTCGGGGACCCGGCCGCCTCCGGCCTGGAGGCTCAGGTCGTGCCGATCCAGCATTTGCTACCCGGCATCGCCCTGCTCGCCACCGTGGGGCGGCTTGCGGACGTATTCGGCCCGGTGGCCGGCGGCATTGCTTGGGCCGTCCTGGGACCCGCTTCCGCCTACTCCGTCATCGCGGCGCTGTTCGTCGTGTCATGCGTCGCCATGCTCCTGGGCGTGCCGGAGCAGGCGCCTCGCAGCCCCAGGCGGTATGAGCAGAAGGCGGCGCACGGGATCGCCGAGGGGGTGCGTTATGTCGTAAGCGACCAGGTGCTGCTGGGGTCCATGCTCCTGGATCTGTTCGCCGTGTTCTTTGGCGGCGCCACGGCGCTGCTGCCGGTGTTCGCGACCACCATCCTGCACGTCGGACCGCTCGGCTTCGGCCTATTGCGGTCGGCGAGCGCTGTCGGGTCGTTGACGGCTGCGCTCATGGCCGGACGGCTGCTGCCGCAGCGCAAAGCCGGACACGTATTACTGGCGGTGATCGCCGGGTTCGGGGTCAGCATCGTGGTGTTCGGCCTGTCCCGCTCGCTGCCGCTGTCGCTTGCGGCGCTGTTTGTGGCCGGGCTCTGCGACGGCACCAGCGTCGTCATCCGCCGCGCCATCCTGCGCCTGGCCTCGCCCGAGCACATGCGCGGGCGCATCGCCGCGGTCAAATCGGTGTTCGTTGGATCGTCCAACGAGCTCGGAGCATTCGAGAGCGGTTTGGCGGCAACGCTGCTGGGAGCGTCGGCCGCAGTCTGGAGCGGCGGCCTGATCACGCTCGGGATCGTCGCCATGACAGCATGGTGCGCGCCCCGGCTGCGCCAGTTAAATCTCGTCACCTTGGCACAGGACGGTCCGGCAACGAGCTCAGGCCGGATCTGAGGCAATTTGCGGTCAGTGGTGATGAGCGTGCGCGGATTGCTGGTCGGCTGGGAGGGGATGCGCGGCTAGGGCCTGGATGCGGGCCTGCAGCGATGCAGGGGTTGCCCAGCCGCCGGGCTCGCCGGGGCGCCAGCGCGCGCGCAGCCATCCGTTCGGATCGACTAGCAGCTGGCTGCCCGCCAGCTTGGTCGGCGAGGTGCCGAGCAGGATGGCGAGCGCCCCCAGCGTCTCCGGCTGCGCCAAGCACGCCTCGTCATCTCGCCAGGTCTCAGCCCGCTCGACCACGGCATCGGCAGGCAGGATGATCGTCACGGCTCGTGGGCCGGACCCGGCCGGCGTGCGTCCTGGCTCGCCGTCGGAGGCAACCACGATGCGCAGCACCCGCCCGCGCAGGTCATCGGTTTCGACGGCATGGCCCTTGGCGCAAGCCACCGGGAACCGCGGCAGGCGCAGCGGGGAGACGCTGCGGCCAGCCGTCCGCGCGAACTCCCCCCGGTTGCGGGCGCGGATGGCGTCAACCAGGTCCCACCGGTCCGCGTCGTTGGTGTTGACGGCGTGTCCTGCGAGCCAGAATAGGTCGCCGTCGCCATAGTCCAGGACACGCCGTGCCGTAAGATCGGCCGGAGCGACCGGCAGCGTGCCGGCGGACGGGCCGTCGCCCTGGCCGGTGGCGCCATGGCATGCGGCGCACCGCGCCTGATAGATCCGGTCCCCGCGAGTGATGGCGTCGGCGGCGAACCCGGTAGGCGACACGAAGAAGCTGGTTGGATAGGCCGGGATGAACAGGCCGCCCGCAGTGTCCGGGTTCACCCGCCAGGAAAACGGCCAGATCGCCTGTTCGTGCACGCCGGGGGTGAGCTGCGCCAGCGACCCGGCCGCCAGCAGCAGCACTCCGGCCAGCGCGGTTTCGGCCATGATGGAATGGCATAGGCGGGAGCCGGGCTTGGAGCATTGTCCGATCGAACTGCTTTTTTGGTCAGGAAAAGCTCTGGCGACGAACAGCAGGCGGTTCAGCGCGGCGAACCCCAGCATCAGCGAGAACAGCAGCAGCTTAATTAGGACCACGCGCCCGTAGGCGGTACCGACCAGCGCGGGCACGCTGCCCACGAGGGCGATGGCCTGGATGAGGGACGTGAGCGCGACGAACGATACGGCGATCAGGCCGAGCGGGAAGAACCGCCGGGCGGCGGCTGCGGCAGCGTCTGGCGGCATGGCGGCGAGGGCGATGAGCAGCGGCATCAGCCCGCCCAGCCAGGCTCCGGCCGCCGTGACGTGCAGCGCCTCGGCCAGCATGAGACCCTGGCCAGCGCCGCCGCCAACCGCGCCCGCGTGGCTGGTGGCCGCCTGCAGGGCAAGCGCGCCGCCCGCGAGGCTGATCGCCAGCGCCATGAGCCAATGATTGCGCACGCCGCTCGCCTGACGCCTTTGCAGCAGGCAAACCGGCCAGAGCGCGAGCAACAGGGCGAACCGGACGAGGAGCAGCTGGCCGAATTGCGTTTCCAGCAAAACGGGCGGCAACGCGGCGAGCGCCTCGCGCAGGCTCTGCGCCCCGGCGACTGCTGCGGCTTGGGCGGCGAACCAGGCGGCGCCTAGGACCACGGCCAGCGCAAAACTGCTCCGGCCCAAGCCTGCGAGCCGCGCGTGCACCCGGCGCGCCCACGGCGCGGGCGGCAGCGCGCGGACCACCACGGCGGTGAACACCAGCGTGCCGAACAGCGAGATCAAAGCCGCGACATACGCGCTCCGCAGCGCGGCGAGGGTGAGGTCGGCCCCGTTCACCGCAGATTTGCTGGATTGTCGTGCGGCCTAGCGGGGTCTGGCTTCATACGAAATTGTTACCATAGGCGTGCATGCCTGCGGAGTCCTGATCGCGCCTCGGCTGGACAGCCAGGGCATCGGCTGCCGCGTCGCGGGGTAATTCGATTGAATTAGAAGCGACGCTTGTTATGTCGCATTCGATAGCTTTACGAATGCGTAATATTAGCGAACAGACGCAAGTAAAGGTTGTCGGAAATGACAACCACTAGACCTTTATAACTACTCATTCAAGGGAAATGCACTATGGTTGCGTTCACTCGTACTGACCTGGATTTTGTGCTGACCCAGATCAAGATGGCCGAGGCTGGCCAGCCGCCGCTCAACGCATTATTGTCATTTGGATTACGCAACGTCGCCGGCACTAACAACAGCGTCGTCCCCGGCCAGACGAATTTCGGCGCGTCAGACCAGACTTTTCCCCATCTGACAGATCCGCTGTTGCAGAATGCGCAGGCCGGGACCTCGTACAGCTCGACCAGCGGCTTGGTAATCGACGCCCAGCCCCGCACCATCAGCAACCTGATTGCCGACCAGACCGCGAACAACCCCGCCGCCGTTGCAGCCCAACCCAAGGCATTCGCCTTGCTCGGCGCCGGCTACCAGAACACCAGCTTGGCCGGTCCCGACGGTATTTTCGGCACTGCGGATGACATTGGCACCAGGTTCGCTGGCCCGGACGGCATCCTCAACACCTCGGATGACATAATCACCAGGGGCAATCTGGCGACCCCTACCGACGCTTCCAACAGCAGCCTGACAGTCCCGGGCCTGGCCCAGAGCCTGTTCATCAACAACGTCACGCCCGACAACGGTCTGTCGGCACCGTTCAGCAGTTGGTTCACCTTCTTCGGCCAGTTCTTCGATCATGGCGTTGACCTGATCACGAAGGGTGGCAGCGGGACGGTGTTCGTCCCGCTCGCGCCAGACGACCCGTTATACGTCGTCGGCGGCCATTCCAACTTCATGGTGCTGACGCGCGCCACCAACTTGCCGGGCCCGGACGGCATCCTAGGCACCGCCGACGACATCCACCAGGCCACGAATACCATCACGCCGTTCGTCGATCAGAGCCAGACCTACAGCTCGCACCCGTCGCACCAGGTGTTCCTGCGCGACTACATGATCGGCGCGGACGGCCGCCTGCACTCCTCCGGCAGCTTGCTGGGCCACCGTACTGCCGGTGCGGATGGCGTGCTGTTCACCGCCGACGACACGGTTTCAGGCATGGCGACCTGGGCCGACCTGAAGCTGAACGCGGCGCATTTCCTCGGCATCCAGCTGACCGACGCCGACGTCGGCAACGTGCCGCTGCTGGCGACGGACGAGTATGGCAACTTCATCCCCGGTGCCCACGGGCTGCCGCAGATGGTGGTCAAGAACCTTGACGGGACCACCAGCCTAGTCGAGGGCAACCTGGCCAACCCGATCTCGACCGCCAATGCCGTCCGGGTCGGCGTCGCCTTCATCAACGACATGGCGCATAGCGCCTCGCCCACCGACGACTTCGGCCATGCCCTCGTAGCGGACACCGACACGATCGTTGGCAACGCACCGCCAGCTGGGACCTACGACAACGAGCTGCTGGACGCGCACTACATCGCGGGCGACGGCCGGGTGAACGAAAACGTCGGGCTGACCGCGGTCCACGCGATATTCCACTCCGAGCACAACCGCCTGGTTGCCCAGTTCAAGGCGTTGATCCAGGCAGAGCTCGACAAAGGCGATACGGCCTTCCCGGCCGACTGGGTCATGCCCGGAACCAACCTCACGGGTGCAGGCCGCATTATTCAAGACAACGAGTGGAACGGCGAGCGGCTGTTCCAGGCGGCAAAGTTCGGCACCGAGACGCAGTACCAGCACCTCGTGTTCGAGGAATTCGCCCGTAAGGTGGACCCTGCCATCCACGTCTTCGGCGGCATCAACGTCCACCTCAACCCGGCAATCATGTCGGAGTTCGCCAACGTCGTCTATCGCTTCGGGCACTCGATGCTGGATGAGAACGTCAACCTGTATCAAATCGATCCGGCAACCGGCAAACCGGTGATCAACCCGCTCACCGGTCAGCCGGTGATGACCCAGATGGGCCTGATCCAGGCTTTCACCAACCCGCTCGCCTTCGCCAACGATCCGAATGCGACAGCCGACATCGTGCTCGGTTCCGTCAACCAGGTCGGCAATGAGATCGACGAGTTCGTCACCGGCACGCTGCGCAACAACCTGCTGGGCCTGCCGCTCGACCTTCCCGCGCTGAATATTGCCCGCGGACGCGACACCGGCGTGGCGCCGCTCAATTTGGTGCGCAACCAGATCTTCAGCCAAACCAGCGATGCCCAGCTGAAGCCCTACGCGAGCTGGGACGATTTTGGACACTTCCTCAAGCACCCGGCATCGCTGATCAACTTCATCGCGGCCTACGGCTCCCACGCCAGCATCACCGGCGCCACCACGCTCGCCGACAAGCGTGCGGCCGCAACCGCCCTCGTCCATCAGGGCACGCTCGGCGATCCGGCGTTCAACCTCAACCTGGACGCCTACAATTTCCTGCATAGCCTAGGCACCTATGCAAATAACACCCTGGACGCCCGGGCCATCCATGACGCAGCGGGCCAGCCCGCTGGCTGGAGCACCGGGTCGGTCACCGGCCTCGACCAGGTGGACTTGTGGATCGGCGGACTGGCCGAAAAACAGAGCCTGTTCGGCAGCCTGTTGGGATCAACCTTCGGCTTCATCTTCCGGACTCAGCTGGAGAACCTGCAGGACGGCGACCGCCTGTACTACCTGCCCCGCGTTGAGGGCACGCACTATGCAACCGAGATCGAGAACAGCTCGTTCGCCCAATTAATCCGTGACAACACCGGCATCAAGCACCTGCCGGGCAGCATCTTCCTCACGCCGGAGTACACAATCGAGTCGAGCGACTACTTCCAAAAGAACCCGGACGGCAGCTTCAAGCTGGACGCGGCCGGGAACCACATCGCGACGACAGACACCACCAAGTGGCTGCATAACCCGCAAACTGGCAAGCTGCTGGTGAACGTGACGCCGGACGGCACGGTCGTGTTCCTCGGTGACGACAACTTCCTCGGCAACACCATCGTGCTGGGCGGCACCGAAGGTAACGACAAGCTCACGGCTGGCGCCGCGGACGACGACACCATCTGGGGCGATGGCGGCAACGACGTGATCGACGGCGGCGGCGGCAACGACTTCCTGTACGGCGGCAGCGGCGACGACACCATGTTCGGCGGTCAGGGCAACGACGTCATCCACGGCGATGCCGGCAACGACAGCATTTCGGGCGGCGACGGCCTCGACACCATCTTCGGCGGCGACGGCAACGACTTCATCGACGCCGGCCGCGGCGACGATATCGCCATGGGCGGGCTGGGCAACGACATCATCCTGGGCGGCGAGGGAACCGACCAGCTGGTCGGCAACGAGGGCGACGACTGGCTTGAGGGCGGGCTGGGCGGCGATCTTTTGGTCGGCGACATCGGCGCGCCAACGGGTCAGGTCCCGCTCTACGCCGGCAACGACGTGCTGATCGCCGGCTCGGACGGCGGCACCCGCATGCAGGGCTTCAGCGGCGACGACATCATGCTCGGCCGCGGCAGCTTCGATAAGTTCGAGGGCCGGCTGGGCTTCGACTGGGCCTCCTACGAGCAGGCAACCCAGGGCGTCGATGCTGACCTCACCCGCAAGGAGCTTGTCGCCGCGAACGGCGCAGTCGATTCGATCCGCGACGTCTTCATCGCCACCGAGGGCGTCAGCGGCTCGGCCTTTGACGATATCCTGAAAGGCACGGACACCAGCAAGCTGCTGACCACGAAGGACGAGCTCAGCAACATCAGCCTGATCACCGGCCTGTCGAACTTCTTCGACCCCGGCATCGTGCTCTTCGACGGCGGCAACATCATGCTGGGCGGCGCGGGCAATGACCGCATGATCGGCGGAGGCGGCAACGACATCATCGACGGCGACGCCATGCTGCATGTCGGGCTGACCAAATACGCACCGGGTGGGCAGATCATCCGGCAGATCCTGTATGACGCGAACGGCAATACGTGGGACCCGGACCTCGGAACCGGCAACTCCAACCCCGCCAATGTCGATACGGCCGTGTACAACGACAATATCGTAAACTATAACGTTGCGCTATTTGGCAAGGATGCGGAGGGGTTCCTCACCATCCAGCATCTGATCGGCGGGCCTGGCGCGGTTGGCGCCATCGACGACGGCACCGACCGGATACGCCATATCGAGCGGCTACAGTTCGCCGACGTGACCGTCGCCATTGACGCGGACGGCCGGATACTCGATCCGAACGTCAACGATCCGCACTATGACGCGGTGCCGGTCGGCAGGCCGGTCGTCACCGAGACCGCCGCCGGAGTTGGCGGCGGCGCGGTGAACCCGGCCACGACTGTCACAGTTGGCAATACGCTGACCGCCAGTTTCGTCGGGCTGACCGACGCTGACGGCATTGCGACCGCGGTAAGTCTGCAGTGGCAGGTCCTGGACATCTTGCGGAACGTCTGGGTCCCGATCGTCGGTGCGACCGGCGCAAATTTCACGCCGACCACGTTCCAGGACGGCCAGTCGATCCGGGTGCAGGCGACGTATGTTGACGGCAAGGGCTACAAGGAGACCGTGAACTCAATCGGAACGGCGCTCACGACGCTGCCGGGCAACATCAACACGGCGCCGTCTATCGTTACTCAACAGCAACTGAGCGGCATTCCTGACACCACGGGGAACCAGAACCTGCCGATCGACTTCTTCGTCCCGTTCACGGTGATCTTCACCGACAACCAAACGGCATCGAATGCGCTCATCTATACTGCAACGCTGGGGAACGGCCAGCCGCTCAACACGCTAGGCCTGTCATTCGCCTTCGATCCTCTGACTGGCGCCGGCCACTTCTTCGGTACGCCGCCGGCCGACTTCACCGGCCAGCTTCCCATCCGGGTCACCGCCACCGATAACGGCCCCGGGGTGCCGCTGTCCGTCACCAACACCTTCGTCATCAACGTGCTGCCAACGACCACGCCGCCGGTCGCGAACAACGACAGCTACGCGATGCTTGAGAACGCGGCGCTGAACATCCAGACCGTCAAGCAGGGCGTGTTGGGCAACGACACCGACCCCAGCGGCAACACGATGTCGGCGGTCCTGCTGACCGGCCCGGCGCACGGCACGCTGAACCTGAACCCGAACGGCACCTTCCTCTACACGCCGACCTTCGGCTTCAGCGGAACCGACACGTTCACCTACGACGCGGTCGATTTCGCGGCGACCAGCAACGTCGCCACGGTGACGATCTCGGTCGCTCATGTCTTGGGAGCGCCGACAATCCATCTGACGCAGGACACCGGCGCCTCCGCTACCGACCGGATCACCAGCCTGGCGGGTGTGGCGGGAACGGCGGAGCCTGGATCGACACTAACGGCAGCGATCGACGGCGGCGCAGCGGTCGCCGTCACGGTGGCAGCCGATGGCTCGTGGGCACTCGCACCGGTCCTTGCCGACGGTACGCACACGGTCGTCCTCTCCCAGACGACGCCCGGGGCCACGCTGGGCGCCTCGCTCACCTACGTCCTGGATACGACCAAGCCAGTGGTGACGGAGGCGCTGCTGCAGGACACCGGCGTGTCGGCCACCGACCTGATCACCTCCAACCCAGCGCTCACCGGGTCGGGCGATCCCAACACCGCCGTATTCGCCAGCATCGACGGCGCGCCCGCGATGCAGGTCGCCACGGCCAACGCAACAGGCATTTGGAGCTTCACGCCAACTCTCGCCGACGGGCCCCATAACATCTCCGTTAGCGAAACCGACCTGGCCGGCAACGTCGGCACGGCCTCGCTCGCCATCACGCTCGATACGACCGCGCCAGCCGCGCCCATCTTGGGCGGCTTCACCTTCGCTGCGACCGCAACCGCACTGACCGGCTATGCGCTTTCGGGCACGGCGGAGGCTGGCAGCAAGGTGACGCTCTCCGATGGCGGTGCCGTGTCGCTCGGCACGACCACCGCTGCGGTTGACGGGGCATGGTCATTCGCGGTCACGCCGATACCGGGGTCGAATATCTTATCGACGCTGACTGTGACCGCGGCAGACGCCGCCGGCAACCTGTCGCTCGGCCAGTCAGCGGGGCTGATCGTCGGCACGGGCGGCAGCAATCCTGCACTATCGGCAACCGGAACCTTCGCTGCCATCCCAAACCTGATCCTTGGACTGGGTGGCAACGACATCCTGACCGGCGGCGCCAGAGCCGATAAGCTGGACGGCGGCATTGGCAACGATACGCTCACTGGCGGCTTGAATACGGCCGGGGTGGACACCCTGATCGGCGGCGCCGGCAACGATACCTACAACGTCTCCAACGTGGGCGACGTGATCGTGGAGGCCGCCGGCGACGGCATCGATACGGTCCAGACCGGGCTGGGAAGCTACCTGCTGGACGCCAACGTGGAAAAGCTGACCTACACTGGCGCTGGCAACTTCGCTGGCACCGGTAACGAACTCG
>JANXVC010000546.1 GCA_025351925.1 Rhodospirillales bacterium | reverse complement strand
ATCGGCACCGCCGCACGCCGTGGCATGGGCGCCTACCAGGCTATCCAGCAAACCCTACGCGGGCAGGCCACTCCCTACCCGGGTTGAGCAGAAACGTTTCCTGGCTCTATCAGCTGCGGACAGACAAGCTAGGACCAAAGCCAAGCCCTGGCCTGTCGCCGGATCAGCGAGGAACGCGCGATAGCTCGCCTTCACAAGGGTGAATGCGGGCCTTTTCCGGAAGGCTGCTGCGCGCTATTTATCCGGTCTTGACCGCGTGTTTTGCCCCTTTTGGGCCAACTGGCACGGGTCCTATTCAGAACGTGAGCAGCTTTTCTATGACCTCGATGACCGATGCCCCATCCACGCCAATGGCCTGGCAGGGCGATGCTGCTTTTCGGCACCACAGAACCTTCTGCGGATTGCCCCTACCGCTATCGGTGCCCAAGGGCAGCTTATGGTTTCGCGAAGCGGGTGGAATGAGCGTCAATATGGACAACACGGGCGCTACCACGTCCGGCGAGGTCTTGCCGCTGCCAGCCGGGCGCATCTTGCGCCTGCTGCTGCTGCACATCTTCACCACTGCTCTGCACAGTGGAAACGCGGCAGTCGAGATTGGGCCTGATGCTCGCTCTGTCGCCTTGAGCCTTAGGTTGAAAGCGACGCCGCTGCAGTTGCGGGAGCTCGGCGAGCAGCTCGAATGCCTGATCGCGGCAAAGCTGCGCATCACCGAGGGAAAGGGGGCGCCGCTGTCGGTGCTGGACGCACGCCGGTCAGGCAACCGGGACGCATCGTCCGGATGGCGTCCGGTGCTGCACTTGAACAAGCGCTTTTTTGCCAGCCTGCAACAGGGTGCAGTGGCCCTCGACTGGAAAGTGGTCGCTGCGTTGGCCGGATCAGCTATGGCGCTCGACGCGTACGCCTGGCTCGCGGCCACGTTGCCCGAAGCGAGCACGGATCGGCCCATGCTGGTCACCTGGGCAGAGCTGCAGCAGCGCTTCGGCCAGGACGAGCTGCCGGGCGCTGTCGCGTTCAGGACAGCGTTCTCCAAAAGCCTGAGGGCGGTCCAGGCAGCGTGCTCCGCATTGCGGTTCATGATCAGCCAAGACGGCGTCGAGCTGCAGGGTGCTGCCGCGTTGGCGGCTGCGCCGGCCATGGAGCCGGCAATGCCCACGGGTTCAGAACCAGAGCTGAGCATGATACCGGCTGACATGCCAACCTCGACGGTGATAGCACCACCCCTGAATTCCGAGACTCTGAGCGGCGCTGATAGGCCAGCCGTAGTAAAATCAGCCGTTTTGGCTTCTGCGGCTACGATAGAAGCCATCGTCCCCGAAGCGGGACCACAGTCCATGCTGAACCCGGTCCAGGCCAGCGCCGCGCCTCGCATAATGCACGGAACCACGCCTATTATGGGACGAGAGCGCGGCAGCGACCGGGTCAGGCTTGCGCCGGCGCTGACCGGCCTGGGGCTTTCGGTGTGGTTGCGGCGCGGCGGCGCCGATACGAGTGCCACACTCGAGGTGACGCCCGGTGCCGAATACAATCCGGCGCGGCGTTCGCTGCTCATTCTTGAGCCGATGATCCTGCAGGTTTCAGGCTCGCTACGACCACATGAGCTGGAGCAGGTTGCGGCCTGGGCCTCGGCCAATGCCGAGCTGATCCAGGATTACTGGGATGGCTCGACGACCTCGGTCTCCAACATCACCGGACGGGTCAGGCCGGTGTCCACCGCATCTTGGTGAGCGCTGCCCGTCGCTCCCTATCGGAAGCGCTACGGCAACTTAGGAGAGAACCCCACATCGCGGTGGGCAGTACGTTGTCGCTCGGCTGGATTTTCCGGCCAAATGCGCCTTCTTGAGCAATTTCCGGAGGGGATCAGAGGAGCAAACGAGCGCGCGCAGGCGGGACGGGCCGGTCCGTCGCGAGAGCGGCAACCAGCTTGCCTTAATCGCGGGGCGGTTGCATTTGCTACCGTTGTCGCTTGCGTCGGACAACCACTTCAGTCTGAGCTAACGTGCGCCGGAAAACACCCTCAATTGCGCGCCGAGCCGTTCATTATTGCGCGCCGACACCAGTAGAGCCAGACTGCGTAAGTGATGATCTCAGCCGGGAAGCGGTAGCCGGGATAGCTCCGGCAGGCAGGTATCGTCCAGTGTCATCCCGGCCGGCTACCTGGCCTCGTCTTATCTAGCGAGCCCGCCGACAGCCAAATTGACGTTGCCGATCGGACAGCATGGGCAGAGATGCGCCGGCGTCTCGGTCAGAGGCGCCACGCTCGGACCCTCCGCACCCGGTTCCGTCGCAAACCGGACGCCTACCTCGCCACCTTGGAACAGCAAGCATGCCAGCTAACTTTGCCGTCCTAGTCTTTTTGTCAGCCTGACGACCGGTTTTTTGCTTCCGGGTGTTCGAACATTGGCCGCGATTGTCGGGACACGGACGGTCTGTGCATTGTGAGCCTTGACAGCCGGTGTGCCCGGCCCGGCCCGCGTCACGCCTATTCCCGCCACGAGGTGCTTCCCAATCCGGGCGACGACATCCGCCACCAGTTTTTCAGCCTCCTTCTTCCCCATTTTCTGCGCACCACTAAGCTGGGCAGCAGTGCGCTTCTTGGTTGGGATCGGCGCCGTTGTCGACGCTCTTGTGCCAGGCCGCGGCGCAGGCGGCCGGATCTGCTGCGCCGCGGTCGGCGCCCGGGCTGGCCGCGGCGCTTTGGCTTCTTGCGGAATGGGCTGAGCCTTTGCCGCCTTGGCGGAAGCAGCCTTCGGGACCGACGCAGCCTCCTGTGTTGCCGTCTTCGGTGGCAAGGGGCGGCTCTGGCCGGGACCCTGCTTCGGCTGGGAACGCATGGCGGGCCCAGCGCGGCTGGACGGAGGTTTCGGCACGATGTCGCCCGCAACGTCGGATCCGGCCAGGTCGAGGCCGAACAGGGCCGAAACGTCCTCGGCTCCAAGAACCTTGCCCCCGGCGGGCTTCGATGCCAGCGCTGCGCTGTCGAGACCGGCCACAAGGTCGCCCGCATCGACGGCCCGCAACCGGAACAACAGATCCGGGCTTTCATCCAGCCGTGCTCCCACGCCATACAGCACCGCCGCCACGTGCTTGCACATCGACGCGTGATCCAAGCAGCTACAGGAGAACCGTATCTCCGACGGCTTGGGAAACAGCCCGGTTCCCTGACGGCACATGCGGTCCATGAC
The DNA here is from genome assembly GCA_025351925.1 of Rhodospirillales bacterium. Taxonomy (GTDB): domain Bacteria; phylum Pseudomonadota; class Alphaproteobacteria; order Acetobacterales; family Acetobacteraceae; genus CAHJXG01. Next base: position 941 of record JANXVC010000546.1, on the reverse strand, counting down.
GCCCTTGGACAGCCGGCCCTGGAGAAGTTCCACCAAGGACTCGATGCGGCCGGCGCAGTCGGCGCGGATGGACCGCCATTGGCCGGCCGGCATGGACGTGATCCCGACCGTAACCTTGTAGATCGACGATCCGCTGACCAGCGCCTTGACCTCGCAGGGCCCAATCTGCAGGTCGATCACCGAGCCGTTGCGCACATAGGTTCGTCCTCGCTGCAGCCGACTCTCGTAGTCGCGGTAGCTCTCCAGGTTGTCGCACCACGCCTTGCCCCAGGCGGTGGTGGCGATCGCGCGGCCCTCGATCCGTACGGGTGCGACGAGGTGGCCCTTCTTGCGCAGCTTCGCCGTCTCGCGTTCGCCCTTGCGGCGGCGCTCGGCAACCGAAACATAGGCGGGCCATCCACCCTTATCGTAGCGCGACATCCCCGGTCAGTCCTGCATTGCGGCAGTCAGGTCAAGCGCGACCATTCGCAACAGGGCGTCGTCGCTCATCTCGGTCAGGTTGACCTCGCCAGGTCCGGCCAGCAACGCCTCGGACAGCCCTGTTTTCGACGCAATCAGGGCATCGATCTTTTCCTCCACCGTGCCCTGGCAGACGAACTTGTGCACCAGCACGTTCCGTTTCTGGCCGATGCGAAAGGCGCGATCGGTCGCCTGGTTTTCCACGGCCGGGTTCCACCAGCGGTCGAAATGCACGACGTGCGAGGCCGCGGTAAGCGTCAGCCCGGCGCCGCCGGCCTTCAGCGACAGGATGAAGAACGGCACGGCCTCTTCGGCCTGGAACGCCTGCACCAAGTCTTTGCGTCGCTTCACCGGCGTCCCACCGTGCAGGACCAGCCCGGGGCGTCCAAAAATCCCGCCGAGGAACGTGGCGAGCGGGGCGGTGATCTCGCGGAACTGGGTGAACACCAGCATCTTCTCCTGCCGGGCGGCCACCACCTCGG
>JANXVC010000542.1 GCA_025351925.1 Rhodospirillales bacterium | reverse complement strand
GTTCCGGGCTGACCGGCTTTGACGTCGGCGTTAAGGCTTAGTTAGGGTAGCTAGGGGAAACTGCCGTGTGACCTACAGCTTTCATTTCGGCGATATCTGGGCGGCGCGTGAGCAGCTGCTTTGGGGCACGCTTCTGACGCTCAAGCTGTCGGCCGGCGCCATGGTGCTCAGCCTGATCGTCGCCGTGTTCGGCGCCTTGGCGCGCACCAGCGGACCACGCTGGCTGCAATGGCTGGTGGCGGGCTACGTCGAGTTCATCCGCAACACGCCGTTCCTCATCCAGGTTTTCGTCATCTTCTTCGGCCTGCCCGCGCTGGGCATTCGGCTCGACGCCGTGGTCTGCGCCCTCATCGCCATGGTGCTGAACGGCAGCGCCTACACGATCGAGATCGTGCGCGCGGGCATCGAGAGCATCGGGCACGGCCAGAGCGAGGCCGCCCGGGCGCTCGGCCTGCACCGGCTGCAAGCATTTCGGCTGATCGTGCTGCCCCAGGCGCTCCGGGCCGTGCTGCCGCCGCTCGGCAGCCAGTTCATTTTGCTGATGCTCAACTCGTCCATCGTATCGGTGATCTCGGCCGAGGAGCTGACGGCGGCGGCCCAGGACATCCAGTCCCGCACGTTCCGCAGCTTTGAGGCCTACATCGTCGCGGCTGGCATCTATTTCTGCCTGTCGATGCTGTTCAGCGGCGCGTTTGCTGTGGTCAGTCGCGCGGCGTTCGCCCGGCCGGCAACGCGCTAATGCGTGTCCTGACGTGGAACGACCTGCTGTTTTTGCCCTACGCTGCGCGCTGGACGGTGCTGCTCTCGGCGGCGGCGTTCGTGGGAGGCGGCCTGATCGGCCTTATGATCGCGCTGATGCGCGTGTCCCAACTCCGCTCACTGCGCTGGTTCGCCGTCGCCTACATCCGGGTATTTCAGGGTACACCACTGCTGCTGCAGCTTTTTCTGGTGTTTTTCGGCGGCGACCTGCTGGGGGTCGGTCTCGGCGCCTACGCCTCCGCGATCCTGGGGCTCAGCCTCAATGCCGGGGCGTTTCTAGGGGAGATCTGGCGCGGCTCAATCGAGGCCGTGCCGGTCGGGCAGGTCGAGGCCGCCCGGGCGCTCGGCCTTGGCTATGGGGCGCGTATGCTGCGGGTTGTCGCGCCCCAGGCGCTGCGGGTGGCGACGGCGCCGACGGTTGGGTTCCTGGTGAACCTGGTCAAAAGCACCTCGCTCGCCGCGGTGATCGGCTTCGTGGAGCTGACGCGGGCCGGGCAGCTGCTTAATAACGCAACGTTCCGGCCCTTTACCATTTTTGGCACTGTCGCGCTGCTCTACTTCCTGCTTTGCTGGCCCCTGACGCTGGCCAGCCGACGGATCGAGGTCCGGCTGGCCCGCGCCTACAAACAATAAGGCTGGCAAGGTCCGGCCAATTTTAAGGGACGACGTCATGCGGCTTCGGATCAGCTATGTGGTGGTGGCGCTGGCGGCGCTGTCGATCGGCTTCCTCCTGGGCATCCCGCGCGCCCGGGCCCAGACAGTGGATGAGATCACCAGCCGCGGCACCATCAACATCGGCGTGCTGATCGACCTGCCGCCCTTCGGATTGCTGAATGACAAGCAAGAGCCTGACGGCTACGACGTCGAGGTTGCAAAACTGCTGGCCAAGTATATGGGCGTGAAGGCCAACTTGATGCAGCTGACTGCGCCGAACCGCATTCCGTTCTTGGTGACCAACAAGGTTGACCTGATCGTCGCGACCTTCGGCATCACGCCCGAGCGGGCCAAACAGGTAATGTTCAGCATTCCCTACAGCGCCATCGAGAACACGGTCTATGGACCCAAAGACAAGACGATTAGCAAGATCGACGACCTGAAGGGCCTGCGCATTGGCGTGCCGCGCGGCACGGTGCAGGACGTGATCCTGACCGGCGCGCTGGGCAGTAACGCCCGCATGATGCGGTTCGACGACACGCCCAGCACCTACCAGGCACTGCTGACCGGCCAGGTGGACGCCATGGCCGAGACCGGCATCACCTTCGACGGCGTAATGCGGCAGAACCCTGGCGCCAATATCGACAAGAAGTTCATCCTGCTGCGGCAGCCCAACGGCATCACCATGCGCGCGAACCAGTTCAATCTGCACCAGTGGGTCAATACGTTTGTTTATTACATCAAGAACAATGGCGAACTCGACGCGCTGCACCGCAAATGGTTCGGCACGCCATTGCCCGAGCTACCAGTATTTTAATATTATTTTGCGGCAGATACCGGCGCCTGCGCTAACGTAAATTGCCAGCGGTCGAGCCGTTGCGATAGGGCCGATAACATCGGTCTTGCGTTGACCCCGTTAGGAGCGAGCGCACGGTGATGCTATCGATTATCCTCAGGCTGCTGCGGCCTTAAACACGCTCATAGGTCCCAATCAGCCGCCCCTGCGCGATCAGATGCGGTCTGATCGTCCTCAATAACAGCGCCCGCCCCGGCGGATGGGCAAAGCGGGGACGCGCATTGAGAGCAAAAACCTGGAACGCATAGCGGTGCGGCCCATGCCCCGGTGGCGGAGACGGCGCCATCCAGCCTGGCCGGCCCACCGCGTTGCGCCCGCATGCCCAGCCGCCCTGCATTGTCCCCACGGCCCGAAGCGGAATCTCACCCTCGGAAAACTCGGTGAGATCCGGCGGGATGGAGTGGACGATCAGATGGACCAGCGGCCGGAGCAGCGGAATGTCGGCGTCCTCCACCAGCAGCACGGCAGACTGCGTTTGCGGCGGCAATCCCTCCCACTGCAACGGCGGGCTCAAGTTCGCTCCATCCTGGGTAAACCGCACCGGCATTGGCTGACGGTCGGCGAAGGCTGAACTGCTGACCGTAAGTGCGTAGCCCAAGAAGCCGGAGAACTTGCTGCTTGACAGCATCGCCACGCCGGGCCGGACCGATCGCAGCGTTTGCCCGACCGAGCGCATCATTGATGTCAGCATTCCGCAAATCCTCGACCTGTCACCAAACCTTAATGCGGCGACCGGGTCATGGTTCATGCGCTCGCGCATGGGTTACGGCCAAAGGACTGGACGCCTTCACCGGACTGGTGCGAAATGCTCCGATACCTCGGCAAGAATAACACCCAGCTTGCGTATGGTCGTACGGTTCAGCATCGATCCGTCGTCGAGCAGATACCACCACTGGTCCATATCCACGTCCTTTAGGCTGTTGCCCGGCATTGTTGCCAGAATCCAATTCCAGTGGAACGCGCGGCCTGCTGCTTCGCCTGTCGCTGTGCCAACCATGTCGTTGGCGGTTGCCTCGTACCGGCCCGGTCCGGCACGCCGCATCCGCCAGGTCCGTGTGACCGGAGCGTCCTGCCCGATGGTCAGCCGTTGAGTCATGCGCAGCGTGTCGCCGTCCGCCTCGCCCATGCAATCCGTAGTCACAACTTGGGTGGGTTGGCCGGAGCGGTTCTCCAGCACGCCCCATGACACGACATGGCCGGTGAAGAAGCGAACGGGATCGATGGCCGGTGTCGTCGCGCGGAAACTATCCACCGACATGGGCTTCTCACAGCCAAGCAGTCCCGCCACCAAAAGCAACGCCGCCCAGCGCATTCGTAGTTCCTAAAAAACAAAGGGAGGCCGAAGCTTCCCTTAATCCAGCCAAACTAACTTTGGACTACTTACGCGGCGTGTTCATGCCGCTGGTCGTGGCACCCGGCGTCGAGTTCGGCGTCGTGCCGCCCGTGCCCATGCTGCCCGGAGTCGTCGTGCCCGTCCCGGTTCCTGGGCCGGTAACGCCCGTGGTTGTCGCCCCTGGCACGGTCTTGGAGCTGTCTTCAACCTCGACCTTGGTGCTGCGGACGGTGTCATGCACCGTCTCGGTGCGGTCCGTGGCCTCCTTGCGCAAGGCGATCTCCTCGACGACGCGGGCCTCCTTGCTCACGACGGCCTCCTCACTGGTGGCGCGCGCCTCGATGGTGCGCTCCTGGAAGGCCGCGGCGTCGGCGGCGGTGACAGCGCGGTCCACTGGACGACGCTCGATGGAGACCTGCTCTTCGTGCAGGCGCACCTGTTCCTCGACCGGACGCTCTACGACATAGCTGCGCACGCGAACGGCGCCGCCGGCGACCTCACGCTTGCCGATCCGCAGCCGCTCTTCCATGACCTTGATCGTCTCGGTGTCACCAGCACGCGCCGCGGTTCCAGCTGTCGCAGCTCCAGCCGCGGCCACACCCGTCGCCATTGCGCCGGTTGTTGCCGTCCCAATCGGGGCCGTCGTCGTCTGGGTCGTCGCTACTGGCGCCGTGGCGGCCGTTGTGCTGCCTGCATTGTAGTTGTAGCCAGACTGACGCCACTCTTCGAGCTTGGCATCGAAGTCAAGCGGGTTGGTGCCTTCCAAAACTTCAATGATATGATTGCGGTTCGACGTCGCATTCGGCGTCACCACAACCATCGCATGACCGGCGCCCATAGCATGGCTGTAGGCGTGCGCGTCCTCGTCCGGCATGAACATGCTCTTGATGGCGCCCCACAAACCTTGGTTGCCAGACTCGTAGTCCACCCCGCCGGCCATCCGGTCGGCATCACGGTCCATGACCTGGACGGCGCTACCAGCAACGCCAGCTGCCAAAAGCTTCTCACGCGCAGCGTCGGCGTGAGCGCGGGTATCATAAAGCGCCACGATCTGATTGTCGTGACGCGCTGGGTCATAAAGGCCGGTTTCATGCGCAGCATCACTATTCAAGCTGGCTGAACCGCGTTCGTCCATATAGGAACCGCTCATACTAGAGTCTCCTTGTCGTGGGTTGTCGCCTTGATTGACGCCTCTCGCCCGGTCTGCTCAATCTCGACATGTTCGGTGCGCAGACGTACTGTGTGCTGCTCCGCCCGCTCGCTGGATTGCTTGCGGATATGCAGCTCCTCTTTCAAAATTAGTCGTTTTTCAACAACCAAAATTTCTTCTAGAATTGGCACGATGAGCGTATCGCCGTCCTGCCGGGTCGGTGGCGCCTCCAAAACGATGCGCCCGACAGGCACACGCTCCACCACCAAATCCTGTTGCCGCAACAGAACCTCTGCAACCTCATCCCGCTCAGTTACCGTTTTATGTACTACGACCCGGCCGCTCTCGAACTCACGTTTTTCAATGCGCAGAGTTTCGTGGATGACCGGAATCACCTCGGCAAGTTCGTTCGACTGCATGGCCCACATCCGTCCGTACTGCTGGTGAGCCCAGATGACGGTTCAGTGAGGCTCTGGTTTGCGACATCACGCGCTTGTGAGGACCTAACAGGAGTATTGTTAGAGCGGCGTATGCGCCGTAGGCAGGGCGGCGATCTCGTTGATCAGCTTCCGGGTCATCGCCTCGCCAAACGCCGCAAACTCGCGCACCTCCACCACGAAGCTGCCAGGCCCGCCGGTGACGTTCTGCCGGTACCACTCCGTTAGCCCGCCCGGCGGCTGCACGTGGGCGTAGGTGTAGCTGACAGGGTGCTCGTTGATGATCGCCAATCCATTCACCGTGACACCGGCCGTCACCGCGTCATCGCGCGCCGCTGCCACCTCGCGGCCCGAGTTGTTGGTGCCATCCCCAGCCACGTCGATGACCCGACGCTGCGCCTCGAACCCGCTCTCTTCCATCAGCCGCATTGCTCGGTCGATCCCAGCGCTGATGCTGGTGCGGCCCCAGAACGAGCGCGGCGCTGCGTCCAGCGCGTCGGTAAACCGCTGGGCGGACGCAGCATCGCGCACGACGCGCCAGTCCAGCACCGTGTTCACCTCATAGGACCCGGCGAACTCCACATAGGCGACCGCGATGGCCCCAATCGCGCCGCCGCGGATCGCAGCGAGTACGCGCGGATCGTTGAACGCGGCCGCGTAGCCGGCCTTTTCCATCTGGAACTCGCTGTCATCGACGCTGCGCGACACGTCGGAAACCAGAACGAGGGTCATATCGACAGCCTCTGCCGCCTGCGCGGTACCGGACAAGAGCAGCAGCAAGATCAACGTACGCATCGACCACCTCCGTTAGCGGATATGGTCTCAGGCTATTAATATACAGCCAAGTGCAATTTACCGCTATTGGCTGGCCCATATGACCCGATGCACCCAGGCGACTTCCATCAACTCGAAGCTGCGGTCGCGGTGTTCGGGGTTCAGGCTCTTCAGCTCGATGCGCTTTGCCGAGCGCCGGGCAAGTTGTTTCGCCATTACCTCGCCGGCGATGGTCCGCAGCACGACGCGGTCCCCCCGGCGGATCGGCGCTGCCGGCGATATCACGACCATGTCGCCGTCGCGAAACACCGGCTCCATCGAGTCGCCGGCAATCTCCAGCGCATAGGCGTGCGGGTCGCCGATCTCCGGCAGGCTGACCTCGTCCCAACTGCCGCCCACCGGAAATCCGGCGTCGTCGAAGAAGCCGTCGCCCCCGGCCTGCGCCAAACCGAGCAGCGGGATGCGTCGCGGCGGCCGGGCTGTGGTGACGGTTGCCGATCCTGTCACTAATGAGGTGAACAGCTCGAGGCTGGCGCCCGTCGCGTCGAGCACCTTGGCCAGGCTCTCGGTGCTGGGCCAGCGGGCGCGGCCATCCGGCATGCGGCGTTTGCTGGGGTTGAATGTCGTGGCGTCCAGCCCCGACCGTTTGGCGAGGCCGGAGGCGGACAGGCCATACTCGGCTGCAAGGGTGTCGAGCGCACGCCAGATGTCGTCGTGTTTCATGGGATGCATCGTGCCTAGGAATTGACACCGTTTCAACTAGGAATTTGCACCTTGATGCACTTGCATTCAAGTTCGCGGAATGTTCTTATTGTGTTCCGTTTTAAGGGAGCATTTTACATGGTCACCGAGCCTAAACTCACGCGGCATTTGCACATCCAGCCGGTCTGCCGCACCGACACCCGCTTGCTTGCGCCATGCCGAACCGCTCCATTCGTTTCCGCCGCCGCCGCATGGTTCTGGACGGCGGCGAGTCTGCGGGCGCAGCAGGATGCCAGCGTATCGCCGGGCCCTGGACCGTGCCGGCCGGAGGACGTTGTGAAGTGCCTCGACATGCTCTATCGCCAACGCCGGATCGAACTTCTGCACGTCCGCATCCTGCGCATCTGGGGCTGGCGCGGCACGGCGCCCAACCCGGCCTGGCCGGGCCAGCGCTGCGATGCGCGGTTATGGCGTGAGGCGTTGGGCCGGCTCGAGTGGCCGCTGCGCATCCGCGGCATCGTCGTCCGTGGAACGGCGGGCTGGGGATGATGGCCGAAGACGGGCTGCCTTTGCCAAGATGGAGCGGGCCAAAGATCGACCCGCCCCTCCTCACGCAGTCCGGCAACGTCTGCCGGTATCAGATGGCCAAATGTCAGGCGCTCTGCAGATACATACCGTGTGATCCCGCCGCATCCGCCGGCAGCATCGAGGCCATGTCGGCGTAGGCGGCCGGAAGCGCGACCGGGCTCGGGGCGGCAAACCCGATGACGGTGCTGGACGTGACCGCCTGGGTTCCAAGCGTCGCGCCGACCACGTCGGC
>JANXVC010000529.1 GCA_025351925.1 Rhodospirillales bacterium | reverse complement strand
AGGCATCCAGCCACGAGGCGCCCACTTCGGGCGGCTCGATCGTAACGGTTTTTCACTGATGTCATCCTCTCAATTGCGGCGACGCGCGCTTGTTCGTATGTGTTTTTATGAGCAAGCGGGTCATATCGTCTCAATTAGGAGCATTAACGAGTTTATATCGTTTGTGAATTCACATGTTTGTAATCATATAGAAACTATTATTAGTTTTTGTTACTTAGCCGTATGGCCTGATCTGTGCTGCACGATGCGACTTCGCTGCATCTACCCGGCACTGCTGGGGTGCGGCGCTGCTCCAGACGTCGCAGCGCCATGTTTGGCATCTTCAGGCGTGGAAGCCTTGCGGCGACATGGCATGCTTCCGCGAAACCAGTCCCGACGTCAGACTTTCCCTTCCAAAAAGTTATCGTGCTATCACAAAAATAAGAGTTTACATAAGTTATGAGGCAAATTACGTTGCATACCTGAAACATGAAACGGCTCAGGCGATGATCCCGAAAAACATTCACTATGTCTGGGTTGGCGGCCCATTGCCGGACGTGCAGCGCGCATATGTCGAGACTTGGCGAGAAAAAAACCCTGGCTACGCTTTCACCCTTTGGAATGAAGAGAATATCGACTTCTCAATAAGGCCGATCAGAAAAGCTTACGACCAAAAAAAATGGGCAAAAGTAGCTGATATCGTGCGTCTTCTTGCTGTTTTGAAACATGGTGGGATATATCTCGACACCGACTTCCAACTTCTGAAACCCCTGGATAATTTACTGCATCACAGGTGCTTCTTTGGGTTTCAGACCAAATATCGCTCAAAAGACTGGGTCGCGAACGGCGCATTCGGCGCGTTGCCGGAGCACTGGTTCATCGCACGAGCATTGGTCACGGTGCTCAACATCAAGTCACTCCCGGGCGCCTTCGAGCGCCCAACGATGTTCGGCCCAAAGCTTATCACGAAGCTTCTTGTACAAGAGGGACTTAACTCCTACTCCCCGTGCGGCACGATGGTTCGAGACATCTATCTCTGTCCAACGGAGACATTCTACCCTTATGCATTTGATGAAGAGTTCCACGAATCTTGCATTACTCCAGAGACCTTGGCCGTGCATTACTGGTCAAAATCTTGGGAGAAGGATGTCCCGGATTGGGTTCGTATCGCTAAATCAATACGCAAACGTCTAATTGATACGCCAGCGCGGCTGTCCGTATTGCCGACTACAAAATTACCGAGGCTTGGATAGTAAACATTGTGATCAAGACACTCCTACAGAAACGTTTATTGTGTCGGCATACAGCAACGTGGTGCGATCAGGCCGTCACACAGCAAATGCGGTGCGGCTTCGAGTCTGCCCGGTCCACCAGCGGGTCCGGCGCGCCCGTGGCCTGCGCATCGTCGATGAACCCCGTCCGCCCCTCGGTGCGGCCACAGGTCATGAAGTGCACCAGCGGGTTGAGCCGGGCGGCTGCGACATCCGGGGGCGCCTTGAGATAGTAGGTCGTGTCGGAGGATAAGCTGACCCTGCCGGGTTTAGTCACATTGTCGAGCAGTCCAGCTAAACCCGTCGTCGTCGTCGTCGTACCCGACGGGCTCCGCTTAGCGCTAGGCCGAGGCGCTATCGGTGTTAAAGCGCAACGCGCCGCTGGTCAGACGCTGAGCGTCACCCCGCCGCGGCCGGTTGCGCCAGCGAAGCGGACCTTTAGTGCAGCGATAGTCAAATTGTCGTGGATCTTTAACGCCCCAAGGGCGAACGCAAAAGATCAATACGATTTCGTTTTGGTATGTCATGTGGACTGAGCATGCCTGGGGTAGGTTCAGGCGAGGATGCGGAGTATGGCGCATAGTGGAGCAAGAGCTTCGAGGGGGACAGGTCTGATGGCGACGCGGAGTGTGGCGACCGTATTTGGCGGCAGCGGCTTTATCGGGCGCTACGTCGTAAAGCGCCTGGCGGCACAGGGGCACATCGTGCGGGTGGCTGGGCGCAATACCGAGGCGGCGCGCGGCTCGATGATGGCGGGCCGGGTCGGGCAGGTGGTGCCGCTGTATGTCAGCCTCTCGAATGAGGCAGCGATCCAGCGTGCGACCGAGGGCGCGGATATCGTGGTGAACCTGGTCGGCATCCTGAGCGAGAAGCGGAAAGGCGATTTTGAGCGCATCCAGGCGGAGGGCGCTGGGCGGATTGCGCGCTCGGCCGCGTCGCACGGGGTGGCGAGGATGGTGCAAATCTCGGCAATCGGGGCCGACGCGGCGAGCCCAAGCCTGTATGCCCGGACCAAGGCGGCAGGTGAGCAGGCGGTATTTGCCGCCATGCCCGGCGCTACCATCCTGCGGCCGTCCCTGGTTTTCGGGGCGGAGGACAAGTTTTTCAACCGGTTCGGCGCCATCGCCATGACGTTGCCGGTGATGCCGGTGATCTCGGGCGGTACGCGGTTCCAGCCGGTGTTCGTCGGCGACGTCGCGGATGCGGTGATGGCGGTCTTGACGCGCGATGACACCAAAGGGCGCATCTATGAGCTTGGCGGACCGCGGGTTTGGACGTTCCGGGAGCTGCTGACCTGGATCCTGAAAGAGACGAAGCGCAACCGTCCGTTGATCGAGGTCCCCATGGCGGTGGCGCGCGTGCAGGCGCGGCTGGGCGAGCTGATCCCCGGCAAGCCGCTGACGCGTGACCAGCTTATCTTGCTGGGACGGGACAACGTGGTGTCGGAGGGGATGCCTGGCCTGCAGGATTTGGGCATCGTGCCGACACCGGTCGAGCTGGTGGTACCGGAGTACCTGGACCGATACCGCGCCGGGGGCGGCAAGCGGGAGGAAGTGCCGACCTAAGCAGGGTTGCATGGCCTGGGACGCAGATGGGTCTTTAGAAGTCCAAGCTACACAACCCTGCTTAGGTTGTTGTCTGTGCGCCAATTGATAGATGCCTGCTTAGCTCAACTTTCCGCATTTTATGCTGCATGGCAGAGGGTGTCCGTAAGTCTTTGCAGGAGGGCGGCAGGCCAGAATTGTATCAGACCGCGGTATCGGACACGATCTCCACCTTACGCGGCTCGCCGCCATAGCACTCCGTCACGGTGATCGGCACCCATATGGTCTTGGGATCAGCCAGAACTGCCTTGAACGTTGGCAGGCGGCGCCCTTTCACTCGTGGACGGCCCATCTGCCCAGCTCGGCGCGGCGGGGCCGGTGCGAACAGGCTGGCATCGATCCGCAGCCTGGTAACCAGGCACACGTGGCGGCGAAGTGCCGCGATCAGGTCAATGGCAGCAAAGCTGGCGTCGGCGACGACAATCAGATGGCGGTCCGGCAACCAACGCTTGGTCTGCAGGATGACCTGACGCCCCTCCGCCGGTATTCCACTCGCTACGCGAGCAAAACCTTGACCAGCTTCGCCCAGTTGACCACGGCCTTGTGCCGGCGATTGTGCTCGTCGCTCCAGCGTTTGGAGGGGGCGGGAACCGTCAGGAACGGCAGTGCCCAGCGCCGGTTGGCCCAAGGGATGAGCACCATAACCATGAGCGACAGCCAGCGCAGGCCGCTTGCCCGGACGAAATGGCCGCGGGACGAGCGCACAGGGTCGCGGTAGATGCCACGCGCCTTGATCTTGGGACCCCAGCGCCGCTCGATTGTGTCGTTGACGCCGATCACCACCTCGCCCGGCTCAGCACCTCGTGCTAGCGACTAAAACCCGACCTTTCCGCCAGGCCCATGACCCGCAGCGCCTGGCTCACCGTGCGCTTGCCGGGCGCCAGCACCGCTCCAGCAACCAGCACCAAGACGCGAGCCCAGACCGGCGCCGTGAAGCAGGGGCGAAAGGCGGACAGCCATCCGGCAAGTATGGGCGGCGTCAGGCCTGAATGGATGGCGGCAACGCCGGGAGGGGTGCGATGGATCGGCATCGCATTTGTAGAATCGAGTTGCACCCGAACGGCAAGACGCGCCGACCCTGCCGCAGAGCATAACGGCGACACGCAATCGTCGTGGGATTTAAAATAAGCCTCATGACCGACGACATCGTCCAGCGCATCGAGCGCTTCCACTTCCCGAGAGGCCCGGTCACGCCCGAGCGCCGCAACCGCGGCTACACGCTCCACCACGCCGCGTCTGGTGCGCCGGTCGCCAGGTTACGGCCAACCGGACGCAACGACAGCGTTGAAGTCTTTTATTGGTCAGCCTGGAAGGAGCGGTGGACGGCAGCCGGTCCCATCGGGCGCACTGTCCTGCCAATTGACGAGGCTCTCGACTTCATTGCGCACGACGACATCTTCTGGGTGCTATGTTGAGCCTTCAATCCCATCGAAAATGCGGAAAGTCGCGTACAACCTACCCCCAGGACATCGCTCGGCGGACGGGCGGCGCCGTGCTGCCCTTCGGCGCGGGGTCTAAAGGCAAACTGCGCGAGATCCTTGAGGCGGTTGTGACGCTGGCGGTGGGGGCGTGAAGCTGCTGCTCCAGCACCTTTCCGGCAGGGGCAACGGGACCGTGTAGTGAGGGTTAACGCGGCATGCAGAACTCAAAGGGTGCGTTTCACCAGGCCGTCGTGGGCGGTTTCAGGTTCGACGACGGGCTGTCGGCGGATGGCCCCTACATCACCGCCCACAACGTCGCTGAGAACCATCCCGCCGGTGGCGTCGCGCTGGTGGTGTCGGGACTGCGCAGGTTCTAGCCGTCGCAGCTCGGCCGGGGACCGGGACCCTGGGGCTGGTACATCGTCAAATACCGGTCCGAGGCCAGGGTGCTCCTCGACGGCTTCACCAGCGAGCACCTGGACCGCATGGGTGCCGAGTTCGGGCTGTGCTCCCGGTCAACGAGCAGCACCGGCCCGGCGGCCCGGCTCGGGCGTTCTACGGGTCGCGCGCCTGGGCCGGCCTGGTGCGATGGGTCGGCGCGCATCCGCGGACCGCCAAGCGCCTGTCCCGATACGACGCCTATCTGCCAGGCTGGTATGCCCGCGCCTGGATGGTGCCGGGCGAACCCGCGGCGTGATCGGGGTCACGTCACGGTTTGCTCAAAGTTGCACGCTAAGCCGAAAAGCCAATGAAAGCAGGGCCTTTCACAAACGAGGGGACCCTGTTGGCGAAGTCAGGAGCGTTTGGGCGGGGTTCAGCGTTAGCTGGTTTTCTTGCCTGGAGGCCGCCCATGTTGCTCTCGATGCAGCTGCTCCCGTCCGTGCCCGACGGCACCGCCCGCATCGCGCGCGCCGCGTTCCGGCGCGGCAACCCGTATGTGCTTTTGAGGGACAAGCTCGGTGCGGTGTTCGCCGATGTCGACTTCGCTGACCTCTACCCCAAGCTCGGCCAGCCAGCCTATGCGCCCTGGCGCCTTGCCCTTGTGACCCTCATGCAGTTCCGCGAGGGCCTGAGCGACCGTCAGGCGGCCGACGCCGTCCGGGGTCGGATCGACTGGAAATACCTGCTCGCCCTCGACCTGTCCGACGCCGGCTTTGACTTCTCCGTCCTGTGCGAGTTCCGCGCCCGGCTGCTCCAGCACGAGGCCACGGAGCGCCTGCTGGCTCGCTTGCTGGACGCGGCCCGCGAGGGTGGGCTGCTCAAGGCCCATGGCCGGAGCCGCACGGACAGCACGCACGTGCTCGCCGCCGTGCGGACCCTGAACCGGCTGGAGCTGGTGGGCGAGACGATGCGGGCGGCGCTGAACGCCATCGCCGTCGCGGCACCCGACTGGCTGCGCGCCATCGCACCCCTGGACTGGCACGAGCGCTACGACCGTCGGGTCGAGGACATGCGCCTGCCTGAGACCTCTCCCAAGCGCGAGGCCTACGCCGTCCAGGTCGGCACGGACGGCTTCGTGCTGCTGGACGCTTTGGACCGCGCGGGCGCGCCGGCGGACGCGGCGGCCTTGCCGGAGGTGGCCGTAATGCGCCGCGTGTGGTCGCGGCACTTCGAGCGGGACAAGGCGGAGGCTGATGGCGGCAGTGCTGGCGAACCGGCCGGCGGCCGCGTGCGGATGCGGCCGGTGCAGGGCCGCGGCCCCGCTGACCGGGTGGAGTCACCTTACGACATTGATGCGCGGTTCCGGTCTAAGCACGCCACGCGCTGGACAGACTACATGGTGCATCTTACCGAAACCTGTGACGAGGACATGCCGCGCCTGGTGGTCCACGCCGACACAACGCCGGCCAACATGCACGAGGCCGAGCGCACGGCAGCGATCCACGACGCGCTTGTCGCCAAGGGCCTAGCCCCGTCCGAGCACCTGGTGGACTCTGCCTACGTCAGCGCTGGCCACCTTGTCGCTGCCCGCACGCAGCACGGCATTGACCTGGTCGGTCCCGGCCGCCCCAACGTGAGTTGGCAGAGCCGCAGCGGCGGCGATGCGTTCACCTTGGCCGACTTCATGGTGGACTGGGACCGCAAGGCCGTCCGCTGCCCCGAAGGCAAGGAGAGCGGCCTTTGGACGAGCAACGCCAAGCACCGTGGGCCGGGCAGCATCATCCACGTGCAGTTCCGCGCCTCCGATTGCAGGCCCTGCCCCTCGCGCGACCGCTGCACCCGGGCACGCTCGAAGTATCAGGGCCGGGTCTTGGCGGTGATGCCGCAGCCCGAGCACGAAGCTCTCGCCGCCGCCAGGGGACGCGAAGGCACGGCAGAAGGCAAGCGCCTGTATGCGCAACGCAACGGTATCGAGGGCACCCTTTCGCAGGGTGTGTGCGCCTTCGGCCTACGCCGGGCGCGCTACCGCGGCCTGCCCAAGGTGGGCCTGCAGCACGTCGCCACCGCCGCGGCCCTCAACCTTGACCGCATCGCCGCCTAGTTCGCCGGACGCCCGCTCGCGCCGACCCGCACCTCACGCTTTGCCGCACTCGCCGCTTAGCCGCCGACTTCGCCAACAGGGTCCGAGGGTATTCGAACAGCTTTTCGTTTCAACGCCAAATCTGGCTGTTGCCGTTGCAAAATCTTCTTTCAAAATGTAGCCGAACGGTAAGCGATCTGTGCATGCCTCTTAGCGTGCGATTGCAAGCAAACCTTGAGGTGACCCCGACTACGCCACCACCCTACTTTCACCACCTTCGCTACGGCGCCCAGCT
Organism: Rhodospirillales bacterium; assembly: GCA_025351925.1. Lineage (GTDB taxonomy): Bacteria > Pseudomonadota > Alphaproteobacteria > Acetobacterales > Acetobacteraceae > CAHJXG01. The sequence goes on along the minus strand of JANXVC010000529.1, from coordinate 11,126 downwards.
CCTTGCCGAGGTCCGATACCGGTCGTCCCGAACGGCGGCTGGTATCAGAGTGCCGGATGCTTCTCGTGCCAGTGCCGCGCAATATCAATCCGTTGCGCGATCCAGACGTCAGGATGCGACAGGACGTAATCGGCAAAACGCTCAAGCGCTGCCGTGCGACCGGGCCGCCCGGCGAGGCGGCAGTGCAGGCCGACGCTGAGCATCTTGGCCTGCCCCGCTCCGCCTTCCCGATAGAGCACGTCGAAAGAGTCCTTCAAGTAGGAGAAGAACTGGTCCCCGGAGTTGAAGCCCTGCGCCGTCGCGAAGCGCATGTCGTTCGTGTCCAGCGTATAAGGGATGACAAGGTGCGCGCCTTTGGGGCCATGCACCCAATACGGCAGATCGTCGGCGTAGCTGTCCGATGAGTAGAGGAACCCGCCCTGCTCCATGACGAGGCCGAGCGTGTTCATGGAGCAGCGGCCGAGATACCAGCCGAGCGGAGGCACGCCGGTCACCTCAGTGTGGAGTGCGATTGCCTGCTGTAAATGCTCCCGCTCGACCTCGCGCGGAACATCCTTGTATTCGACCCACTTCAGGCCGTGGGACGCGATCTCCCAGCCGGCCTCCTGCATCGCGGCGACCTGCTCCTTCCCGCGCATGAGGGCGGTGGCGACGCCGTAAACCGTGACCGGGATCCGTCGAGCGGTGAACAGCCGCCATAGCCGCCAGAAGCCAGCGCGTGCGCCATACTCGTAGATCGACTCCATGTTCCAATGGCGCTGGCCTGGCCAGCTTGCCGCGCCCACGATCTCCGACAGGAAGGCTTCGGAGTGAGGGTCGCCATGCAGGACGTTGTTCTCGCCGCCCTCCTCGTAGTTGACCACGAACTGGACGCAGACCCGGGCCTGCCCAGGCCAGGCAGGGTCCGGCGAGCGGCGTCCATACCCGGTCATGTCGCGGGGATAGTCGGACATGGCACAATCTCCTTTAGGGTAGCGGGCTCCTCCAGGGTAGCGGGCTTCTCCAGGGTGGCGGACCGGACGGTCGCGCCGCCCAGTCCCAAGAGTCAGGCAGCGGCCGCAGCGACCCGGCGGACCGAGAACAGCCAGTGCAGGGCCGCGCCGGCGATCGCGCCGATTGCCCAGCCCCAGTCGCCGACGTTGAACACTAGCCCGAATGCCCCGGATAGCGACAGGCCGATGGACAGCAGGCCGGAGAGCGCGAGTGCGTAGAGCGCCCGATGGTTCCAGCCGCCCTCGAAGTAGAGCGACCCGGAAGGCGACATTGTGTAGAGGTCTTCGACCAAGACCTGCTCCCGCTTCACCAGGTAGTAGTCGGCGATCATGATTCCGTAGATCGGGCCGAGCACCGCGCCGAAGATGCTGACGAACACGGTGATCGCCTGCGGGCTCGAGACGAAGATCCAGGGGCAAACCAGCACGGAGAGGATCGAGGTGATCAGCCCGCCGGTCCGGAAGCTGATCTTCTCCGGGTAGAGGTTCGCGATGTCGTAGGCCGGCGAGACGAAGTTCGCGACGATGTTGATCCCCATCGTCGCCACGATGAAGGTGACGGAGCCGAGGAGCACCACGAAGCGGTTGTCGATGTGCTCGACGATCGCCACCGGGTCCATTATGGCCTCGCCGAACACCTTCACCGTGCCGGCGGTCACGATCACCGTCACGATCGAGAAGACGAAGAAGTTGACTGGCAGGCCGAGGAAGTTGCCCTTCCGCATGGCCTGCTCGGTGTTCGCGAAGCGCGCGAAGTCGCCGAAGTTCAGCAGCAGCGCAGCGAAGTAGGCAACGATCAGCATGGCCGCGTTCGCCATGGCGCCGATAGACTCAACGCTGCTGTAATGCTTGTCGCTGAGCTGGAGCGAGAGGCTGGACAGGCCCGCCTGCCACAAAATCCAGGCTGCCAGCATGAACATCACGACATAGACGGCGGGGCCGCAGAAGTCGATGAACTTGCGGATCGTCTCCATGCCGCTCTGGAAGATGAGCAGTTGGAAGAACCACATGAACAGGAAGCTGAACCATCCGAGCGAGGACAGCCCGGCGAAACCGCTATGCGTAAGTGCCTCGGCACTGGGGACGAAGGTGAGCACCAGCACCTGCACCGCCTTGGAGGCAAAGTAGGTCTGCACCCCATACCATACGATGCCGACGACGCCGCGGATGACCGCCGCGAGATTGGCGCCCATGACCCCGAAGGAGATGCGCGCCATGACCGGGAAGGGAATGCCGTAGCGCTGGGACGGCCGGCCGATCAGGTTCATCAGCGCATAGACGACGAGGATGCCGGCCACCATGGAAATCAGCACCTGCCAGCCGGTCAAGCCGAGAAAGAACAGGCTCGCCGCGAAGGTGTAGCCGCCGACCGAGTGCACGTCGGACATCCACATGGCGAAGACGCTGAACACGCCCCAGGTGCGCCCCTCGGGCGCGGTCGGGGCTAGGTCGTGGTTGTAAAGTCTCGGGTCAGCGCCAGGAACCTGCTGCGTAACCATGCCGCTTGTGTGGGATGCCATGATGTCCTCCTTTGCTGTCTCGTTGCATTCGACGCGTCACGCCGTGCCTTCGCCCAGCAGGTCTGCGAGTGTCAGCGTGATGACCTCAGTCGCCTTGTGCAGGTCAGACAGCAGCAGGCGCTCGTCGGCGCGGTGCGCGTTCGCCTCCTGGATCGTGTGTGGCCCGGCGCCGTAGAGCACGGTCGGGATGCCCGCCGCGGCGTAGTGCCGGCCATCAGTGTAGAGCGGCACGCCCTTCGCCACGACTGGCTCGCCCATGATTTCGGTCGCGCGTCGGCAGAGCGCATCGGTAAGCGCCTGGCCGCCCGCCAGGGGCAACAGCGGCTCGGCCAGCAGGATGCGGCGCACGCTCACCCGTGCTGGCGAGAAGGTCTCGGCCGCCTCGGCGATCACCTGGCGCAGCTCTATTTCCACCGCCGCCGGGTTCTCCTCGGGGATCATGCGGCGGTCGAGGCGGAAGATGACGCGGTCGGGCACCACGTTGGTGTTGATGCCCCCCTCGATCAGCCCGACCGTGAGTTGCGGGCTGCCGATGCCCTCTATGGCCGAGACGCGCGCGGACAGCCCCTTGCGCCAGCGGTAGAGGGCGGAGAGGACCGCGGATGCCGCCTCGAGCGCGTCCACCCCGGTATGGGGCATGGCCGCGTGCGCTGATCTGCCATCCACCTGCACCTCTAGGTGCAGGCAGCCGTTATGGGCGTTGACGACGGCGTAGGAGAAGCCGGCGCCGATGGCGTAGTCCGGCTTGCTGATCCCCTGCGCCAGCAGCCAGGCCGGCCCGATCTCGCCGCCTACCTCTTCGTCATAGGTGAAATGCAGCTCGACCGCGCCGTTGAGTGGCCGGTCCAGCGCCTGCAACGCGAGCAGCGCCCAGGCGTAGGTCGCGAAATCCGACTTCGACACTGCGACGCCGCGCCCGTACATCCAGCCGTCCACGATCTCGGCGCCGTAGGGATCATGGGTCCAGCCCTCGCCGGGTGGCACTACGTCGCCGTGGGCATTGAGCGCGATCACCGGGCCGCCGTCCCCGAAGCGGTGGCGCACGAGGAGATTGGTGGCGCTCGCCATGCCGCTCGTGCGCACCAGGTTCTGCGGAACCGGATGGCGCTCGACGGTGAAGCCCAGTGCTTCCAGCAGCGCCGCGGCGCGCTCGGCATGGGGTGCGCAGGCGCCGGGCGGATTGTCGGACGGCGTCCTGACCAGCTCGGCCAGGAACGCCTCCTGGCGGGGGTGCTCCTTCTCCAGGAAGGCGTGGACGTGTCCGGCGGCGTCTTGCATGTCTTGCTCTCCAAAGGCCATCAGGGTGTCACGGCGGCTGCCGAGGGTGCGCGGTGCGGGTCGAAGGTGCGCAGGAAATCCAGCAGGATGCGCGTTGCCACGTCGGCGTCCGCCTCGGTCACGGCCTCCCGCGGATTGTGGCTGATGCCGCCTTCGCAGCGCACGAACAGCATGCCCACTGGACAGAGCGCTCCTATCGCCAGTCCGTCGTGCCCGGCGCCGCTGCTCAGTCGCAACGGCCGAATGCCGAGGCGGGCGACGCTGCGCTCCAGCGCGTCGGCCAGCGCCGGTGCGCAGGTCAGCGCTGGGGCGTCGTAGCCCGCCCGCAACGCGAGACCGACGCCGCGCCGCGCCGCTACCGCTTGCAGGTCACGCGCCAGCCGCTCGGCTGCCGCTTTCCGCACGCGGTCATCGGGGCTGCGCAGATCGATGGTGAAGCGGGCATGGGCGGGGATGACGTTCACCGCCCCTGGGCTGGCCTCGACCCAACCGACCGTCGCGACCAAGTCCGGCGTCTCCAGCGCGGTCCGTTCGACGGCCAGCACCATTTCCGACATTGCCGCGACGGCGTCGTGGCGCAGCCGCATCGGCACGGTGCCGGCGTGGCCGGCCACGCCCTCGACCTCCGCGGCGAAGCGACTCGCGCCATTGATCGCGCTGACAACGCCGACTGGCAGGTTCTCGGCCTCCAGCACCGGCCCTTGTTCGATATGCATCTCGACGTAGCCGAACACGTCTTTCCGGCGGCGCGCGATATGGGGGAGCGCAAACGGATCGCAACCGAACCGTCGCAAAGCTTCGCGCACGCTGACGCCATCGGCGTCCTCGGCATCGAGCGCAGCCAAATCGAGGATGCCGGCGACCGCGCGCGCGCCGGTCAGCGTCACCGGGAAACGCACGCCTTCCTCGTCGCCGAATGCGATGACCTCGATCGCGAACGGAAGGCGCTCGCCGCGTGAGTGGAAGGCGGCGACCGCCTCGATGGCGGCCACGACGCCGAAGTTCCCGTCGTAACGCCCCGCATTGCGGACGGTATCGATGTGGGAGCCGAGCAGCAGGGCCGGCATCCCGGACTCCGCACCTTCATACCGTCCCACCACGCTGGCAGCCGCGTCCAGTTCAGTCGTCATGCCGGCGTCCCGCATCCAGGCTGCGACCTGCACCGTCGCGGCCTTGTGCTCGGGCGACAGATAGAGGCGAGTCAGCGCGCCTGGCTCGCTGGAATACTGCGCGAGTTCATCGAGCCGCCGCATGATGCGGGCGCCGAGGGAGGCTCCTTCATCCGCACGCGTTCCAGCCTTTGCAGTCTCTGGCTCGCTCATCGTCCCGTTCTTTCCGTGCGGCTCGTCGCGGTCACACGCTCATGACCGTCAGCAGGTTGATGTCGCCAAAGGTGCCGAACGGCATCCCGGCCACGATGACGACGCGCATGCGCGAGGCGGAGGTCGCCAGGCTCCGGCATCTCGTCGGGGTTGGGGAGGAAGGACTCCACCACACTCGCCATGGCCGCCGAAGCCTTGCCGGCCCCAACTGCGACGGTGCGGCGCCGAGGAGGTCCCGGCCGGTGATCTGGGACCAGGCGCAATGGAACAACCGCCTGGATCGCAGCGGCGAACACCGCCCACCGCGGGTCTTGCGGTATGGTTGCCATGGTATCCACCGTCACTCTGCACACTGCCGCTCAGCCCACCGACACAGGCGCCGCTGGCCTCGTCGGATGTGCGAGGTACTCTTCCGTAGACACGTGTCCATTGAGGACGCGAGCCGCCTGCTCGCGGTCGATGTCGCCCTCCCAGGCCGCAATCACCACGGTCGCCACGCAATTGCCGATCAGGTTGGACACGGCGCGGGCGATTCCCATGAACCAGTCCACCGACAATACCAGCACCAGCCCGACCGCTGGGATAACCGGGATCGAGGAAAGGGTCGCGGCCAGCACGACGATGGCTGAGCCCGGCACGCCATGCGCGCCCTTCGACGTCAGCAGCGACACCCCAAGCACCAGCAGTAGGTCGCCGGTCGAGAGCGGCGTGTTTGTGGCCTGAGCGATGAAGATGGCAGCGAGGGTCAGGTAAATCGAGAACCCGTCGAGGTTGAACGAGTAGCCCGTCGGGATCACCAGCCCGACGGTAGAATCCTTAATTCCCATGGCTTCGAGCTTGCGCATGATCTGCGGCAGCACGGCGTCGGACGATGCTGTGCCGAGCACGATCAGCAGCTCTTCGCGAAGGTAGCTCAGGAGCTTGAAGATGCTGAACCCGGCAAGCCGCATCACCGCGCCGAGTATGACGATGATGAAGATGGCGACGGTGGCGTAGTAGAGCATGACGAGAATGCCGAGCTGCTTAAGCGAACCCACGCCGTACCTGCCGACGGTGAAGGCGACCGCGCCGAGCACGCCGAGCGGCGCCAGCCGCACAATAAATCCAATCACCTTGAACAGCGCCTCGGTGCCCAGCTCCAGGATGTGCGTGAACGGCCGCGCGCGCTCGCCGAGCAGCGCAAGCCCGACGCCGAACAGAATGGCAAACAGCAAGACCTGCAGAATGTTGCCTTCACTGAACGCCCCGAGCACCGTGGTAGGGATGATGCGCATGATGACGTCAATCCCGTTGGTCACTTCGGCGACGTGCTGGGTGTACGCGGACAGCGCCGAGGCATCGAGCGTCTTCGGGTCGATGTTCATGCCCACGCCAGGCTGTACAACGTAGGCGAGCAGCACGCCCAGCGCGAGCGCGACGGTCGTGAGGACCTCGAAGTAGACGATCGCCTTCACGCCGACGCGGCCGACTTTGCGCAGGTTGCCGGCGCCGACGATGCCGTGGACCACCACGCCGAAAACGAGCGGCGCGATGACCATTTTTATCAGTTTAATGAAGCCGTCGCCCAACGGCTTCAGCGCGACAGCAAAGCCGGGCCAGATGACTCCGATGGCGACGCCGAGCACGAGCGCGATGCAGACCTGTCCGAACAGAGAGCCGTATATCTTATGCATGGTCGCCTTTCCCCGTTTGTTTGGCCGGTTGGAAAGTCTTGGGCATGAGCGCCGGCTTGCGCGCCGTTACGGCCCATTCAGCAACCGGCTTGGCAATGCTTTCAATATCGATCACCTGGAAATCATTTTTATTAGCGACGCGCCTGCGGCGCTTGGCCGGTGAAGCAAAGAACCGGAATACTGTCCGTCCCGGCTGAGTAAAGGCCCATGATCATATCAGTGCCGGCCGGCACCGAGGTGCCGACGCAGAGGCCGCTGTTGCCGGCCTTTAACCGCGTACAGCCTTCCGCCAAATGCGAGGCGTCTGCGACGTTGCGCGCGAGGACTTGGCGGATCGAGGTCCGAGGCTGCATCGCCGCATAGAATGGGCTGGCTGCCGCTCCTGGCACGTCAGCGGCCGTTCTGGTCCCCTCCAGCCCAGGCAGTCCTGCCGCTCCTGCGGCTCCCGTCATTCTGACCATCGACTGTTTCTCGCCCTTCTGATTCTCGGCTTTCTGGAGGCCGTTGCACGAAAGTTTCGATCACAAGCAGTGGCAGTGTCCAATATATTGTTGGCCTTGATCCAGATGAATTACCTATAGATGAGTAGAGCTGACATTGAGAGTGGTTTGATGGAATTGCGGCATTTGCGTTATTTCGTGGCAGTCGCTGACGAACTTAGCTTTACCGGCGCTGCAGCTCGGCTCAGGACCTCTCAGCCCTCCCTGAGCCAGCAAATTCGCGATCTCGAGCAGCAGTTGGAAACCGCCCTGTTCAGCCGGACGAGCCGGCGGGTCGAGCTTACGGCTGCGGGCGCCGTCTTCCTGGATCACGCGCGCGCGATTCTTGCGCAGGTCGGTCACGCTGCAGAACAGGCCCGGTCGGTCGGCCTCGGGAGGATCGGCACACTCGACATCGGCATGACGGGGTCGGTGCTCCTTGGCCCGCTCGGGTCCCTTGTCGCTGCCTTCGGGGCACAATTCCCGGAGGTGGTCGTCCGCTTGCATGAAATGTCTCCACAGGAGCAGCAGGCGGCATTGCATGCGCGTCGGACGGATATCAGCTTCCTGCGTCGGCCGGCTGAAGACCCGGACCTGATCGAGGAGCTTGCCTGGCCCGAGACGGTCGGGGTGGTGCTGCCCGAGCGCCATCCGCTCGCCGCGCATAAGCGGATCGCCTTGGCCAGCTTGCGTAACGAAAGCCACGTTTTCCTCCGCCTCGAGGACTCGCGGTTTGCCCAATATCTCAGGGACTGCTGTATCAAAGCCGGATTTTTGCCGCGCATTTCGCAGCAGGTTGTTGAGGCGTATTCCTTAACGAGCCTGGTGGCCGCGGGCCTCGGGGTGGCACTGGCGCCCGCGTGCATCAAGGTTTTGTCGCGCCCTGGCGTTGTGTACCGGGCCCTGGCAGAGCCTGTTCCCCGGGCGGATGTGAAAATGCTCTACCGGCCTGACCGCAGCATCGTTGTTGAACGGTTCATCAGCCTTGCCCGTGAGTTGAGTTGTCGCGCCTAGCTTTCAGGGTGGTTTCCCGTGAACATTGATCGTGGATGTCCTTTGGCGGATTTGTTCTCTGGTTAGAACTTATATGGTCAACGTTACAGGCTTAGGTTCTCACATTAAGTAGGTTCTTGGCCACTCTCGATGATCAAGTCTGGGCCGTTCCTATATAGGGTGGCGGCGGAGATGCCGAACAGAGTCGTGGGTTGCTCCCGTGCCAAGAGGTCGTGCAGGGATCAAGCGGCGCTCAGGCCATGAGCAGCGCCGCGCTAGCGGCCAGGGCGACCGCCGCCGTGGCGCCGTGGATGCCAAAGGCCGCCGCGCGGGTTCCGCCGCTGCGCAGGACGATCACCGCATCGCCCACGGGAATAATGCTGGCGGCGGCCATGAAGGCGCCCAGCAGGTGCGGCGTCCGGTTGGCCAGCAGGACCCAGATGAAGATCCCCGAGGCGACATCGCGCACCCCCTTCGCGTAAAGCCAGGGGTAAGGGCTGCCGGCTGGGGTTTGCGCTCCAGGTGGCTCGGCCGGAATGCCGTATCCGGCCGCGGCGGCCCGCGGCGCCAAAAGGAAGCGAGCGCCGATTACGATGATGGCGAAACCGATCACACCGGAGACGATGGAAGCGATGGTGTTGAGCATGGCGGGCCCTTTCGTATTGCGTGCTAATACCTAGCAACGCTAGGTCGAGTGTCAATGGCAGTTTCTAGCGTTGACAGACTTCCAAGCGGCAGTAAAATAAGTGTATGTCCGTCGAAGACCGTCGCCGCCGCGACCGCGCCAACCGCCACGATTTGATCATTGCGGCAGCGCGCGATCTCGCCGAGGCCGAGGGGTGGGAGGCGGTGACGACGCGCCGGCTCGCCGAGCTCGTGGAGTACAGCCAGCCGGTGCTGTACAGCCATTTCGACGGCAAGGACGCGATCGTTCGCGCCGTCGCAATCGAGGGCTTCGCAGACCTTGCCGTCCGATTGCGCCAGGCGAAGTCGGCTGTTGATGAGCCGGGGCTGGCGTTGCGAGCGGTCTGCAGCGCCTACCTGACATTCGCCGCCGAGCGGCCCGCGCTCTATCAGGCCATGTTCGTGCTCCCAATCAATGTGAAGTTCGCCAGCGAAGACACGCCGTCACCCTTGATGGCGGCCTTCGGTGAACTGGTCGGCGCGCTGAAGCCCTTTGACGGGCATCCCGACCTGCGGGCGGAAGTCACCTGGGCCGCGCTGCACGGTCTAGCGGTCCTGCGTCTTGGCGGCCGCATCCCGCCGGAAGGCCAGGAGGCGCGCATCGACCTGCTGATCAGCCAAATCGTCAACGATCGCGGCGGCTGACCATCCATTCCTCGTCGGCAAGGAATTTGCCTGGATGAACAGGATCGCCGTCGGCTTTTCCAATTCTGGAGTTCAGCCCGGAGATACGCTCGCCGCGTCTTTCACCAAGGGATGGCGGGCGTCGGTCCTTGCTCGATGCGGCTGATGTAGGTGTCGCAACTTGTCTGGGCTCTTGGCTACTTTCGATAATTCAGGGCTGGACCCGCAAGGGGCGCCGCAGGGCGGTGCCACGTTCTCACCGGCATCATCATCCAAAGTGGCCAAGAGCCATTAAGTACAATATTCTAAGCCGAGTCTCATGGTCAGGCGCAATGCATGAATACCTGAGAATGCTCAATATGCATCCTTACTATTAAGTGCAGCGTGACACTGGACTCGTGCGCCGGGGCAATGCTGACTGTCTTGACATGATGCACGACCGGCTGGTGTCGAAACCCGCTTGAGCCGGGTTCCCACGGCCTCACTCTTCCATCCAGTGCGTCGGTCGGACGCCGAACTGCCGTGCCAGCCGCCGGATGGGTTCGATGCGGTCAGCGCGGAGCGAAGGTGGCCGCTTCGCCTGCGCCTCGGCCGCATCGCACGCGGCATTCCACCTTGCCCCGCGCTCGCGGCGCAACGCTTCCCCGAGAAGCGTGCGTTCATCGTCGCTGAGGCCGCCTATGGGTTCCGGCTTGTCCAGGATGCCGTTCTCCGGACTGGTGGGACCGTCACGCGAGCATCGGCATCCAGCCCTGCAGTGATGCCTCTTCCTATCGGAAACAGTCCTTCCCGCCATGATGCGGCGCAGCCGGCCCGCAAGTCTCGGCCAGTCAGCACGGTGCCGTTCCGGCAAGTCATCGATTGTGCCCGAGCCGTGCCGGCCAAGCCGATGCCAAGAACGAGCACGATCAGAAAGCGATGCATGGCGGGATGCTCCGGCAAAGCCGGGCAGGCACGCGCGGCCGGCGAACGGTGCCGAATGGGCAGGCTTGAGTTTGGCCGTCCCGACTGGGCTGATCCAGACGTGGCCAGCCGTCATTGCGCGCAGCAGGCTGCCTCGATGGTAGCGGCTCATCTCCCTCGTCGATTTGGGGTATGCGGGGCACTGCATGATGCGGCTTGGCGTGACTAGGCTGGTTGGGATTCAAGGCTGGAGTGATGCGGTTCCCTGATTTCAGCTGCCTGACGCGCGAGGGGAAAGACGCGCTGATCCGGGCGTTGCGGGGGCAAGTTCAGGCGCCGACCACGCAGGTCCAGACGATGGTGGCGCGGGTGGCGGAGCTGGAGGCAAGGCTCGGAACGCCGCCGAAAACGCCGGACAACTCCAGCGTGCCGCCGTCACAGGGCAAGAAGTCTCATCGGGCTGAAGGCACCGCGCCGTGGCCCACTGTGGTGACGCGGGTGGAGCGCTGCGCCGGCTGTTTCCGGCGCTGCGGCGCCACGACGCTTGCGCCGGTGCCGGAGGGGCTGGAGTGGCGCAGGCGTCGTCCGAGAGGCGCTGGACGGGCGTCGGCCGGCGCTCTGGGCGTCTGATCTCTACAGCGCGCAGCAGGGCCATGCC
>JANXVC010000496.1 GCA_025351925.1 Rhodospirillales bacterium | reverse complement strand
GATATCGTCGACCATTGCGCGGACGCGTGGAACAAACTCGCTGCGCGGCCATGGACCGTCATGTCGATCGGAATGCGCGACTGGGCGAATGCGTACTAATCAGCGGGAAGTGGTATAAGCCCTCCTACCTGGGCAGTTACGAGACATACTGACCCGGTGGTAGTTCACGTTCGCGTGCGGCGCGGCCATTGAGGCAGCGGTTGGCGGTCTCGACCCGCAGCCGCCCGCCGTCCGGCATCGCGTCGCGGGCGTTGATGCACACGTTCAGCAGCGCGTTCTCCAGCTGATTGGGGTCAACCAGCGTGGTCCACAGCTCAGCGGCGCCGATCACCTCGATCTCGATGGCCGCGCCGACCGTACGGCGGATCAGCTCCTCCATGCCGGCCACCAAACGGTTGACCTCGGTCGCCCTCGGGTCGAGCGTCTGCCGCCGTGAGAAGGCCAGCAGCCGATGGGTAAGCGCCGCCGCGCGCTTGGATGCTCCCTGGGCCGCCGTGATGTAGCGGTCCAGGTCATTCAGGCGACCCTGCGCCAGGCGGGTCTGCAGCAGCTCCAGGCTGCCGGTGATGCCGGTCAGCAAATTGTTGAAATCATGCGCGAGGCCGCCGGTGAGCTGACCCACCGCCTCCATTTTCTGCGACTGACGCAGCGCCTCCTCGGTCTGGCGGCACTCGGTGACGTCGAGCGCCTCGGGCATGATGGCGATGACATTGCCGTTCCGGTCGCGCACGGGGCGCATTGAGAAGTCGTACGTGCGCGGCCCGGCGGCGACGTTGCCCACCATCTCCCGGCGCATGCTCTCTCCCTGCGCCGCCGCCAGCACCGCCGCGCGTATCTGTTCGGGAACGCCGGGGGTGGTCGCAAACCAGGGCGTGTCCCAGATCAGCCGCCCGATCACGTCCTCGCGCCGACCCTCGATGGCGGCGAGCGCCGTCGCGTTCACATCGATCATCCGGCCATCCAGGTCGAGCAGTCCGATGAGCTGGTAGCTCGTCTCGAACATCGACAGCAGGCGCGCCTGCGAGGCCTCCAGCGCCGCGTGGGTTTGCAGGAGCTCCTCGGTGGCGGCCTTGAGCGTCGTCACGTCTCGACCGTACGCATAAACCAGGTCACCTTCAACGGCGGTGTGCCACGAAATCCAGCGCGGGGTGCCGTCCTGGTGCCGGTAGCGGTTCTCGAAGTTGGTGAGGTCCTGCTTCGACGCTGCAGTGTCCAAACCGCACTGGGTCATGCTGGCGTCGTCCGGCCATACAAAGTCCAGGAAGCTGCAGCCGACCACATCCGCCGGGTCATGGCCGAGGATCGCCGTCCAGGCCGGGTTCACGGCATGAAAGATGCCGTTTACGCCGACGGCGACGAGCAGGTCGGGAGAGTTCCGCCACACCCGGTCCAGCTCCGCCGTGCGCGCCGCGAGCTCCGCCGCCTGCTCCCGTTCATGCGTAATGTCCCGGGCACTGCAGTAAAGCCTGTCGCCTTCCGGCACCGCCACCCAGGACAGCCAGCGATAGCCGCCGAACTTGCAGCGGTAGCGGTTCTCGAAGCGCAGCACCGGGTCGCCGCGCAGGACAACGGCGAACGCCGCGTGGCTGCGCTCCAGGTCCGCGGGATGCACGAGGCGGTGCCAGGGCAGGCAAGCGAGTTCGTCCGCGGACCAGCCGAGCGTCACCTGCCAGGCTGGGTTGGTCGCTGTGAACGTGCTATCGGGGTTGATCACCGAAAGCAGGTCCGGGCTGATCTGCCAGATGCGTCCACGCGCACGCGCGCGCTCCTGCACCCGACGTTCGAGATCGGCGTTGAGGTCACGCAGCGCGACCTGGGCCGTCGTCTCGGTGCAGGAGCAGAACAGGCCCTGCACCACCCCGGCCTCATCGCGCACGGGCGTGTAGCTGAAGGCGAAATGCGCCTTTTCCGGGCGGCCGTGCCGCTCCAGCGTCAGCGCGACCTCCTCCATATGGACGGGCTCGCCAGCGAAAACGCGATCAACGACGGGTGCCAGGACGTCGCGCGCCTCGGCACAAACGTCGAGGAACCGCTGCCCGAGCGCCGTGGGGTGCTTGCAGCCCAGCATCGGCGCGTAGCCATCATTATAGAGCAGCGTGCGATCGGGACCCCAGGCGACGAACATCGGCTGCCTTGCGGCGAGCAGCAGGTCGGCGAGCGTGCGCAGCGAAGCAGGCCAGCCCGCCATTGGACCGAGCGGGGTCGCAGCCCAGTTATGGGCGCGAATGTGGGCGTCCATCGCGTAGGCGACGGGCACCCACTCCGGTTCGGGCGTTATTATTGCGTTAAAATTAGCCGGCGTTGTTGCCATGGTCCTCACTAAAGCCGCGGTGCGGGCGGCACTAGTGAACGCCTATGGGACAAGCCCAGGCTTAAGGTTTAATCGCAAAAGTTTGATCCAACCCACTGCCACTATAAGGACCGGCAAGGAACTTAGCTCCCGGCCGGTTCCAAGTCTCAGCGCAGCGCAGACGGCAGGACGGCGGTGCCCTCCTCCCGCACCGCCTGCAGCGCGCGCGGGTTCAGCCCGAGCGCGCGCAGGATGGTCGGCGCGATCTGCCGGGTCTCTACGATCTCATCGACGACGCTTCCGGTGATGCCAGGCGCGCTCACCAGCAGGGCGACGTTGCGGTCGTCGTTGGCGTAGCCGCCGTGCTCGGACAGCTTCGTGCCCCCGGTGTAGATCACGCCGAACTGCGGAAGCGCCAGGAAGTCCGGGGTGCGGCTGTCGGTGGCCGGGTCCTGGTAGAACAGGCTCAGGACATCGCGGCCGGCCAGGGCGTCGAGCTTCAGCGGGGCGGCCTGGCTGATCAGGTAGTCGCTGGCAGCGGTACGGTCGGCGGCGGCTGTCTGCGGCGTCAGCCAGACTAGCGCCACGTCGTCCGCCACGTGGAACGCATAGCCGGGCGTCTTGGCATAGGGTGCGTCCGACACCGCCTGACGCTTCGAGACGTCGATCGGCGATTGGCCGTGCTTGGCGCTCACGATGATCAGCGTCTCATCGGCGAGGCCCTTTGCCTGCAGCTCCGCCACCATGCGGCCGACCGCGTCCTCGACATAGGTGAGCTGCTGCGCGAGCGCGGCGCCCGGCGTCCCGGCCGCGTCGAGGTAGCCGCCCGCCAGGCCCGGCGCGTCCAGCAGGCCCGACTTCGCGAGCTTCTGACCGACGCTGACCGACTGAAAATTCATCCCGAACACGTTCGGCACGGGTGCCGCGCGGCTGCCGGTGCTGTCGAGGCCGTCGATCTCGTGCAGGATCGCCTGGACCTTGACCTCGTCGTAGTTGCGGGTCGCGGTGAAGCTCTTAGTGTTGTCATCCGTGGTGTTGCCGACGACGGGAATCAGCGAGTTGATCTCCGGGGTGTACAGGTCGTCGATGCCGGCGCCCGACGGGCCGTTCAGGATGTCGTAGGCCGGATGCTTGTCGGACCAGGCGGTGTAGCCGCCCTCGGCACGCACGACCTCGAACAGGGTGTTCACCCGGATGAACTCGTGCGGATACACCGGCTTGCAGGCGCCCGAAACGTCGGACAGCGGCAGCTGCGCGGGGTCGATCTGGCTCAACGGCTGACCGACGGTGCCCCCGGCGTTGAGCAGGCTTTTGTCCTTGTCAATGTTCTCGGCGAACTGCACCTCGGCGCCGGGCGGGCCCTCGCAGTTCGATCCCGGGGCAAACAGCGTCCGGTCGTAGCTGTCGTCGTAGAACACCCCGGCGGAGCGCGGCGTGCCGCCGGTGGCCTGGGCGATCATGCCAGGGAACGAGTCGGACGGGCCAGTGGTGTAGGCGTGCGAGTAGATGGTGGCGTGCGGGGCGAGGGCCGCGAAGACGCCGCTGGCGTGGTTGGCGACCCAGCGCGACAGGTCAACCGCGTGCAGGCCGTCCACGCTGATCAGCAGGACATGAGCGTAGCGGTGCCCGTTCTTCGGCGCGTCCTTGCGCTCGGCGGCAACAGAGGTCGTCGTAATGCCCGCAAGCAGGGCGGCTACGCAAGTGGTGGCAAGCAAACGCGTACTCATATATGCTGGTCCTTCGTATTTATGCAACGAACGGCCAAATATGGCGGAAACAGAGCGTCGTATCGTGACGATTGTATGATAAATTATTCGAGATGATATAAGAATGACCTCCGCCGGGCGGATGCATCGCTGCCCTAGACTGCGCCTCGGACAGCGTTACTTCGCGGCTGCTATTTCCAGACCACCCTATTCGCTGGGCCCACGCATCATACAGCCGCAATGGAAAGTTCACGCGACAGGCCTGCCGAGCCCTGCCTTTAAGCAGGCAAGAAGCAGCGCGGGCTGCTGAATCGCGAGCATGCATGCGAAACCAGGATGCATTCAGGAACGACGTTGCGCGGTGCCGCGGCCACGTTGGCGCACACGCTCGGCGCTGCACCGGCCGCCCTGGCTGGTTAGTGCCCGAACTCGCCGGGGTCGGGGTGCCGCTTCTCGGCGAAGGCGCGAGAAAGCTCCTGGCTCTCGCGGCTGTCGAGGTAGGGGCGGAGCAGCAGGTCATGCGCCATGCGCGCCAGGCCGCCGACTCCGCCATGCCGGGCCGCGAATGCGCTCTTGATTGCAGCGAGGGCAAAGGGTCCGCGCTGGGCGATTTCCAGCGCCATGGCCCGGGTCTCGGCGGCGAGCTCCGCGTCCGGCACGACGGTGTTGACCAGGCCCCACTCCTGCGCTTGACGCGCAGTCAGCTTCGGATTGCGGAACCACATCTCCTTGGCGCGCTTGCGGCCGATCAGATCCTCCAGCACCCAGGTGCCGTAGCCCGCGTCAAAGCTGCCCATCATCGGGCCGACCTGGCGGAACACGGCGCTCTCTTTGGCGATCGTCAGGTCGCAGACCACGTGCAGCACGTTGCCGCCGCCGACCGCGAAGCCGTTGACGCTGGCGATCACAGGCTTCTGCAGCCGCTCGATGCTCTCATACATCTCGAGCGTCGGCAGCACGCCGGCATAGAGCATGGTGTCCTCCAGACCCTCCTTGCGCCCGCCCAGGCAGAAAAACCGGTCGCCGGCGCCGGTGATGACCAGGACGCGGGTCCGGGTCTCCCGCCGGACCGCGTTGATGCAGTCGCGGATTTCGTGGCACATCACGGGGGTGAACATGTTGCCGTCCTGCGGCCGGTTCAGCGTCAGCGTGCCGACTGGGCCGTCCTCCGCGTAGAGGATGGTTTCGTATCCGCTCATGGTGCTTCCTCCGTAACGGCTCCGTTGGGTGTCAGAACGGCGTGCTATTCAGGCTGAGCCGGTCGGCCGCCGCCACTCGCTCGCCGACTACGGCGCGGTCCGATTGTTTAAGCAATTCAAGTCTCAAGCAGTGCAACAATATTATGCGTGACGTAAACTTCACATCGCTTCACGTCATAACGCGGAAGCGGCATGAGTTCGCCGTTCAGGCAAAGTCGAAATAGCTTGTAGCGGCGCAGGACTTCGAAGAAGTCACGCACAGTAACACGCATTGCAATATCGGCTGGAATGATTTCGAACTGGATGGCCTTAATCGCGCCCCGGCTCAAAGCCTTCGTCGCGCCCTGCAGCACGTTGATATCAAATCCTTCGGTGTCAATTTTTAGGAGGTCGATTACATCAATTCCAATGTGTTCAATGTATTTGTCAATGGTCGTCACGTCTACCGTATGCGAGACGGTGTTTGAGTCGTACATCTCCACTGAGGCTTGTGCGAGGCTTGCCTGGGTGGAACCATCGGACTCCGCAAAGTCATAGAGTTGCATTGTTCCGCTTGTGTTGGAGACAGCCATGTTGACCAGCGTGACGGATGGTGCAGCCGCGTGCTGTTGTAAAATGGCAAAGGTTTTGGGATGCGGCTCGAACGCGTGAATTTGCGACCCGGGCGACAAACGGCACATGAATTTTGTATAGGAACCGTGATTAGCGCCGACATCAAACAGCACGCCATTGCCCATTTTCGGCAAACGGCGACTCAGGAACCGCTCCTCCGCATAGCTTAGCCCACACCGACCGTTAAATCCGATGGCAAAGCCGTTCCAACGAAGCGCAAAATCATAGGCGGCTTCAGCTAGGAACTGCAAGGTTGGCCGATTCAAGACGTAGAAAACTGGAAATGCAAAGTAGGTCACAATCTGCTTCAGAGTGCCATTCACGAATTTCGGTGTTGTCGGCCGCCGAGAAACCACGGCAGCGTCTTTGTCCTGGGTTTGGTTGAAGGCCGGTCTTGCTGTTTCTGGCATACTCAGCCCTCGTCTCAAGGATTTCAGAAAATGGATGTTTTTGATTGGTTGCACACTCGCATAAAATTCTGCGTGGCTCCAAGGCTGAAAGCTGACCGAGGGCTACCCTATGGCCTCGTCGGAACGTCATTATGAGCGCACTCGCCGGGCTGCGTGCGATCGTGACCGGGGCAGGCAGCGGCATCGGCCGGGCGAGCGCCCTGCTGTTCGCCGCCCAGGGTGCCGCGGTGCTGGCCGTGGACCGCGACGAGCCCGCCGTGCAGGAGACGCGGTCGCAGATCGTGGTGGCGGGCGGACGCGCCGAGGCCATGGCGGCCGACGTGGGCGAGGAGGCCCAGGCGGCGGCATACGTGGCGCGCGCTGTCGATGTCTTCGGCGGCTTGGATGTGGTGCACGCCAATGCCGGGGTGTCCGGCGGGATGGTGCCGCTCCTGGAGGCGACGGCCGAGCTCTGGGCCGAGGTGCTGCGGGTCAACCTGATCGGCGCCTTCCTGGCGATCCGGCACGCTGCGCCGCATATGGTGGCGCAGGGGCGCGGGTCGATCGTATGCACGGCGTCCGTCGCCGGGCTGCGGGCCAACGCCGCCGGCGCCGCCTACAGCGCCAGCAAGGCCGGGGTGATCAGCCTGGTGCAAACCGCGGCGGCGTCGCTCGCCGGCACGGGGGTGCGGGTGAACGCCGTCTGCCCCGGGCTGATCGAGACCGGCATGACCCGGCCATTATTCGAGGCAGCGCGGGCCCGCGGATCGGAGGGACGGATCGGCCAGCTCAATCCGCTGCAGCGGCACGGGATGCCGCAGGAGATCGCAGCGGCGGCGCTGTTCCTCGCCAGCGACGCCGCATCATATGTCAACGGGCAGGCGCTGGCGGTCGATGGCGGGCTATCGGCCATGCTGCCATTCGCGCGGGCGCCATTCCGATAATGGGCGGTCGCGGTCAGGCGTGCAGCCGGTCATCCGCGCGGTGTTCCGATGGATTGGCGCAGCGCTGAACGTAGCCCGATCGGCAGACGGAGCCGCTGCTCGACCATCCGGTCCAGGAACTCCGGCCGCAGGGCGTGGAGCTGGCCGTGGACGACACCGCCTTGCTCCAGCGTCTTTCGCGTGGCCAGGTGCATCGTCCGGCCGTTTATGCCCACACCCGTTGCGGCCATCGCAAAAGGACGGCTGGCCAGACCGGCTTCCAGGCCATGCAGGGCGGCGGGGCTGATCCGGACATAGCCGTCGATGAAGGCGTACATGCTTGCGGGAACCCGCAGGGCATAGATGGACTGGTTGAGGGCGTTCGCCTCATCAGCCACCGGGGTCCGATAGATCCGCAGCGGCAGCCCGCAGTCCCGTGCGGTGCGTTGGGCGATCAGGCCGCTGTCGCCGGTTGAGCGGTTAAGGTTCAGCGTGACCAGGGCGCGCCGGCTGCCAATGGCCTTCCGGATGCTGACCAGGCAGCCGGCGATCCGGGCCGCCTCGTTTGGCAGACTACGGAAACCTGCCGTTCCCACGCCATAGGCTCATTCGCGAGGCCGCACGCAACGTCGTGCACCCCTCCCGGTTCCACGGATAAACATTCGATTATCGAGCTGACGGGACTGCGGTCCTAACTTCGTCGATTACGCAGGCCGCGATCGGGCGAATGACGCCGTTGCAGCCGTTTTTTCGATCTTCGCGGTTGCGCTCAGAAGTACAGACGGTATGGCACGCAGGTCATTACATCAATGACTTCAAGGAAATCCGTGAAGGAGCGACATTGTTCATGTCCAACAAGATTCCCCTCGGAGTATATATCGGTAATCCGAACGGTAATGACGCCTCTGCAGAGTCAGCTTTCGATAATACATTCAACAGCCTCAGTTCTACTGTTGGACAGACGCCACAGTTCATGGATACATTCGCCGATTTTTCGGGCAGCTGGTCAAACATGGTCGCGAGCGCGGGATGGAACGCGTGGTCGCAGGCCAAGTCGCCGACGGCGCACGGCCTCACTCCCGTAGTCGCGGTTGGGCTCGGCACGAAGTGGGACAACGGCCCGGGCACGCTGCAGCAGATCGCGGCTGGCGCGCATGACGACACCTATCGCGGCATCGCGCAGGCGTACAAGGATGCTGGCTACTCCACGATCGACATGCGGATCGGCTGGGAGATGAACGGCAACTATATGCCATGGTCGATGGGCAACACGGCCGACAGCGTCAGCCTATGGAGGGCCGCCTTCGCGCACGTCGCGGACGTGGTGCACAGCGTTTCCGGCATCAAGGTAAACACTGTCTGGAACCCTAACTCCTCAAATAACAACCAAGTTGATGTCGCCTCAAGCTATGCAGGCGATGACAAAGTAGATATCATTGGGCTCGATACTTACAGTCCGACTTACAAATATGACTCAAGTGTGAGCAATTCTCAATACTACAATAATCCAAGTGCCAATCAATACCAGCCAAACGGCACGTCTCCCGCCCAGTGGGGCCTCGCCCAAACCATTGCCTTGGCCCAGGCGCACGGCAAGCCGGTCGGGATCGGCGAGACCGGTATCGCGGTCGGCGACAACACCGACTTGGCGGGCACGATCGCCGCTGACTTCGCGGCGTCGGGCGCTCCGCAGCTCGCGTTCGTCAATGTGTGGGACGTGACGACCGGCGAGGGCGACTGGACGTTCACCAACGGGCACAACCCTGCTGCGGCAAGCGCCTGGGCGGCGATCTTCGGCGGCGGAAGCAGCGGCGGGACCACCCCGACCAGCGCTCAGGTCAGTGCACCCGCCGTCACCAGCGCGCCCGCCGCCAGCAGTGCGGATACGAGCGGCAGCACCGCGATCAGCACGCAGAGTGTGAGCACCTATAGCGGCTCGGTGATCTTCCTGAGTGCAGATGGCAACCGGGCCGAGGCCGCGTGGGGACCGATGGATGTTGCCGGAGATGCTGGTGGCGACCTTTATGTCGTGCATGCCGGAGACTCGGCGCTTACCATAGAGAACTTCTCGGCTGACAAGGGTGATATACTGAATATCTCACTAGGTTTGCAGAGTGTGTTCAGCCAGACACAGGTGAGCGGCGGCGATCTGGTGAGTTTTGCCAATGATCCGAACCAGACTGGCAGTGTATTCCTCAAAGGCGTCGATACGGTTGATCCTTCCAAGGTCGTTTGGAGTTGATTGTCGAGCGGCAGCGGTAACTCCGCTGCCGCTCGCCTAAGACCAGAGCAGATTGATCTACACAAATCGCTGCCCTGCGTTGCGTCACTTGCAGCGCCCGGCACAATCGCGTGAAGCTGGATTTCGAGCGACAAAGTTATTTGCCGACGGTCAGTGCGGTACTAAAATAGTGCCATTCCGCTAAGATGAATGGTTAACAGCACGATGACCGCGACACCGAAGTTCACGCTTGGGGCCTATCTGTTCGACCCGAATTCGACAGATCCAGCCTCCGAGGCGTGGTTCGAAAACCAGTTCAACACATTCTCGGCGGCGATGGGCACCACGCCGCAGTATATGGATGCGTTCGCCGACTACTACGTGGACTGGTCGCAATGGGTGCCGATCCAAGACGGGATGGCGCAGTCCTGGGCGGCCTCGCCGGTGCTGCGCGGCGTGACCCCGGTCATGACCATCCCGATGGCGACCACGTCTGACTGGAACAACGCCGGCCAGGTGTATAAGGACATTATCGCCGGCAAGCACGACGACGTCTTCGTCGGCCTGATTAACTCGTGGAAAAAGGTCGGCTACGTCACGGTCGATGCGCGCATCGGCCCCGAGATGAACGGCACGTTCGAGCCCTGGTACATGGGCAGCGACCCGGCCACCGTCGCGGACTGGACGGCGGCGTTCCGGCACATCGCGGATCTCGTCCATGCGATACCCGGCATCACCGTACGAACGGTGTGGAACCCCGCCGACCTCAACTACACCGCCCAGCCGACCATCTCCGCCTACCCCGGCGACAACTACGTCGATGTGATCGGCGCCGACGTGTATAGCGTCATGTGGCCGCCGCAGCTTTATGACTGGCACAAGAATGACGGGACGGTGGATGCCACCCTAGAGCAGTGGTTCTCCGATCCGGTCAACCGCGAGCACTATTGGTCAAATCCCAACGCCACGCAGTGGAACCCGACGGGCTATGACCCCTCGCAGTGGGGCTTCAAACAGGTGCTGGCGTTTGCAGCGGCGCACAACAAGCCGCTCGGCATTGCCGAGACCGGCGCGGGCGGCAATGGCACATCGACGGGTCCCATCGATGATCCGGATTTCCCGAAGTGGCTGTATGAGCAGCTGAGCCAGCCCGGCGCGCCGAAGGTTGATTACGTCAACATTTGGGACATCACCCCCGGCGACGGCAACTGGGAATTCACCAACGGCACCAAGCCGCTGGAGGCCGCGGCCTGGCGGCAGTATTTCGGAGTGCCCGCGCCAGGAGGGGCGCACAGCTTCCCGACGACCGCGGCGGTGGGCACCGGGCCGGATACGCTGGTGCTCACGATGGCCGAGGACGCCTATCAGGGCGACGCACAGTTCGTCGTCAGCCTTGATGGCACACAGCTTGGGGACGTGCTCACGGCCGGGGCGTGGCGTAATCAGGGACAGAGCCAGAACTTTACCTTTAACGGCGCCTGGGGCGCTGCCGGCCCACATATTCTCAGAGTTACGTTCCTCAATGACGCATGGGGCGGCTCCGCGTCGCTAGACCGCAACCTGTATGTCAACACCGTCAACTTCGACGGGGTCGCGCAGCAGACCAACGTCGCGGTTGAAGGCGCCGGACCCCAGACCTTCGGGGTAGGGACGGCGGCGACGTCGGCTTCCTTTGTTGACAGCGCCAAGGCGCGCTTCCTGACCGCGGTAGCGCCGACCGCGACAGGTGAGTTCGGCAGCTCGGACACCAAGCTCAACGGCAACATCTACCAGTGGTTGCAGCCCGGCAGAATAACCGCGATCGGCGCCGACACCTTCGACACCGTTCAGGTTGTCAGTTTGACCGACGGCTCCGGAAGCTCCTTCCGGCTCAACAATTTCGTCGAGGCGAATGCGACGCTGAACAATGCGCCGAACACTGTGGGAAGCAGCAGCACGCTTATGGTGGATAGCGCGATGCGCGGCTCGATCGCGCTGGGCGCCGGGAACTACGCTGCGACGATCAACGTGCGCTCGGTGTTCGCCGACGTGCCGAATAACACGTTCCGCATCAGCATGGGGTCAGGCAACGACTCGCTTACGCTCAACGGCGACGTGTCGCGCACCTACGCCAACGTCGCGGCGGGTTCAGGGATCGACAGCATGACGTTCCTTGACGTGCTGAACACGACGGTTACGGGCGGTTCGGGTGCGTCTGCCGTCCTCCTGCTCGGCACCGGCACGGCGATGGTGACGGCCGGTGGCGGCAGCATGGACGTGAAAGGCGGCGCCGGCGCAGACACCTACATCGCGCATGCTGGGTTGGGGCTCATGGTGATCGAGAACTTTTCGCTCGCCAAGGGCGACGTGCTGCAGGTTGACAAGGCGCTGCAGGCCTCGCTGGTCGAGACGCCGCGGGCCGGGGGCGTGATGCTGTCGTTCGGCGCCGATACCACCAAAGGCGTGATGCTGAACGGCCTGACCACGCTGGCGCCGTCCAGCATCGCCTGGGTCTAAACCGGCGCTATCCTGCGCGCCGCGGCGCAGCCCATCACGAATGGGCTGCGACCGCCACTGAGAAGTGCTGGGTCGATGTGGTTGCCAGCTCGCCGGCTGCCCCGGCCACCGCCGCGCCGTTGGCATCGACCGCGTTGACATACAGGTTGCGGTCGGTCGCCGCCGTGCCGCCCCAGGCGTCGTTCAGGAACGACACCGCCACGTCGTGCGTGCCGGCTGCCATCGCCTGGCCAAAGGCGAAGTTCTGCACCGCCCCCTTCGCATGCGACGCCGTCACCGACTGCGCCGCCCCAAGCGCCTTGCCGTCCACCGACACGGTGAACTGCGCATCGCCCAAGTAGGCGTCCTCGGACAGCTGCAGCACCAGCGGGCTCGCACCCGTGGCCATGTGGGCCGTGCCGGCCGCCATCTGCGCGATGGGCGACGCTGTGGACGCCTGCCCGTCCAGCGTGACCCGGCCGACATACAGGTTGCGGTCGGTCGCTGGCGTGCCGCCCCAGGCGTCGTTGATGAACCGCACGCCCACGTCGTGCGCGCCGGGTCCCCACTGGCCGGTGAGGCTCACAATCTGCGACTTGCCCTGGCCGTGCGAGGCGGTGAT
>JANXVC010000491.1 GCA_025351925.1 Rhodospirillales bacterium | reverse complement strand
CGCACCTTTGCCGAGGTGGTGGACGACGACGGGCCCAATCAAATCCTGCGGGAGAACGGCACCCGGCGCATCGTCGTGCAGGCGAACACCAACGGTTCCGACGAGGGCCGCATCATCCAGTCGATCCGCGACGAGATCGCGCGGATGCCGCTGCCGCAGGGCTACTTCATCCAGCTCGAAGGCACGTTCCAGGCGCAGGAGGAGGCGGGCAAGCTGATTGCTGGGCTGTCGCTCGTGTCGTTGGCGCTGATCTTCACCGTGCTTTACAGCCGCTACCGCTCCGCCGTGCTGGCGCTGATCATCATGGGCAACGTGCCGCTCGCGCTGATCGGCTCCGTCACCGCGCTGTGGCTGTCGGGCCAGCCGCTCTCGGTCGCCAGTATGGTGGGGTTCATCACGCTGACTGGCATCAGTGCCCGCAACGGCATCCTGAAGGTCAGCCACTACATCAACCTGGTGCTGCATGAGGGTGAGACGTTCGGCCCGGAGATGGTGGTGCGCGGCAGCCTGGAACGGCTGACCCCCGTGCTGATGACGGCGTTCTCCGCCGGGTTCGCGCTGCTGCCGCTGATGATCGGAGCCGATGCGCCGGGCAAGGAGATCCTGCACCCGGTCGCCATCGTCATTTTCGGCGGCCTGGTCAGCGCGACACTGCTCGACACGCTGCTCACCCCTGTCCTGTTCCTTAAGCTCGGCCGCAAGCCGCTCCAACGCCTGACGACCCCCGACGCCGACGGGCTGCTGCCCGCCGAGGCATTCTGATTTCAAAGGAGACCGTTCCCGTGAACATCCGCGCTGCCGCACTGACGACCGCTTTTCTGTTCGCACCGCTTGCTGCATTCGCCCATGGCACGCCGCCAGCGCCCACTCATGGCGGCATCGTGTCCGAGGGCAGCGGGGAGCATTGGGTGGAGCTGAGCATCGCCGGCGACCAGGTCACCGCCTGGGTCAGCGACGAGGACAACAAGCCGATCCCCGCGGCCCAACTCGGCGGCAAGGCAACCGTCCTGATCGACGGCAAGACCCAGGCGGTCGCCCTCAGCCCGGCGGACGCCAACAGCGTCACGGGCAAACTTGCGTCGCCTGCGACAGGCCGGGTGACTGCGGTCCTGGCTCTGACAGCGGGCGGCAGGCCCGTCCAGGTCAAGTTCGTCGTGCCGGCGAGATAGCGGGGCACGACGGACTGAGCAAAGCGCCAACCGCGAGGACAACATGATGATCCGCACTGTGATCCGTTTCGGCTTGTTCGCCGTGCTTGCAGCCAGCCCCGCGCTGGCCCAGGCGCCTGCGCCAGCCATGCCCGGAATGCAGCAGGGGACAATGCCCGGCATGCGGGCGATGCCTGGCATGAGGCCGGGCATGCCCCAGAGCATGCCACTGTCGGCCAACCACATGGAAATGATGCGGCAGATGGAGTCCATGAACAAAGCCATGACGGACGCCCCGATGACGGGCAATCCGGACCAGGACTTGGTTAGTATGATGATGCCGCACCACCAGGGCGCTATCGACATGGCCCGCATCTACCTACGCGACGGGAAGGACCCGGAGATCCGCCGCATGGCGCAAAAGATCATCGCCGATCAGGAGCGCGAGATCGGCGAGTTCAAGGCCTGGCAGGCCAAGCACCCGGTGCCGGCCCGCTAGACCCGGCGATGTGTGGCCTGCAGGCTCACCTTCCGACTCGGACCGTTCAAGCCACCAGACCACGACCGGACTGAGGCCGTTCTAGGTAGTTTCCGAGCCTGCCCATCCGGCGGTGACGCATGGGAGATAGCCTTGGTCAAATCCAGCGCTTGAGCCGCGTAGACGCCTGGTGCTGGCGGTCCTGGCAGTTCCGGCATGGCGGGTGGCGAACATGGTCCGTGACTGCCGTCCCACATCCCGCCTGCCCGGACCTATCCGGGCCGCCAACAGCCCGAGGTCGCCATGAGCCAGCAGCGGATGGAACACCAGCACGAACACGACGGGCTTGGCACGCATGGCCAGACCGTGGATGCGGCAACGCCGGCATCCGTCCAGAGCACCGACCCCGTCTGCGGCATGAGGGTGGATCCCGCCACATCCAAGCACCGCTTCGATCACGGCGGCACGACATACCATTTCTGCTCGGCCGGTTGCCGCACCAAGTTCGCGGCCGCGCCGGACAGCTACTTGAAACAAGCCGCCGCCCCGAAGCCTGCCCAACCCGGCGCCATCTACACCTGCCCGATGCACCCGCAGATCCGCCAGGTCGGCCCCGGCGCTTGCCCGATCTGCGGCATGGCGCTCGAACCCGTGGAGGTGACCGCCGAGGCCCAGCCGAACCACGAGCTCGCCGACATGACGCGGCGCTTCTGGATCGGCCTCGCGCTGACCCTGCCGGTGTTCGTCCTCGAGATGGGCAGCCACATCCCCGGCCTGGGCCTGCACGAGTTCGTGCCGCCGCAGGTCTCGATCTGGATTCAGTTCGCCCTTTCGACGCCTGTCGTCCTATGGGCGGGCTGGCCGTTCTTCCAGCGCGGCTGGGCGTCGGTGCGCTCAGGCCACCTGAACATGTTTACCCTGATCGCCCTGGGAACGGGCGCCGCCTACCTCTACAGCCTCGCCGCGACCTTCGCGCCGGGCCTGTTCCCGGCGGGCTTCCGCATGATGGGCGGCACCGTCGCGGTTTACTACGAGGCCGCCGCAGTCATCACGGTCCTGGTCCTGCTCGGCCAAGTGCTGGAGCTGCGTGCGCGCGACCAGACCGGCGGCGCCATCCGCGCGCTGCTGAACCTAGCCCCCAAGAGCGCCCGGCGTCTCCGCGATGGTGGCGAGGACGAGGAAATCCCGCTCGGCGATGTCCAGGTCGGCGACCGGCTGCGCGTCCGGCCCGGCGACGGCGTGCCGGTGGACGGCGCAGTGCTGGACGGCAAGAGTGCTGTCGATGAGTCGATGGTGACAGGCGAGTCGATGCCGTCGCCCAAGGCGCCCGGCGACAAGCTCATCGGCGGCACCGTGAACGGCACCGGCTCGCTGGTCATGCGGGCAGACACGGTCGGCGCCGGCACCGTGCTGTCGCGCATCGTCGCCATGGTGGCCGAGGCGCAGCGCAGCCGCGCGCCCATCCAGCGCATGGCCGACACGGTCTCGGGCTACTTCGTCCCGGTCGTGCTCGCGATCGCCGTTGCCGCCTTCATCGCCTGGGCGGGCTGGGGTCCGGCGCCCGCGCTCGCCTACGCGCTCATCGCGGCTGTATCCGTCGTCATCATCGCCTGCCCCTGCGCGCTCGGCTTGGCGACGCCGATGTCGATCATGGTTGCGGTCGGCAAGGGCGCCGGCGCCGGCGTGCTCATCAAGTCGGCCGAGGCCCTGGAGCGCATGGAGAAGGTCACCACCCTCGTTGTTGACAAGACCGGCACGCTGACCGAGGGCAAGCCCCGTGTCACGGCCGTCGTTCCGTCTGCCGGACTGACGGACGCAGACCTGCTGCGCCTGGCTGCCAGCCTGGAGCGGTCGAGCGAGCACCCGCTCGCGGCCGCGGTCGTCACGGCGGCCAAGGAAAAGGATATCGCCGCCGAGGAGCCATCCGATTTCGTCTCGGTGACCGGGAAGGGCGTCACCGGGACCGTCGGCGGTCGTGCCGTGTCGCTCGGCAATGCCAAGCTGATGGCCGACCATGGCATCGACTTGGGCGGCCTCGCCGGGCGGGCGGACGAGCTGCGCGGGTCCGGCGCCACGGCCCTGTTTGTCGGTGTGGACGGCAAGGTGGGCGGGGTCATCGCGATTGCCGACCCGATCAAGGCGACCACCCGGGCGGCGCTGGATAGCCTGCGCGCTGACGGCATCCACATCGTCATGCTGACTGGCGACAACCGGACCACCGCCCAGGCGGTCGCGCGCCAGCTCGGCATCGACGACGTCGAGGCGGACGTATTGCCCGAGGACAAGAACCGCATCGTCAAGAAGCTGCGCGCGGATGGCAAGATCGTGGCCATGGCGGGCGACGGGGTGAACGACGCGCCGGCGCTGGCCGAGGCCGACGTGGGCATCGCCATGGGCACCGGCACCGAGGTCGCGATCCAGAGCGCCGGGGTGACGCTGGTCAAGGGCGATCTCGCCGGCATCGCCCGCGCCCGCGCGCTGAGCCGCGCCACCATGCGGAACATTCGGCAGAACCTGCTGTTCGCCTTCGGCTACAACGTCATCGGCAT
>JANXVC010000485.1 GCA_025351925.1 Rhodospirillales bacterium | reverse complement strand
CACCACGTCGCCATGGGTGATCTCATAGTTCTTACCGGCGACGTGGTGATCGCGGCGATCACCAGCTGTACCAACACCAGCAACCCCTACGTCATGCTGGGCGCCGGGCTGCTGGCGAAGAAGGCGCGGGCGAAGGGCCTGCACCCGAAGCCTTGGGTCAAGACCTCGCTCGCCCCCGGCAGCCAGGTGGTGACGGAGTACCTCGACAAGGCCGGGCTGAGCGCGGACCTGGACGCGCTGGGCTTCCAGCTCGTCGGCTATGGCTGCACCACCTGCATCGGCAACTCCGGCCCGCTCGACGAGGCGGTGGCGGAAGCGATCGAGGTCAACAAGCTGGTCGCGGTGTCGGTGCTGTCGGGCAACCGGAACTTCGAGGGCCGGGTACATCCAAACGTGCGGGCCAACTACCTCGCCAGCCCGCCGCTGGTCGTGGCCTACGCGCTGCTTGGCACCATGAACGAGGACATCACGACGGCGCCGCTCGGCACCGGCAGCGACGGGCAGCCGGTCTATCTCAAGGATGTTTGGCCGACCAACGCGGAGATCCTGGAGACGGTGAGGGCCAGCCTGACGCGGGAGCAGTTCATCCGGCGCTACGGCGAGATTTTCCAGGGCACCAAGGAGTGGCAGGCGATCGAGGTGGACGCCAGCAGCCAGACCTATCGCTGGAACAGCGGTTCGACTTACGTGCAGAACCCGCCGTATTTCGACGGCATGACCATGACACCGGCCCCGGTCACAGACATCGTCGGCGCCCGGGTGCTGGCGCTGTTCGGCGACAACATCACGACCGACCACATCAGCCCGGCGGGCAACATTAAAAAGGCCTCCCCGGCTGGCGAGTTCCTCGGCGAGCACCAGGTGATGCAGC
The DNA here is from genome assembly GCA_025351925.1 of Rhodospirillales bacterium. Taxonomy (GTDB): domain Bacteria; phylum Pseudomonadota; class Alphaproteobacteria; order Acetobacterales; family Acetobacteraceae; genus CAHJXG01. Next base: position 20,250 of record JANXVC010000485.1, on the reverse strand, counting down.
GCGATTTCAACAGCTATGGCTCGCGCCGCGGCAACCACGAGGTCATGATGCGCGGCACCTTCGCCAACATTCGCATCAAGAACGAAATGGTCGCGGGGGTCGAGGGCGGCTGGACCAAGTACCAGCCATCCGGCGAGCAGATGCCGATCTACGACGCAGCAGAGCGCTATATGAAGGCGGGCGTGCCGCTGGTGGTGTTCGGCGGCAAGGAGTACGGCATGGGCTCGTCGCGCGACTGGGCGGCGAAGGGCACGGCGCTGCTGGGCATCAAGGCGGTGATCGTCGAGAGCTTCGAACGCATCCACCGCTCGAACCTCGTCGGCATGGGCGTGCTGCCGCTCACGTTCAAGGACGGTGCGACCCGCCAGTCGCTGGGACTCACTGGGACCGAGACGATCGACATCCTGGGGCTGGAGGAGCTGCGCGCCGGTATGGATCTCCGCATGCTGATCCACCGCGAGGCGGGCCGCACGGACGAGCTGACGCTGCGATGCCGGGTCGATACCGACGACGAGGTCGAGTACTACCGCAATGGCGGCATTCTCCATTATGTGCTGCGGGAGATGGCGCGCGCCGCCTAAATTGGCCCGGCTCCGCCTGCTGAAGGCGGGGCCGGACGCCAACCTGGCGCACCTGCCGGTCAGCCTCGACCTCCGGGCCCTCAGCGTCGCAGAGGGCATACGGGCCGCGCTCTCGGTTGCCATCATCGTCGCCGCCAACGAGTGGATCGCCTTTCCGCCGCTGAACGAGGCGGCGCTGGCGGCATTGCTGACGTGCCTGTGCGATGCCGGCGGTCCGATCCGGCGCCGGGTGCCGGCATTGCTGGCCTTCGCGCTGATCGGCGCCTGCCTCACGGTTGGGTTGGGACTGCTGCGTTCGACAGGCCTCGCGTTTGTCATACCCGTCGCCTGCCTGCTGATCTTCTGCACCAGCCTGGCCCGCATTTGGGGCCAAAGCGCGCTGCAGGTCGGCAATCTCTCGACCGTCGTCGCCGTGCTGGCGATGGACCGCAGCATCGACCTGCAGGAGGCCGGGATCCTCGCCGCGGCATTCATCGGCGGCAGCCTGTGGGCGCTGCTGCTGACCATGGTGATCTGGCGAATCCACCCTTTCCGCCCGGCCCGGCGCGCTGTGGCGGAGGTGTTCCGGCGCATGGGCGTGCTGGCCGGCGACCTTTCCGGCCTGATCGCCGCGACGTCCACGCTGCCGGCCCGGGTCTCCGAGGCTTGGGCCGACCACGCGCGCGGCCACCGCCGCCATGTGCGCGACGGCATCGAAGTGGCGCGCACCTTGGTGCTCGATACCGTGCGGGCGCGCGGCCAATCGAGCGCGCGGTCCGGCCAGACCCTGATCCAGGTCGAGGCCGCGGACCAGCTGTTCGGCGGCCTGATCGCCTTGTCGGACGTGCTGGAATTCGCCGGGCCGGACACCCGCGCCACCGCCGCCCGCGTGCTGCACACGCTCCGGCTGCTGCTGGCGGCCATCGCCGATGACACCAGCGCCGATCTTCCGCCGAACGACCCCGCACGCCGCGCAATGGTCGAGCGGCTGATGGACACCATGGCCGGCATCGGCCAGACCGACCCGGCGCTGTCTGGGATCACCGCAGCGCTCGTGGACCGCCTGCGTATCGCGGCGCTGCTGACCACGCCGGCTGGCCTGCTGCCAAACGCGGACGAGCCTGGCACGACAGCATGGCGGGACCGCGTCGCCGGGCCGCTGCGGGCCAACCTCACCTGGTCATCCGCCTCGTTCAGGCACGCCGTCCGCGCTGCCGTCGTCGCCGGCCCCGCGCTGGTCATCACCCTGTCGTCCGGCAACGCCTACGCGCACTGGCTCACCATCACCCTCGTGCTGACCCTGCAGCCGTTCTTCGCGCTGACCTGGCAGCGCGCGGTCGAGCGGATCATCGGCACCGTGCTGGGCGGCGTGGTCGCTGCCGGGGTGGCGCTGCTGGTCGCATCGCCGCTGGCGACCGCCGCCGCGCTGTTCCCCTTGGCGGTCATGGCGTTCGCCGTGCGCTACGTCAGCTTCGGCCTGTTCATGGCCTGCATGACGCCGCTCGTGGTGCTGCTGTCGGAACTCGGCCGCCCCGGCGAGAGCGAGCTGGTGATCGCCGGCATGCGCGCACTCTACACCGTGCTGGGCGGGGCGTTGGCGGTGCTCGGCTGCGCGGTGCTGTGGCCCAGCTGGGAGCCTGACCGCCTGGCCCTCGAACTGCGCGCGGCGTTAGACGCCCACGCGGCCTATGCCGATACCGAGCTTGCGGTCCTGCTGGGCGAGCGTCCGGCCGCGGCGCTTGACCCGGTGCGCCGGGTCGCCGGGGTCGCAAGCAATAACCTCGAAGCCTCGTTGGCGCGGGCGCTGCAGGAGCCGCGGCGCTCCGCACGCGCGGGTTTGGAGGCGGTGATGGTGGTGGACGCGGCGTTGCGCCGCCTGGCCGGCCGGCTTTCGTCATTTCAGCACGACCCGGCGTCGGTGCCCGACCCGACGACGCTGGCAGCCTGGCGCGACTGGCTGCGCCTGGCGTTCCGGTCGCTGGCGGACGGCACGGCGCTGCCGCCGGGACAGCCGGCGCATGAACCCAACGGTCCGACGGCACGGATCGCCCGGCAGATCGAACTTATGGACGGGGCGCTGCGGCGTGAAAATGGGCTCGCGCCAATGCCGGCACGGTGAGGAGCGCCGAGCCGCCCACCGCCGCCATGAGCAGGAACGTTAAGCCGCCGGCGACGCCGTAGATCTGGCCGGATACCCAGATCAGCAGGCCGGTCGGGGCGGAGAAGCCCAACGCCGACATGAGCGCCTGCGCCGTCCCGGCCCGCTGCGCCGGCAGGGTCCGCAGCACCAGCATGGTCGATAGATGCTGGCAGGCAAACGTCGCGGCGTGCAGGAGCTGCACCACTGCGAGCGCCGGGACGTCGATGACGAAAGCCGTCGCGGTCCAGCGCAGCACAGAGGCTCCAGCGGCGACCGCGGTGAGGCGGGCCGGGCCAAGCCGCTCGACCAGCGGACGCCCCCAGATAAATAGCGCGACCTCGGCCACGATGCCCTCGGCGATCAGCAGTCCGATAGTGGCGTCCTGGATGCCGGCGGCGCGCCAGTGCAGCGTAGCGAATGCGTAGTAGGCGGCGTGCGCGCCCTGGATCAGCGCGGTCGCGACCAGGGCCAGACGAAAAGGATGAGAACGCCAGACTCCCTGCTGGATTCGCACCGCAGGCGGCGGCGGCGTCACGCTGGGCAGGGCGAACGCCAGCCCGGCCGCGAGGCCGTAGCAGCCGGCGATCATCCAGGGCACCAGGCCGCTGCCCAGCCCACCCAGCAGCGTGCCGCCCAGCGCCGTTGCCGCCATGTAGGAGACGGAGCCGTAGGCCCGGGTGCGTCCATAGTCGAGCCGCCGGAGCGCGGCGAGAGCGAGGGTCAAGGCGTCGCTCAGCGGGGTCAATGCCGAGGCCGCAATCCCCTGTATCGACGACATCAGCAGGATGGCGGCGAAGCCCTGGGCCGCTGGCAGCAGCGCAGCACTGCTGGCCGCGACGGCCGCGCCCGCGAACAGCAGCGCCCGGCCGCCCAGCGTATCTGCCAGCCAGCCCCAGCCCGGCACTGTCGCTACGCGCAGCAGGAACCCCAGCCCGAGCACCTGGCCGATCTCGGCGCTGCTCAGCCCGCGGTCGGCAAACCAAAGAGGCAAATAGGCGGTGTTGATGGCTCCTGCCGCAAAGAACGCCGCTAAAAACAGGCCGACCCGCAGCCCATCCCGCAGCACCGATCAGGCAGCGGCCGTGCAGGCCTGGGCGACATCGCGGATGCGGCGGGCCATCGCAGCGATGCCGTTGCCGCGGTTAGTGGACAGCGCCTCCAAGAGGCCAAGATCCCTAAGGAACACCGGATCGGTCGCGAGCACCTCAGCTGGCGGCCGGCCGCTATATACCCTCAGCAGAAGGGCGACCAGGCCAGATACGATGGCCGCGTCCGAGGCGCCGGCCAGCAGCATGCGGCCGTCTCGCACCACCGCCTCCATCCAAACCTGGCTTTGGCAGCCCGGCACACGGTGCGCGTCGTTCTGCCACTCTGCAGGGAAGCTCGGCAGCTTGCGGCCGAGTTCGATGATGTATTGGTAGCGGTCCATCCAATCGTCGAACACGTCCAGCTCCTCGCCGATAGCAGCGATGGCGGCGGCGGCGGAGGGGTCTTCTGGCTGGACGAATGCTTCTGGCATGCTGCTTAGATGTTAGGTCTGTGGGCGAAAGCTATACCCCGGCACCACGTCGCGTATCCCAGACCGGTTAACGCCGAAACACGAACGGCCCCGCCTCCCTGCGCCGGAGACGGGGCCGCTCGGGCCAGCTTAGCAAAATGCGCTAAGCGTGGTTCAGCGTGTAGTGGTAGCCGCAGCCGCGGCTCATCGTCGTGATTTCGAGGGTGCCGTTGGAGAACATGCCGCTCATCGACGTTCCGCGATGCGGTTGCGCCATCACGGCGCCATCCGGCCCGATCCGGGCACGCATGCCGTGCAGTGCGAACATGTTATCGTGCACGCGAGTGCTCGCATTGGCCGGCATTTTGCGGCAACGTCGTGGCGATTCGTCCGTCAAGGCAACCGTGCCGCGGTAGATTCCGTCCGCCGGCATCGACATCGTAGGAGGCGGTGGTACGGGTGGCGGTTCAACAGCGGCCATCGGGGGTGGAGGAGGCGGCGGGCTCGCGCATCCGGCGAGGCCAGCGACAACAATAAGGCAAGCGGCAAGCTTGGCGCGCATGTATAGTCTCCTGAACACAACCTTACAAAGCAGAAACAACCCGATTATGTCAAGGTTTTGACTACAGGATAAATCGGCTGAGATCACCCTTCGCCGCAAGTGGAGCAACCCGTTCATTCACGTAGGCGGCGTCAACAGTCACCAGCTCGCCGCCTCGATCGGTCGCCGTGAAGCTGATCTCCTCCAAAAGCTTCTCCAACACCGTCGCCAGCCGGCGAGCGCCGATATTCTCGACGCGGTCATTGATGTCGGCGGCCAAATCGGCCAGCGCGTCAACCGCCCCAGGCGTGAAATCGAGCGTGACCGCCTCCGTCTCCAGCAACGCCGAATACTGCTTCAGCAGGCTATGCTCGGGTTCAATCAGGATACGGCGCAAGTCGGCGCGCGACAGCGGCGCCAGCTCGACCCGGATCGGCAGGCGGCCCTGCAGTTCGGGCAGCAAATCCGACGGCTTGGCCAAGTGGAACGCGCCGGACGCGATGAACAGCACGTGGTCGGTCTTCACCGGGCCATACTTTGTGCTGACGGTCGTGCCCTCGATCAACGGCAGCAGGTCGCGCTGCACGCCCTCACGCGATACGTCGCCGCCGCGGAACCCGCCCTCGCTCGACCGGGCGCATACCTTGTCGATCTCATCCAGGAAGACGATGCCGTTCTGCTCGGCGTGGTGCACAGCGTCCTTGGTGAGCTGATCGTTGTCCAGCATGCGGTCACTCTCCTCCCGCCCTAACGCCACCCGGGCAGCCGCCACGGTCATGCGCTTGCGCTGCGGCGGGCGCGAGAACATGCCCTTCATCATCTCGCCGAGGTTGGCCATCTGGCCCGGCGCCATGCCGGGAATGTCCATCTGGCCGATCGCCGGCCCGGTGTCGGCGACGGCGATCTCGACCTCCTTGTCCTCAAGCTCGCCGGACCGCAGCATCTTGCGGAACTTGCCGCGGGTGTCGGCGCTGGCGCCCTCCCCCACCAGTGCCGTGACCAGCCGGTCCTCCGCCGCCAGCTCGGCCTTGGCCTGCACATCCTTGCGGCTCGTCTCGCGCAGCATCGCGATGCTGGCCTCCACCAGGTCGCGCACGATGCTGTCCACGTCGCGGCCGACATAGCCGACCTCGGTGAACTTGGTCGCCTCGACCTTGATGAACGGCGCCTGCGCGAGCTTCGCCAGGCGACGCGCGATCTCGGTCTTGCCGCAGCCGGTCGGCCCGATCATCAGGATATTCTTCGGCACCACCTCGTCGCGGATGCCCTCCGGCAGCTGCTGCCGTCGCCAGCGGTTGCGCAGCGCGATCGCGACCGCACGCTTGGCGTCCTGCTGGCCGACAATGAAGCGGTCGAGCTCGCCCACGATCTCCCGCGGGGAGTAGGTCGGAACATCCATCACAGGGTCTCCACGATCACGGAGTAGTTGGTATAGACGCAGATGTCGCCGGCGATGCGCATGGCCCGCCGCGCGATCTCCTCGGCCTCCAGCCCATCGATAGTCAGCAATGCACGGGCCGCCGCCAAAGCGTAGTTGCCGCCGGAACCGATGGCGATCACGCCGTCCTCAGGCTCCAGCACGTCGCCATTGCCGGTCAGCGTGTAGCTGTGCACGTCGTCGGCAACCGCCATCATGGCCTCCAGCCGGCGGAGGTAGCGGTCGGTGCGCCAGTCCTTCGCCAGCTCGACGCAGGCGCGCTCGAGCTGGGCCGGGAAGCGCTCCAACTTGGCTTCGAGCCGCTCCAGCAGGGTGAAGGCGTCCGCCGTGGCGCCGGCGAAGCCCGCGAGCACCGCGCCGCCCGAGCCGATGCGGCGGACCTTGCGCGCGTTGCCCTTGATGACGGTCTGGCCAAGCGTGACCTGGCCGTCGCCGGCCATGGCGACCCGGCCGTTGCGGCGGACGCAAAGGATCGTGGTCCCGTGCCAGCCGACGGGGTCGTAAGGGGATGATGTCTGCATGATGACGCCAAATGGTGCGAGCGCCGCGGCTGCACAAGATATAGGCAACTTGGGCCAGGGTTCCTCGACCGAGGTTTGCCCGGACCGGCGTTTGCGTTATCACCCGCAGATGAACCACGTCGCCGAGATCACCCGCACAACCTCCGAGACCGATATCACCGTCCGGCTAATGCTGGATGGGAGCGGGCACGCCGAGGTTGCAACCGGCATCGGTTTCCTCGACCACATGCTGACCGCGTTCGCACGGCACGCGCTAGTCGATCTGGTCGTGCGGGCGCAAGGCGACCTGCATATCGATTTCCATCATACGACGGAGGACGTCGGCATCGTGCTGGGGCAGGCGATTGCCCAGGCGGTCGGCGACAAGCGCGGCATCCGCCGCTATGGCAGCGCCGTCGTGCCGATGGACGAGGCGCTGGTCGATGCGGCGCTGGACCTGTCCGGGCGGCCCTTCCTCGCTTGGTCCGTGGCCTTTGAGCGCGACAAGATTGGCGAGATCGACACCGAGCTGTTCGAGGAGTTCTTCCGCGCGCTGGCGCTGAACGGCCTGATGACGCTGCACGTCACCCAGCGCGCCGGGCGCAACGCACATCATGTGGCTGAGGCTTGCTTCAAGGCCGTCGCCCGCGCCCTGCGTATGGCGTCCGAGGCCGACCCGCGCGCGCCCGGCGCCATCCCTTCCACCAAGGGTGCCCTATGAAAAGCTACACCGCACACACCAAGCCGGACTGTCCCCCGGTGCTGCTGCTGGAGGGCTGGAGCTGGGGTGCCGCGATCTTCGGGCCGCTTTGGCTGCTCGTGCACCGCGCGTGGATTCCTGCGGTGCTGTTCGGCGCGGCGGTGCTGCTGGTGATGGCGCTGGCGCCGCCGGAGCTGGGTGGGCTGATCGGCCTCGGGTTCGGCGTGCTCGCCGGTTTGCTCGGGCGGGACGCGGTGCGCTGGTCGCTGGAACGGCGCGGCTATCTGCTGGTACACGTGCTGGCGGCGCGCGACGAGGAGAGCGCGCTGGCCCGTCTGCTGCAGGTACGCAGCGATCTGAATGCGTCGCTGGTTGGGCAGCTCGGATGATGCGCGTCGCCGTGGTGGACTACGGCAGCGGCAACCTCGCCTCCGCCAGCCGGGCGCTTACTGTGGCGGCGGAGCAGGCTGGGCTGGATGTGCAGGTCGAGATCACCGGTGATCCCGTGCGGGTAGCGGCGGCGGACCGTGTGGTCCTGCCGGGTCAGGGCGCGTTCGCTGACTGCGCGGCCGGCCTCGCGGCGGTGTCAGGCATGCGGGAGGCGATCGAGCATAGCGTTGACGCTGGGCGCCCATTTCTCGGCATCTGCGTCGGCATGCAGCTGATGGCGGCGCGGGGGCTGGAGCATGCGGTCACGCTGGGCTTCGGCTGGATCGGCGGCGATATCGCGCCGATGGATCCGCCGGGGCTGCGGCTGCCGCAGATGGGCTGGAACGCGCTGGATTTCGTGCCGGGTGCGCATCCGCTCCTGGACGGGCTGCGGCCCGGCGACCACGCCTATTTCGTACACAGCTATGCGCTCCGCGACGGCGAGGCAGACGACCTGCTGGCCACCACGGACTACGGCGGCCCGGTGCCTGCGCTGGTCGCCCGCGGCAACCGTGCCGGCACGCAATTCCACGTGGAAAAGAGCCAGGAGGTCGGCCTGCGCATCTTGGCCAACTTCTTGCTCTGGACTCCGGAACGAGGGACTCCGGAACGAGCTACACCTGACCGAGTTGGGATTGCGTAACACGATGGGCGAAACCATGACTCCCGAGTTGCTGGTGGAACGCGCCGCCGAGCTGCCCGACGACGACCTGCACGCCCTATGCGAGGCCGCGGACGCCGCAATCCTCGACGGCGGCGGCTTCGGCTGGGTGAAGTCGCCGGGCCGCCTGGCGCTGCAGAGCTATTTCCGCGGCGTGCTGCTGGTGCCGGAGCGCGAGCTGTTCATCGGGCGGCTGGACGGCGTCATCGTCGGCAGCGCGCAACTGGTCCGCCCGCCCCGCAACAACGAGGCGCAGGCTTTCGCAGCGACGCTGATGCACTCGTTCATCGCCCCATATGCCAGAGGTCACGGCCTCGCTCGCATGATGACCCGGCGCATCGAGGACAGCGCCCGCAGCCTCGGCTATCAGGTGCTGAACCTCGACGTGCGAGAGACGCAGGAGGCCGCCATCAGCCTCTATGAGACGCTCGGCTACCACCGATGGGGCGAGCATCCAAGCTACGCGCGGGTGGGCGGCCGCACCATACGCGGTATTTTCTACGTGAAGCTGCTGCAGCGGGACCCCAAGGCGTGAGCCTGGTGCTCTATCCCGCGATCGATTTGAAGGACGGCGCCTGCGTCCGGCTGAAGCGCGGCGTTATGGACGACGCCACCGTCTATTCGGACGATCCCGGCGCGCAGGCGCGGACCTGGCAGGACGCCGGGTGCCAATGGCTGCACGTCGTGGATCTGAACGGCGCGTTCGCCGGCTAGTCCGTCAATACCCAGGCGGTCGCCGCCAACCTAGTCGCGGCCACGGTGCCGATGCAGCTCGGCGGCGGCATCCGCGACATGGCGGGCATTGAGCGCTGGCTGCACGCTGGGGTGCAGCGGGTGATCCTGGGCAGCGCCGCTGTGAAGACGCCGGCGCTGGTGCACGAGGCCTGCCGCGCCTTTCCCGGGCAGATCGCCGTCGGCATCGACGCCCGGGATGGCTATGTCGCGACCGAGGGCTGGGCCGAGACATCAGCGATGTCCGCCATCGACCTGGCGCTCCGCTTCGAGGATGCGGGAGCGGCCGCCGTGATCTACACCGACATCGGACGCGACGGTATGCTGACCGGGCTCAACCTGGAGCAAACGTTCGAGCTCGCCGCCCGCCTGCGCACCCCGGTGATCGCGAGCGGCGGCGTCGGATCGCTCGCTGACCTCCAGGCATTGCACGATCTGGCGATTTCCGGCGTGGATGGCGTTATCATCGGCCGGGCATTGTATGACGGCCGGATCGAGCTGAAGGAAGCGCTCACCCTCCTTGCAGGACACTAGCCAGGCTCGTCGATCGGCTCCAACCAACGGTCGAGTTGTCGAGTGTCATTGCGGAACTCCCACAACTTACGCTTGCAACGATCGGCTTTGCTGGGTTTATGGGCGCATGCTCAAGCTCCGTGTCATTCCCTGTCTTGACGTCAAGGACGGCCGTGTCGTCAAAGGCGTGAACTTTGTAGCGCTGCGCGATGCCGGCGACCCCGTTGAGCAGGCAGCGGTCTATGACGCTGCCGGCGCAGACGAGCTGACGTTCCTGGACATCACAGCGAGCCACGAGAACCGCGACACGATCTTGGACGTGGTATCGCGCACGGCGGCCCGGGTGTTCCTGCCGCTGACGGTAGGCGGCGGCGTGCGGTCGCCCGAGGACATGCGGCGGCTGCTGCTGGCCGGCGCCGACAAATGCAGCATGAACTCCGCCGCCTTTGCCCGGCCGGAGCTGGTGCGCGACGCCGCCATGAAGTTTGGCAGCCAATGCGTCGTGGTCGCGGTCGATGCCCGGGCCAGCGGCCCCGGCCAATGGGAGGTGTTCACCCATGGCGGACGGACCGCGACCGGCCGTGACGCCGTTGACTGGTGCCAGCAGGTTGCCGCGCTGGGTGCGGGGGAAATCTTGCTGACCAGCATGGACCGTGATGGCACCGGGCGTGGTTTCGACCTCGATCTGCTGCGAGCCGTTTGCAAGGCGGTGCGCGTGCCGGTGATCGCTTCAGGTGGGGTTGGCAGCCTGCAGCATTTCGTGGATGGGGCGAATGCGGGCGCGACCGGGCTGCTGGCGGCCTCGGTGTTCCATTTCGGCACGTTCACCATTCCGCAGGTCAAGGCGGCACTGGCGGCGGCGGGCCTGCCGGTCAGGCCGCCCGTGGTCATGGCGGCCTGATGATGGCCAAGGCGATCAAGAAAGTCACATTGGCGAAGAAGACAGTCGGGGCAAAGAAGACGGTCGCGGCAAAAAAGGACGTGCCGAAGCCCAAGGCTGAGCCAGCGCGCCCCTACGTTCCGGCCGACGTCACCGGCGAGGTGCTGGATCGGCTTTGGACCGTCGTCATGGACCGACGGTCAGCCGATCCGGCGCATAGCCACTCCGCACGCCTGCTGTCCCGCGGCGTGTCGAAGGTCGCGCAAAAATTTGGCGAGGAGGCGGTCGAGTGCCTGATTGAGGCGGTGACCGGCAACAAGGCGGCCTTGGTCGCCGAGAGCGCCGACGTGCTGTATCACCTGATGGTCATGTGGGTCGCAGCGGGGATCGAGCCTGCCGACGTGTGGTCGGAACTCGGCCGTCGCGAGGGCATCAGCGGCATACTGGAGAAGGCAACGCGGTCGCGTTCCCCAGTCGTGGCCGGGACAACCAAAATTCCCTGACTTCAAAAGCCGTTGGATTAGGCGTCAGGCGACACGATCATGCAGTTGGTGCGGATGCGGACCAGGCGTTCGCAAGCATGCGCGGCGGCGTCACGCGACAGGCCGACCAAGCGGGCGCGATAAAGGGTGCCGCGGGGCTGGCGGACGCTGGACACCTTAGGGCGAGCGCTGCCCAGCACGTCGCGGGCGGTGTCGCGGGCCGCAGCCGTGGCGGCCGACGCCTGGTTGGCATTCTCGAATGCGCCGACCTGCACCGCCCAATTACCCGGCGCAAAGCTGCCACGGCGTATAACGGCCGGCGCAGCATTGGCGGAGGACATCAGGCTGAATGCCGAGGGACGTGGCGGGATGACGGGGGCCAGGGCAGCGAACTGCCGTGCGGGTTCAGGCAGGCGGGCATGTTCGACCGGAGGCGTCTGCGGCGAGTAGGGCGGCGGCTCCGGCAGACGCCCGAACTGCTGCTGCATCGGCCTGTAAGGGGGTGCGACATAGCTTACCTGCGCCTCTGCCGGCGGCGGTTCCGGCAGCTGCGCGACCTCGATCGGCTGCGGCGACAGGGTGATGTAGCTGCCTCGTGGCTCGGCCGGCGGCGGCACGGGCAAACGCGCGACCTGTTCCGTCGGGGCGAGCACGATTGGCGATGCCGCCGGCACCGGGTTCAGCGCGAGCGCGACGGCGGGAGAATAGCTCGGCGTCTCCGCGCCCGTGGCCCGACTGACGGCGTAGCGCGCACCGTCAGGAATTTGCAGCGGCAGCGAGTTCATCGCATACTGCTCGCCCGGCGAGCGCGTAATGGGGAATGCGCCGGCGATCTTCGGTCCGATGCTGGCGACATAGCGCCTAGTTTCCTGCGGCAATGTCCGGCTGCGCGTCAGGTAGTCGTCCAGCCGCCCCGGCCCCGCGTTGTAGGCCGCAAGGAAACCTGGCGAGCCGTAGATGTCATACATCTCGCGGATATACGCCGTGCCGGCGAGGATATTGTTGTGCGGATCGAATGGATCACTGCCCAGCTCGGGATAGCGGGCGCGCAGCTCGTCATAGGTGCCGGGCATAACCTGCATCAGGCCCATCGCGCCGGCGCCGGAGGTGATCAGGTCGCCGCCGCGGCCATAGAGATGCCCACCGGACTCCTGGTGCATAACCTCGCGAATCCAGCGCTCCGGCACGTCGAACTTTGCCGACGCCTCGCCGACATAGGGCCCCCAGGGATCGTCGGCCGAACCCGGCGGCGTGTAGTTGCGGCGGGCATGCGACAGATACTGGGTCGATTCCTGCTGCGCGCTGATCTGCGGCCGACTCGCGCAGGCCGATAGCAGCGCGAGTGCCGCGAAACCGCCCAGCATGCAGGCCGCGGGTCGGCGGCGGATGACCGGAACAAGGGCGAAACGAGGACGCAACATGGATATGGCCTCCGTCGTGGCGCGGCCTTTGGATGGCCGGAGGGCACAACGGCTTTAGAGGCCGTCGCTCAGGTCAGCAGATAACAAGCCCATACAACCCGTTAGCCTAGCTAGAATCTTCTTGCAAGAGTTTGTTACGACATCGCAGCGCTATGCGGAAGTCTTTGCCGCAAGACAGCAGCATGGCGACATCGGGCAGTACAGCGCAAGGGCGCCGCTGGTTGCAGTATCGCGCCGGATCGGCTATCGCGCGCCGGTGAGCGCAGCCCTGGACCCTCGCAGCACCGCCGACCTTGTGCTGCACTCAGACCATTCGAACGGGGCCCGCCAGCGCCTCGCCGTTCAGGATGTGCAAGACGGATTTGCCCTATGGCGACTCGGGCTGACGCTTGGCTGGTTCGACATCCGGCTGCGCTATCGCGGCTCGGTGCTCGGCCCGTTCTGGCTGACGCTATCGACTGGCGTGATGATCGGCGCCCTCGGTCTGCTCTATTCGCAGCTGTTTAAGATGGAGCTGCACGACTACCTGCCGTTCCTCGCGTTGTCGCTTGTGCTGTGGAACGTGCTGGGCGCCGTGGTCGCCGACGCCTGCGGCAGCTTCCAGCAGGCCGAGGGCATGATCCGCTCGCAGCGTATGCCATTCACCCTCTATGCCATCCGGGTCATCACCCGGAATCTGCTTGTTCTGGCGCATAACGTTCCGGTGATCCTGGTCGTTTATGCCGCCTTCGACGTCTGGCCGGGCCTTGCCGCATGGGCCGCCGTGCCCGGCGTCCTGCTATGGGTCATCGACGGTCTGGCGACCTGCCTCCTGCTGGGCGCGATATGCGCACGGTTCCGCGACATTCCGCCCATCGTCGGCAGCGTGATGCAGATCGCGTTTTTTGTCAGCCCGGTCATCTGGAAACCGGAACTGCTGAAGGGCCCGCAGGCGGATTGGCTGCCGTTCAACCCGTTCTATACCCTGCTGGAGATCGTGCGGGCGCCGCTGCTGGGACAGGTGGCGGACGGGGCAATTTGGGCATCCGCCCTGGGGTTCAGCGCCCTGCTCTGCGGCGCGGCGTGGCTGCTGTTCGCGCGCGTCCGCGGCCGCTTGGCATTCTGGGTCTGACGGACATGGCGAAGATCGACATGAACGGCGTGGAGGTCAGCTTCCCGATCTACCACGGCAACAGCCGCAGCCTGAAGCGCACCGTGTTCGCCGCCGCCAGCGGGCGTCTCCACGAGGACGGCCGGCATCGCATCGTGGTGCAGGCGCTACGCGGCGTGTCGCTGCACCTCACAACCGGGGACCGGCTCGGGCTGATCGGCGGCAACGGGGCCGGCAAGACCACGCTGCTGCGCACGCTCGCCGGCATCTACGAGCCCGTGGTCGGCTCGGTGCACGTCCATGGCAACATCGGCGCGCTCCTCGATCCCAATCTTGGCATGAACCCCGAGCTGACCGGGCGGGAGAACATCGCGCTGCGCGGGCTGTATAGCGGCCTGTCCCGCCCGGAGATCCGCCATCTCGAGGACGACGTGCAGGAGTTTGCCGAACTGGCGGAGTTCCTCGACCTGCCTGTACGCTTCTATAGCTCCGGCATGGTGATCCGGCTCGGTTTCGCCCTTGCGACTGCAATCCGCCCGCAGGTGCTGCTGATGGATGAGTGGCTGCTGGCCGGTGACGCGGCGTTCATGGATAAGGCGCGCAGCCGGCTCGAGGACATGGTCCGCGGCGCCGAAATCCTCGTGCTATCGTCGCATTCGACATCGGTGATCCTCGACTGGTGCACCCGGGTAATCTGGCTGAACCAGGGCCGGGTGATGGCCGACGGCGCGCCGCATGAGGTGATGGACCGCTACCTCGGGGTAACGGCGCCGGCCGCTGTCCCTGAGCCCAGCACAGTCAATCAGTCCACGATCGCCTGATAGGTCAGCACCCGCAGCTCACGGCGGATTGGATAGGTCGAACTGGGCGTGAGCTGGGTCATCATAATGACGGCCATCTCCTCCGCCGGGTCGATCCAGAACGCAGTGCTGGCGGCGCCGCCCCAGGCGAATTCACCGGGTGAGCCCAAAATCTGTGCGCGCGCCGGGTCGAGCATGACGGAGAAGCCCAGGCCGAAGCCGATACCCTCGTAGTTGCTCTCGCTAAAGCGCGCCTGGCCCATGCTGGCCATGTCGCCGCCTAAATGGTTCGCTGTCATCAGCTCGACGGTCTTGCGGCCCAGCAGGCGTTCGCCGTCCAGCGTACCGCGGTTCAGCATCATGCGGCAGAACCGCATGTAGTCGCGGCCGGTGCCCAGCAGACCGCCGCCGCCCGACGCGATAGCGCGGGGCATGGTGAAAAGGCTGGTTGCGGGATCGTCGAGCAGCGCTGCCCTGCCGTTGTCTCCACGAACGTAGTTGGCGGCGAAGCGGCCGATTTTTTCGGGCGGCACCTGAAACGACGTGTCCATCATGCCGAGCGGCGCGATGACGCGATCATGCAGAAAGCGCTCGAAACTCTGTCCCGAGAGCACGGCCACCAAGTGGCCCACCACATCGGTGGCGATGCTGTAGTTCCAGGCCGACCCCGGCTGCGCCAGCAACGGCAGCGTCGCGGCCAGCTCAACGACCTCGGCCAGCGTCCGGTCCGCGGTCTGGAAATCGACGCCCTGGTCCCGGTACATCGCATCGACCGGCGTCGCGCTCATGAAGCCGTAGGTCAGCCCGGCGGTGTGGGTCAGCAAATCCCGGTAGGTGATGCCGCGCTCGGCCGGCACGGGCTCCCGCCCCTCCCCGGCATAGACGTGCATATCTTGAAAACAGGGCAGCACGCCGCTGATTGGATCATCCAGTTGGAACAGCCCGTCCTCGTAAAGCATCATCAAGGCAACGCTCGTAAGCGGCTTGGTCATGGAGTAGATGCGGAGGATGCTGTCCGCTGCCATGGGCAGGCCGCGCGCGATGTCGGCGAACCCGGCGTGCCGCTCATACGCCAGCCGGCCGCGGCGGCTGACCAGCACCGAAAGCCCGGCCAGCTTACCCTCGACCTGGCGGTCCATCCAGCCATCGATCTTGCTTAGGCGCTGCGACGATAGGCCGGCGTGCTCGGGCGTATTGGCGGCGTCGGGGATCATGGGCGTCTCCGTGCAATCTGGCGTGATGGATCGGCATGGCCGATCGCGATCAACATAGCCTGCAACGCAGCGCAATGCGCCCACCCCTTGGGGCGGGCGCACGCTGGAAGTTAGGCTGCTTTCTCTTCGTCCTCGGCCGCGCCGCTCAGCGCCTCGCCGAGCGCCTTGACCTTCTCGGCGTTCTTGCCCTCGGTGCGTCCGGCGATCGTCACCGTCTCCTTGCCTAGCTTGGCGATCAGCTTGTGCACTGCCCCGCCGTCGATCTCGGGCTTCTGCAAGTGTTTCTTCAGGCTCTCAAGATCCTTGATGACCGTCTTCACTCCGCTGACTTCAAGCTTCTCGAGCGTGGCTTCCCAGCTCTCGATGTTCTTTACGGCGGCGTTCACGGTCATGCTCTTGGCGCCGGCTTTCAGCGCTTTGATGGTGGCGTCGTATGTCGGCATGGTAATCTCCCTTGGCCACGCCATGATGCGGCGGGTTTCTGGAAACGCATTTTTTCCTGCGCCGTTCGATGACGAAATGGTGATTATTGCGGCGTGGGAAGGCCGAATTGCCGGGCGACTGCCTGGAAATCTTCGGCCGTCGGGTGGCGTTCCGACGCAATGGTGGCATCGTTCGCCCGCACCAATTGGCAGGTGCGCAGCCCTGCTGAGATGGCGGCGTCCAGTTCGGCCTCAATGTCGGATAGAAACAGAATTTCGGAGCCGGGTAGGAACAGGCCCTGCGCGATCGTTGCGTAGCTTTGGGCCTCGCGTTTCGCACCGATACGGGTGTCGAAGAAGCCGGTGAACAGCGGCACGAGGTCGCCCGCGACGGAATGGCCGAACAGCTGCCGCTGCGCCTCGACCGAGCCGGACGAATAGATGCAAAGGCGCAGACCGGCCGCACACCAACGCCGAAGGCAGGGCGCCACATCCGGGTAAAGCTCGCCGCATAGGTCGCCAGCGGCGTAGCCGTCACGCCAAAGGATGCCCTGCAAAGCCTTCAATGGCGTGGCTTTCACGTCGCCGTCCATCCAGGCAAGCAATGTGGCCAGCTTATCAGGACCAAATACCTCAGCGAGCGCCGCTGCCACATCAGGCTCATCGGTCCGAGTGACAAGCAAGCCGGGTAGGCCAGCGCGGGCGTAGGGGAACAGGACGTCGTGCACAAACCGGATCGGGGTGGTCGTGCCCTCGACGTCGATCAGCACTGCAGCCGGCGGCATCATCTAAAGGCTGGCGTTACGACGCTGGGAACCGCTCGTGGATCGGCTGACCGGTGTAGTGCGGCACCCAGCCGGACTGATCAGTGAACACGCGCAGCGCCGTAAAGCGCGGCTGCGGCCCGGCGTCGAACCAATGCGGCGTATTGGCCGGGACGGAGATCAGATCCCCCGCCGTGCAGTGCGCGTCCCACACCTGGCCATCGACGTGCATGATGAAATTGCCGGCGCCCTGCACGAAGAAGCGGATCTCGTCCTCGGTATGGATGTGCTCGGACAGGAACTTCTGCCGCAGCGCGTCCACCTGGGGGTGATCGGGCGTGAGGGTGATCACGTCGGCCGAACCGGCTTTGGCCGTGCCCATCAGCGCGTCGAGATAGGGCCGGTAGGCCGCAAGCACCGCGTCGGGCGCGGCGTTGGCGTCGGCGTCAACCGGGCTATCCCACCGCTCGAAGCGTACGCCGATGCGCGACAGCTCGGCGGCGATCTGCTGCGGGTCCTCAGTGCGGGTGTCCGGAGTTCCCGGGGCGTCATCGGCATAGATCGTGAGGCGGCTCATCGCAGTTTCCTTCGTTCCAGCTCACAGGCCAGCAAGAATTCCAGGCCCTCAAGCCGGGCCAGGGCGGTGTCCATGTCGAGACCCCAAACATAGGCGCCATGACCACGGATGAGATAGCCCAATCGGCAGGACGCCAGATGCGTTTCAGCGCGTGCGACAAGCCGCGGGATATTCTGGTCGTTGTCGAATACCGGCAGGCTGAGGCTCACGTCGTGGGTAGTCTGGCCCTCGAAGGCTTTGAGCAACTCGTATTCCGCGAACGTGATTACCGACTCTTGGATCGCCATAGAAAGCACGGTGCCCGGGACTGAGTGTCCATGCAGCACCGCGCCCACACGAGGGAACATACGATAGATTTGGCAGTGCAATTCGGTCTCGGCGCTAGGATGCGCGTCGGGCGACGGACTGCGTCCAACGGGATCCACCAGCATGACGCTGCCAGGGTCGAGAAACCCCTTATGCGTGCCGCTCCGGGTGATCGCTAGGCTGCCATCGGCGAGGCGGACGGAGATGTTGCCCGCAGTCGCCGGCACCCAGCCCCGCAAATCCATACGGTGCCCGGCCCGAACGATCGAGTGGACCGCCCAGCTGGGAACCGATGGCGCGCCCACGAAAGTCCGGCCGCAGCCTTAGCCGTGGCGGGTTGTCGCCGTCTCGCGCACCGTCGTCGTTGAGCCCGGCGCGGCGATCGTGCCGGCCGGGCGCTCACTGGCGCTGGCCTCCATCGACGCGTCGGTGTCGTCGGCCATGTTTTTCTTAAACGACTTGATACCCTTGGCGAAGTCGCCCATCAGGCCGCTGACCTTGCCGCTTCCGAACAGCAGCAGGACAACGATCAGGACGACCATCCAGTGCCAAATACTGAAGCTACCCATGGTTCCTCCGTGTGAGCGAACGCCCGTTCGGCGCACCCTCGAATGCCACAGGCGGATATCGCCCGCCCTAGTGCATGACATGGCGCGGCCTGGAGGCGCTTGCAAGCAATTTGGCAATGTTCAGCGCAGCGGGCCCTTGAAGACGCGGCCGCCGCCAGGTTACGGTTCGATGAAGCCGTAGGTGGGATAGACCGTATTGCCCAGGGTGCCCGACGGCGCCCACCAGACCCGGACCTCGCTCCAGTCATTACCCGAGGAGACGTCGATCATTGGCTCGTTGCGGGTGATGCGGCGATGCACCCAGTTGGCCTGCGTCACCATGATTTCCCGAGCCGAGACCACGCGGTTCACGACGGACACGTGGCCGGAGCCAAGCCGAGCGCTGCGGCGGAATACCAGGACGCCGCCCGGCACCGGGGTCGCTCTGCGGCCGTAGCGTCCAGCCGCCTGGTCCCACCAGGAAAACGCCTCGCCGTAAAGCTGGATGCCCGAGGCCTGCCGGGCGAACGGCGCACATTCCAGTGCGGTGGATGTGCCGACCGACCCGGCCGTGCGATGGCCGGAGCCGCAGGCGGAAAGCATCAAAGCAACAACCGGCACCCAGTATCCTGTCCAACGGGGCGCGCGAATGGTAAGCAGGCTCCTCACCCAGCCGCCCAGACGACGCCCGCCGCCGCCGTGCCGCCGAGGATCGCCAGGGCCAGGTTGCGGGTCGCCAGCATTACCGCTGCGGTGACGAGCGCACCTACCCACTGCTGCAAGCCGCCCGTCGCCAGCGCTGGCGCGACATAGCTGACGAACAGCGTGCCGGGGATGTAGCCCAGCATGGCGCGCATCAGCGGCGGCGGGCTGAAGGTGCGGAACAGCAGATAGCCGCCGGCCCGCGTCACGAAGGTGGCGAACGCCATGGCAGCGATCGCGGCGAGCACCCAGGGGTCGAGCGTCATGCATTGAACTCACGACGCCGGTCGCGCCAGACGCCGGTGCCGCTGCCGGCCAGCGCCCCGAGCACGATATACCAGCTCGTCCCCGGCAGCAGCCGCGCGAACAGCATGGAGACGGCCGCCGCCACGAGCCACGGCACAAAATCGCGCCGTCCCCGCCACATTACCACGAGGATCGCCACAAACACCGCGAGCGCCGCGAAGAACAGCGGATGGCCAGCAGGCGGACGCATCGTGGCGCCCAGCACGTGCCCCGCTGCGGTGGAAGCGACCCAGACGACCCACATCAACGCGCCCGAGCCGAACAGGAACCCAGCGTCCCACCGCCCAGCCTGCATTTGCGTCACCGACAAGGCCCAGTTCTGGTCCGCCATGACGAACAGGCTGGCCCATAGCCGCCAGCCGCGCAGCCGGTCGAGCCAGGGCCCCAGCACCGGCCCCATCAGCGCCAGGCGCAGGTTGACTACGAAGGACGCCAGGCCCGCTGCCAGCACCGGCGCCGGGCTGGACCAATGGCTCAGGGCGAGCAGCTGCGCCGAGCCGGCGTACACCAGCCCGCTCATCAGCGTGGCCTCGGCGAGGGACAGCCCCTGCGCCTGGGCCGCCACGCCGCATACCAGGCCGAAAGGGACCACGGCCACCTGCACCGGCAAGCTGCTGCGCGCGCCCTCCAGGATGGCAGCGCGGGAAAAGCGTGGGCGGCCCTGGGACATCAGCCCTGTTTCAACCGGATCACCAGCGCCTTCGCGTCCTCGGGATCCATGCGCAGCGCCTGCTGCGCCACTGGCTGCGGGAAGCCGGCGCGGGCCATGGCGCCCAATTCTTTCCGTTGGACATCGGCGTCCGCGTCCTGAACCCGGAACGGACCCAGCCGGCGACGGCGCGCATAGGCCAGTGCGGCGGCAAGTTCGCTCTCGGGTTCCGGCAGGGCGGCCTGGACTACGTCTTGCGGTACTCCCCGGGCGGCCAAATGCGCGCTGACGGCCCGGCGCGACCGCCCAGCGCGGGTCAGGCTGCGCGCGCGTGCCCCGGCGAATGCCGTGTCGTCCACGACGCCCGACTGCACCAG
>JANXVC010000433.1 GCA_025351925.1 Rhodospirillales bacterium | reverse complement strand
GTTCCTTGACACGGCGCGCCTGCGTCGGCTTCATCCCGCCAACTTCGTAAACCGGATCACCTCGATATAATGACGAAAATAGCCGCGACACAAAAATCGGGTGGCTTGCTCGAGAACGTCAA
Source organism: Rhodospirillales bacterium (assembly GCA_025351925.1). GTDB lineage: Bacteria > Pseudomonadota > Alphaproteobacteria > Acetobacterales > Acetobacteraceae > CAHJXG01. The sequence continues at coordinate 5,109 of JANXVC010000433.1, read as the reverse complement.
GACGATCGTCTATGCCGGTTTGATCGCGATCGGCATCCGCACCGTCGCATTCGAGCCGTTCAACATTCCATCCGGCTCGATGATCCCGACCCTGCTCATCGGCGACTATTTATTCGTATCAAAGTATAGTTATGGCTACTCCCGGTACTCGCTGCCGTTCTCGCCGAACCTGTTTGATGGTCGGATCTTCGGCCGGCTGCCGGACCGTGGTGATGTCGCGGTGTTCAGGTGGCCGCACGACAACCAGACCGACTACATCAAGCGCATCGTCGGCCTGCCCGGCGACCGCCTCCAGATGAAATCCGGCCAGCTTTACATTAATGGGACCCTCGTGCCGCGTATGGACGCCGGCAACTACACTGCTGACGAGCAGGGGTCGCGCACCGTGGCGCGGCTGTACATCGAGACGCTGCCGAATGGCCGGAAGCACGACATCCTTAAAATGTACGAGGAGGGCGGGCTGAACACGACGCCGGAGTTCAAGGTGCCGGAGGGCCACGTATTCGCCATGGGCGACAACCGGGACAACTCGTCGGACAGCCGGCTATCGGACAACCAGGGCGGCGTCGGCTTCGTGCCGGTCGAGAACCTGATCGGGCGGGCCGAGTTCATCTTCTTCTCCATCGACGGGCAGGCGCCGTGGTGGCAGGTTTGGGAGTGGCCGCTCGAAATCCGCTGGAACCGGCTGCTGCACGGCATCACTTGATCGACCCGTCCGCCGAGCATTTACCAGACCCGGCCACGCAGTATCGCGCGGCTGAGACTATCCTGGGCCACAGCTTTGCCCGCCCCGCCTTGCTCTATGAGGCGTTGACCCATCGTTCGGCAGCGCACGGCCGCCGCGGCCAGCATCGGCGGGGCGAGCGGCGCGGCGTCGGCTCGAACGAGCGGCTGGAGTTCATCGGCGACCGGGTGCTGGGCCTGGTCGTGGCGGATTGGCTGCTCGAGCGCTTTCCCGACGAGCAGGAGGGTGAGCTGGGCCCGCGCCATGCCCATCTGGTGTCGCGCAAGGTGCTGGCGGTGATCGCCGGGCGGGCCGGGCTGTCGGAGGCGCTGGCGATCGCACCGAACGAGGCGCGGGCCGGCGTGGGCCAGTTGGCCAACGTTCTGGCCGACGCGATGGAGGCGATGATCGGGGCGCTGTATCTCGACGCTGGGCTTCCGGCGGCACAGGTTTTCGTGCGGACGGCCTGGCGGTCCGCGATGGACGCGCTCGTGCTGCCGCCGAAGGATCCGAAGACCGCGCTGCAGGAACTGCTGATGGCACGGGGGCTGGCGCTGCCCATCTACCAGGTCGTGGAACGCAGCGGCCCCTCCCACGCGCCGGAGTTCGTGATCGATGTGTCGGCGTGCGGCCAGACGGGCACCGGGCGAGCCGGCAGCAAACGCGTGGCGGAACGCCTGGCAGCGGCCGAGCTGCTTGAAAGATTGAGTGCATGACTGACCAGCCCATCCCTGTTCACCCAGACGCGGATACTGAACCGCGCTGCGGCTTCGTCGCCATTGTCGGCGCACCCAATGCGGGCAAGTCCACCCTGCTGAACCGGCTGACTGGCGCCAAGCTGTCCATCGTGACCCCGAAGGCGCAGACGACGCGGTTCCGCGTGCTCGGCATCCTGATGCGCGGGCCGAGCCAGATTCTGCTGGTTGATACCCCCGGCATTTTCCGGCCGCGCCGCAAGCTGGACCGCGCCATGGTCAAGGCGGCGTGGACCGGGGCGGAGGACGCCGACCTGACGCTGCTGCTGATCGATGCCAAGGCGGGCGCGACCGAGGGCGTGCTCGGCATCGCCCGGCAGATCGCCGAGCGCGGGCGCCGGGCCTGGATGGTGCTGAACAAGATCGACCTGATCGCGGCGCATACCCTGCTGCCGCTGACCGCCCAACTGAGCGCAATTCTGCCGGCCGAGCAGACCTTCATGGTGAGTGCGGCTAGCGGCGGCGGGCTGGACCGCTTGCTGGACGCCCTGGCGGCGGGGGTGCCGGCCGGGCCGCATCTGTATCCCGACGACGACCTGACCGACCTGCCGGACCGGCTCCTGGCCGCCGAGTTGGTGCGCGAGCAGATTTTCCTGCAAATTCAGGAAGAGATCCCTTACGGCACCACGGTCGAAACTGAGAGCTGGCAGGAGAAGCCGGATGGCTCGGTACGGGTGGAGGCGACGATCTATGTCGGGCGCGCCGGGCACAAGGCGATCCTGATCGGCGCCGGGGGCAGCCGCATCAAGGAAATCGGTGCCCGCGCCCGCAAGGAGCTGACCAGCCTGATCGAACGGCCGGTGCACCTGTTCCTGAACGTCAAGGAACGCGCCGGCTGGGATGAGGAGGGCGCGCGACTGCGGGCGATCGGCCTCGACGATACGGCCTAGCGGGACCTATGGAGTGGGAGGCGCCCGCCATCGTGCTGGCAGCGCGCGCCCATAGCGAGGGCGATGCGCTGGTCACGGTGCTGACCGAGGGGCACGGGAAGCATAACGGCTTGGCCCGTGGCGGCGCTTCCCGAACGCAGGCTTCGACTTGGCAGCCCGGCAACCTCGTGCAGGCGCGGTGGGTCGCGCGGCTGGCGGAACAGCTCGGCTCCATGACCGCGGAGCTGGTGCATCCCGGGGCGGCGCTGGCAATGGACGAGGCTTTGTCTCTCGCCATCCTGTCCTCCGCGTGCGCCGTGGCGGACGGCGCATTGCCGGAGCGGGAGCCGCATCCGCGGGTGTTTGCCGGGTTGGTCCAGCTGATTGCCGGGCTGGCGCGTGAGGCGGACGCGCTGACGGATTTAGTGCGTTGGGAGGCCGTGCTGCTGGCGGAACTCGGCTATGGCCTTGATCTCACGGCGTGCGCCGTGTCCGGGGCGACGGCCGGGCTGGCCTGGGTGTCGCCCAAGACCGGGCGCGCGGTGTCGGACGCGGCGGCGGGCGAGTGGCGGCCCCGGCTGTTGCGGCTGCCGGGTTTCCTCGCGGGCGGCAACACTGCGGATTTTGAGGACTGGCGCGACGGGCTCAAGCTGACTGGGCACTTCCTGGCGCGGGATGCCTTTGGGCATCAGCACCGGCCGCTGCCAGCGGCGCGGCACATGCTGTATGACCGGGTATTGACCTTGGCGTCACCGGATTAGTTCTCTATATGTTCTGCGAAGGGAGCCGACATGCCTGATGACCTGATCGGTAAGATCGCCGACACGCCGCTCGCGGACGCGCTGAGCGAGCGCTATCTGGCCTATGCGCTGAGTACGATCATGTCGCGCAGTCTGCCGGACGTGCGCGACGGCCTGAAGCCGGTGCATCGGCGGTTGATCTACGCCATGCACCAGCTGAAGCTCGACCCGGCGTCCGGCTTTAAGAAGTGCGCGCGGGTCGTGGGCGACGTGATCGGCAAATATCATCCGCACGGCGACGTCGCGGTGTATGAGGCACTGGTGCGGCTGGCCCAGGACTTTGCGGCGCGGTATCCGCTGATCGAGGGTCAGGGCAATTTCGGCAACATCGACGGCGATAACGCGGCGGCGATGCGCTACACCGAGGCGCGGCTGACCGAGGTCGCGCAGACCCTGTTGTCCGGCATTGACGACGACGCGGTGGATTTCCGGGCGACCTATGACGGCGAGGAGAATGAGCCGCTTGTGTTGCCGGGCGGGTTCCCGAACCTGCTAGCCAACGGCGCGGCTGGCATCGCGGTCGGCATGGCGACCAGCATCCCTCCGCATAACGCCGGGGAGGTCTGCACGGCGGCGATCCATCTGATCCAGCATCCGGAAGCGACCACTGCCGATCTGCTGGCGCATATGCCCGGGCCGGATTTCCCGACCGGCGGCACGCTGATCGAGGACCCGGCCGCCATCCTGCAGGCCTACGAGACCGGCCGCGGCGGGTTCCGCACCCGCGCCAAGTGGGAGATCGAGCGCGGCAAGCACGGCGCGTGGTCGGTCGTGGTCACCGAAATTCCGTATCAGGTGCAGAAGGCCCGGCTGATCGAGCAGATCGCTGAATTGCTGGAGGCCAAGAAGCTGCCGTTCCTCGGCGACGTGCGGGACGAGAGCACCGAGCATGTGCGGCTGGTGCTGGAGCCGAAGTCGCGCGGCGTCGAGCCCGAGGTGCTGATGGAGACGATGTTCCGCGCGACCGCGCTGGAAAGCCGGTTTCCGCTTAACATGAACGTGCTGACCGCCGACCGGACGCCCTTGGTGCTGGGCCTGCGCGGCGTGTTGCGGGCCTGGCTCGACCACCGGCATGAGGTGCTGGTGCGCCGGTCACGGCATCGCTTGACCGCCATCGAGCGGCGGCTGGAGGTGCTGGACGGCTATTTGGCGGTGTTCCTGAACCTCGACGAGGTGATCCGCATCATTCGCGAGGAGGACCACCCGAAGCCGGCGCTGATTGCGCATTTCACGCTGACCGACCTGCAGGCGGAGGCGATCCTCAACATGCGGCTCCGCTCGCTGCGGCGTCTTGAGGAAATGGAGATCCGGCGCGAGCACAAGTCGCTGTCGAAGGAGCAGCGTGAGGTCGAGGGGCTGCTGAAGGACGAGGGTCACCGCTGGCGGAAGATCGAGGGCGAGCTTGCAGCGGTGCGGGACAAGTTCGGCGGCGGCGCGCTCGGGGCACGAAGGACCGTGCTTGGAGAGGTGCCGCTTACCATCGAGGTGAACGCCGACAGCCTGATCGAACGCGAGCCGATCACCGTCGTGCTGTCGGACAAGGGCTGGATACGCGCGGTGAAGGGTCATGTGGCCGACGGCACGGAGCTGAAGTTCAAGGAGGGCGACAAGCTGCGGATGCTGGTGCCTTGCCAGACGACGGACCGGCTGTGCCTGTTTGCCAGCAACGGCCGGGCGCATACGCTGCGGGCCGCTGACCTGCCGCGTGGACGCGGCGACGGGCAGGCGATCCGCGTGCTGGCCGAGCTGGGCAATGACGACGACGTCGCGGCGCTGTTCGTTTGGCGGGACGGACTGCGCTATCTGGTCGCGAGTTCGGCCAGCCGGGGTTTCGTTGTTGTGGCCAATGACCTGCTGGCGGAGAAGCGCACCGGCAAGCAGGTGCTGAATGTGCGGCCGGATGAGACGGCGTTGTTATGCATCCCGGCGGAGGGCGATCACGTCGCAGTAGTCGGCACCAA
>JANXVC010000393.1 GCA_025351925.1 Rhodospirillales bacterium | reverse complement strand
TAGACGGTCTCGGCCTCCTGCCCGTCGCGGAAGCGGAACAGCCACTTGCGGGTCTCGTCCGTGCTGGTCTGCACGGTGGCGACGCTGGGCCGCCCGATCACGAAGCGTTCGGCCAGGCGTTCCTGCAGCGGGCGGGCGATGCTGGACATGGCGGAGAAGTCGGTCGTGCCCTGGTGGTAGATCCAATGCCAAAGCTGCTTGGCGCGGAACGGCTTTTCCCCGATGGCCGCAAGCTCGTCCACCAGCTCGTCCCGCGTCAGGCCAACTAGGTCGCGGCGCCCGTCCGGCAGCTGCGCGGTGGGCGGATTGAACAGCGCGGACTTCGCCAGGATGCGGGTGCGCTCGGTCTCCGTCAGGTCGAGAGTGGTGCTCATTTAGCGGGGCATGCCTTGTTGACCGCGGCGTAGGCGGGGCTGAAGCCGCGCAGGCTGAAACTGTCGGAAACCGTGGTGTTGCGTGGACCCGGCGACTTCGCGACCGCTTGCCGGGCCTTCTCGAACGCTGCCACCGCCGCCTTGCCGTCGCGGGCGAAGGCGGAGCGGCCGGCCGTGTAGAACCCAAGCTGCGCCTGATCGACGGACATCTGGACTTCGGCATTCGGCGCGTAGGCGAAGCCGGCGCTGATCGCCACCGCATCGCGCGCGCCAGGCCGTTGCGTGACCGTCAGCACGACGTCGCCGCGGCCCGGCAGCGCCGGCTGCGAGCTGGCGGCGCGGACAAAGGCGTAGCACACCAGCTGCCCAGCCTCCTGATGCGTGACGGCCTGCCAATCGTCGAACTTGCCGATCGACTTGGGCGCGGCGCTGGCGGTGCGGGCCGGCGCCGCGTGCGATGGAGGATGCGCCGCCGTCCTGGGCTGGGCAAAAGTCAGCGAGGGTAGCGCGGCGGCGGCCACGACGAGAAGAAGTTTGGATTGCATGGCCCTCAGATACGGCGCGCGCCCAGCCGGAACAAGCATCGCGTTACGTATCCGTGATGTCCGAAGCGAGTCCGTCCGGCGTCAGTCCGTCCGGCACTACGCCGTCCTGCGTCAGCCAATCCGGCACGGTACGCCGAAAACGCGGGTCGCCGTGGCCATCTGGCAGCGTTATCGCCCGCGCTGGCCCGCCGCTCGCCACCGGACGTTCGGCAAATCGCCCGTGCTGCAGCAGGCGGTCATACATGACCAGCGCGCCGGCCACGGCCAGATTGAGCGCGAATCGGGTTGGAATACGGACGACATAGCGGCATTGCCCACGTACTGGCGCCGAGAGGCCCGACCGCTCGGGTCCCAGCACGTAGGCAGCGTTCAGCGGATGCCGGAACGACGGCAGATCCACGGCGTCGTCCAGCAGCTCGATGCCCACCAGGGTGCATTCGCGCGGCATCTGGATCGCCGCCGGGTTCGGGAAGCGCCATAGCGGCACGTGCGCCGGCGTGTCCGCGGTATCGGCCATGCGCCCGGCGCGCGCGTCCCAGCCGCCGCCAACCGTGAAGCAGAACGCCGCGCCGAACGCGTGGGCGGTGCGCAGCAGGGCACCCATGTTGGCGGACTTCGAGACGCCCTCCACTCCGATGCCAAAATAGCCGCGCGTCTTGGCTGAATGCATCGCCGCGGGATAGGTGTTCGGGATGACCGATGCAATCACCGATGCGATCGACGCCAAACTCGCCGCGCAATACGAGGCCTTCCCGTATCCGAAACGCGACCCGCGTGACGAGGCACGGCGCCTCATCATCGGCAGCCCGAGCCATCTACGGGAGATCGACCACTGGGTGTTCCAGGCCGCACGTCCGGCGTCGCAGCCGCTGCGCGCGCTGGTGGCGGGCGGCGGCACCGGGGACGGCGCGATCATGCTGGCGCAGCAGCTGGCGACAGCGGGGCGGCCGGGCCGGGTCACCTACCTGGACCGCTCCGCCGCCGCACACGGCGCGGCGCGGGCGCGGGCGAAGGCGCGGGGCTTGACCCTCGATTGGCACCGGGGCTCGCTGCTGGACCTGCCGGGGTCGGGTCTCGGGCCCTTTAACTACATCGACTGCTGCGGCGTGCTGCATCATCTGGCGAACCCGGCGGAGGGCCTGCGGGCGCTGCTGTCGGTATTGGCGCCGGGCGGCGGGCTGGGGCTGATGGTCTATGCGCCGCATGGCCGCACCGGCGTCTATATGCTGCAGGACGCGCTGCGGCTGCTGGCGCCCGAGGACGATCCGCCGCCGGCCCGGCTGGACGTGGCGCGGCGGGTCATGCGGCATTTGCCAGAGACCGCCTGGCTGCGGCGCAACGCCTATTTCGGCGACCACATCGAGGGCGGCGACGCCGGGCTGTACGACCTGCTGCTGAACCCGCGGGACCGGGCCTACACGGCGCCGGAGTTCATCGCCCTGCTCGAAGCCGCCGGGCTGCAGGTCACGGCGTTGATGGAGCCTTTGCGCTACGACCCTGCCGTCTATCTGCCGGATCCCAAGCTGCGCGCCCGCGTCGCCACGCTGGCTCCGGCCGCTCGCGCTGGCCTCGCCGAGGCGCTGACCGGCAACATGAGCACCCACGTCGCCTACTGCGTCCGTGCCGCCGAGGCCTGGCCAGCGCCCGATCCGATGCGGGACAACGCTGTCCCGGTGGCGCGCGAGCTGTCGGCGGCCGAGCTCGCACGCAACATCCGCGGCGACGGCACGCTGCCGTTCCTGTTCGACGGCCTGCGCGTGCCGGTTCCTATGCCGCCGCTAGCCGCGGCGATCCTCGGTCTGGTTGACGGCGTCCGCACCGTCGGCGGCATCGCGTCGGCGCTGCGGGCCCGTGGCACCGACTCCGCGGCGTTCGCACGGGCATGGCGGCAGACCTACGACGCGCTGTCTAGCGTCAACCGCCTGCTGCTGGCGCCGCCGTCTTAATGCCAGAGGTCATCATCATCTTCGGCGCCGCGGTGCGCCCCGATGGTCAGCCCAGCGGCGCCATGCTGGACCGGGTACGCGCGGCCTTCCGGCTGGGTGAGCGGCTGCCGGATGTCCTCTACATGCCGACCGGCGGCGTCGGGCGCCATGGCCCCGCCGAGGCCGACGTGATGGCCGCCCTGCTGCGCGACCGCGGCATACCTCCCAACCGGATCAGGACTGAGCCGACCGGCACCAACACTTTGTCCTCCGTCCGTGCCTGCGCCGAGCTGCTGCGCGGCCACACCGGGCCGGTCTATGCCGCCACCTCGGCCTACCATCTGCCGCGCTGCGTGCTGCTGTTGCGGCTGGCCGGGCTGCAGGCGCGAGCCTGTCCGCCCACTTGGGGTCCGGCGTCTGGCAACACGCAAAAACGATGGTACTTGCGCCTGCGGGAGGTGCCGGCAATCCCGGTGGATGCGGCGCTGATGGCCTGGTTCCGCCTGCGGAGCCGGTTTTGACGGATTTGTAGCGCCCTCTGGCCCGCACGACGTTCTCCGCCGTCGACTCCGGGTTATGGGCTCGCTATTCACGACTGCAGCCATGCGCTGCGTGTTCTCGGACCGGGCGCGTCTCAGGGCAATGCTGGAGGGCGAGGCCGCCGCGGTGCGGCAGGCGCTCTGACCGGAGAAACACCATGGATTAGTCCACCAAGCTATACACGGCCTTTGAGGACGAACGCACCCGTCCAGTGCGCGATTTGCTCGCCGCCGTGCCAGGACAGGCGGCGTTGACCGCGGTGGACCTGGGCTGCAGTCCCGGCAAGTCGACGGAGCTGTTGCTGCAACGCTTCCCCAATGCCACCGTCACGGGTCTCGACAGTTCTCCGGGCTGCAATGACTGCCGGACCATGCGGACCTGTTGCCTCGCCTCGCGGCCAAGCTGGCGCCGGGCGGGCGGCAGCCTTGCGGTGCAGATGCCGGACAACCTGGACGAGCCGGCGCATCAGCTCATGCGGGAGGTGGCGACCGACGGGCCCTGGGCCGCCAAGCTTGCGAGAGCCGCCGGAGCGCGCGAGGCAATGCGGACGCCGGGCTGGTACTACGGCGTGCTGCGCCCGCACTGCGCGCGGGTCGATGTCTGGCGGACGACGTATCACCACCCCCTCCCCGACGGCGCGAACGCGGTAGTCGAATGGTTCAAAGGCAGCGGCCTGCGCCCGTTCCTGGCGCCTCTGAACCCTATTGAGACCAAGAGCTTTTCCGTCGAATACCGCAAGCGTATCGCCGACGCCTACCCCGCCTCGCTGGACGGCAGCGTGCTGCTGCCATTCCCGCGGCTATTCGGCCCAGTGACCGCGAAGCTGTGCGATTTGGCCATCTGGGTGACGTGTTCCGTTTAGCTCATAGAACTGGTTCCTACACGCCAGATGGTGCGGACAGCCTTTCCTCGATCAGATGGGCAAGCGTCGCAGTCTCGAACGGCT
>JANXVC010000203.1 GCA_025351925.1 Rhodospirillales bacterium | reverse complement strand
AGGTAGCAGCCCTGACATCCGGCCAGATGCCGGCCATGACGACCGCTGACCTGGCCGCCCTCAGCACGGCGCAGATCGCCGCGCTCACAACCGGCACGGTGGCCGCGCTGACCAGTGCACAAGCCGCCGCGCTGACCACGGTGGAAGTACCGGCGCTGACCACGACGCAGATTACCTTCCTATCACCCGGCGCGGTGGCGACACTAACTACCGCGTCCTTCGCCGTCCTCACCACGGGACAGGTATCTGCGCTGACCACTGCGCAGATGCATGCCTTGACCACGGCGGAGATCAATGCGCTGACAACGGCCCAAGCGGCTGCCCTAACTACAATCCAAGTCAGCGGCTTCACCGATGCCCAAGTAGGTGCCCTGCGCCCCGCCGACCTTGCAGCGATGACATCCACACAGGTGGGCGCCTTCACTGGCCATGAGATTGGCCTCATGTCCAGCACGCAGGTCAACGCCTTGTTCCATTAACGTCGCGAAACCGGCCGCAGGATGCGATCCTGCGGCCGGGCCTTCTCCTCTGCCCCTAAAACAGGGACAACGCCGTGAACGATGTTAGCTTGGCCGATCTAGCCCTTCCTTTGCATGATCGCCTAAATGGCATAATCAGCTTTCTGACGGGGCTGGCCACGCCATCTGCCGTTCCGGCGGCATTCGCCGGCCTGACGCTCGGCGAGATCATCGCCGCCGTCGATTGCGCAGGCGCTGCTCGGCAGGACGACGCCGTCATCATGTTGTACCGGAGCTGGATCGCCGCACAGCCCAACGGGTCCGGCCTACTGTTTGCTGCCTGGTTCAACATCGGGTTTGAGTTGAGCCGCTACGGGCGCACGCAGGATGCCATCGCAGCCTATCGCCAGTCACTTGGGCTGCGGCCGGGTTTCAACCCCGCCGCCATCAATCTCGGGCTCCAACTGGAGAAGGCTGGCCTGCCTGACCAAGCACTGCAAAGCTGGACCGAGGCGCTACAGCCCAACGAGGACCGTGTAGCGCTAATCAACCACCGTGCCCGGCTTCTGGAACAGACGCGCCAGCTCGCGGCAGCGGAAGCCGAGTTGCAACGTAGCCTGCGCATCGATCCGCACCAGCCGGACGTGGTTCAGCACTGGGTGCATGTCCGCCAAAAGATGTGCCTTTGGCCCACGTTGTCTGCCGAGATCCCAGGCCTGACACCAGCCGCCCTGCTGGCACAAGCCGGGCCGCTGAGTGCCATGGCGCTGACCGATGACATCGGCGAGCAGAGGGCAAGCGGCGTCAGCTGGATCGCTCGCAAGACCACCGCTACCCCGCACTATCTTGCCCCAGCCGACGGCTACGCCCACCGCCGAATCCGCATTGGATACCTATCTTCGGATTTCTGCAGCCATGCGATGAGCTACCTAATCGCCGAGCTGATCGAGACGCATGACCGCTCCGAATTTGAGGTGTTCGGCTACTGTTCCAGCCCCGAGGACGGCAGCGCGATCCGTGCGCGCATCACCGCGGCCTTCGACCATCTGCGGGTCATTCGCGACTTGCCCGACGAAAAGGCCGCCTGGCTGATCCGCACCGACGAGATCGACATTCTAGTCGATCTTAACGGGCTGACCACCGGAGCGCGCACCCAGGTGCTGCGCTGGAAGCCGGCTCCAGTGCAGGCGACGTATTTGGGCTTCGTGGGGCCCGTGCCGTTGCCGGAGTTGGACTACCTTTTCTGCGACGACGGCGTAATACCGCCCGAACTGGCCGCGCAGTACGTGCCACGGCCGCTGCGCATCGGACACGTCTATCAGGCCAATGACAGCAAGCGGGTGGTGGGCGGCCTAGCCAGCCGAGCCGCGGCGGGCTTGCCAGAAGACAGTTTCGTGTTCTGCTGCCTCTCCAACACCTACAAGATCACCGAGGCAATGTTCGATGCCTGGATGGTGATCCTGGGCCGGACGTCTAACAGCGTGCTATGGCTGGTGCAGGACAATGAGTGGGCCAGCGCAAACATGCTTGCCCGGGCCAGCGCGGCTGGCGTGGACCCCGAGCGCATTATCGTGACGCCGCGCGTGGGACCTGCGGAATACATGGCGCGGCTGCCGCTGGGCGACCTGTTCCTAGACACTTTCCCCTATAACGCCGGCACCGTGGCCAGCGATGCCATCCGCATGGGGCTGCCGCTGCTGACGCTGTGCGGCGCGTCCTTTGCTTCCCGCATGGCCGCACAGTTGCTCGCCGGCACTGGTGCGGCGGACGGGGTCGCCACCGATCTCGCCAACTACATCGACACGGCCGTGGCGCTCGCCGGCGATCCGAGCCGCCACCGCGCTTATCGCGCCGGGCTGGGCGCAGGCAGATGGGCCATCGGCCTGGGCGACATATTGACCTTCACTCGCGAATACGAGGCGGCGCTGGGCGCCATCCGCATCACCCCTGGACAAGGACCACACAGCATAAACGCACTCTCCTCCAGCGGGCTCCCGCCGCAGGTCTCACTCGTGGGCCTACAGAAGCATGCGGTGCTGCATGTCGGCTGTGGCACCCCTGGTCGCGAAAAGCTGCCGATGGTGTTTCGTGATGCCGCCTGGCGCGAGCTGCGGCTGGACATCGACCCGGCGGTACAACCAGATTTCATCGCTAGCACTACCGATATGGGCGTGATTGCCAACGGCGTAGTCGACGCCGTTTATTCCTCCCACAACGTCGAGCACCTGCATCCGCATGAGGTTCCGGTGGCGCTAGGCGAGATGCGTCGGGTGCTGAAGGCGGATGGCATTGCGTTGATCAAGCTGCCAGATTTGCAAGAGGTGGCGTGCCATGTCGCCGAAGGGCGGCTGGAGGATCCGCTATATCTGTCGCCGATGGGGCCGATCACTGCGCTGGACATACTGTACGGTCATCGCGCATCGCTGGCGAAAGGAAATATTTTCATGGCGCACCATACCGGCTTCACTGACGCCACGCTGGCGCGCGCTTTGGTTCAGGCCGGCTTCGCGGCGGTGATGGTGCATCGCGACCAGCCCGGCTTCTGCCTGACCGCTATTGCCTTCTGCGCCGACCCAGATGCAAATGCAGTGCAGCATGCCCAAGCAGCCATGCTGCCGCCTGGCGACAGCGCTGCGGTAATTTACCGCGCCGGCTGAGCTTCAAGCAGCGGAGGCAAGCTTGGGGCGGAAGGCCCGAGCGCGTAAAAGTGCACGGTAGCGCCTTGCACGCAATGTTCAGGGGTAAGGCGCAGGCGACGGCAAGCTTAGCTGCCAATGGAATAAAGTCCGCGCTGGTGCGGGTATTGCACGCAATATTGGGATCCTAAGCCGCCGGGTCGGCCGTAGGGATTTCACCTCCAGCCGCCCACAAAACCGTGCGTAAACCTCTCGATTTAGGGGTCCTAAGCCCAAACCCTCGAAATTTTTGATGTCGTGGGTCGGGGCAGCCAGCCGGCGAAGACGCCCGTCTTGTCAGTCCTTCCAGAAGTCGTTGAAGCGCTCCGAGGCGAGCTGGGTGTAAAGCACGGTGTGCTGGATGTTTCTGTGCCCGAGGTAGTGCTGGATGGCGCGGGTGTCCTGGCCGTCGTTGGCGAGCTTGAAGCCGGTGGAATGTCGGAGCATGTGCGGATGGATCGGCATGCCCAATTTGGCCGCATCGCCGGCGCGGGCAAGCAGCTTGCGGAAGGTTGCCGCGGTCATCGGCGCGCCGCGTTCGGAGATGAACACATAGGCCGCGTCCGGATCATCGCGCAGCACCTCGCGCAGGGCGCGTAGTTCCGGCCCGCGCAGGGGATGGGTGCTGGGCGGTTCGTTCTTACGGCGACGCACATGCAGGAGCCCTTGCCGCAGATCCACCTGCTCGCGCCGCAGATCGACCAGTTCCGAGACCCGTAGTCCGTGCCGATAGGCAAGCAGGATCATCGTGGCGTCGCGTTGCCCGTGCCGCCCCAGTCGCCGGGCGGCGGCGATCAGCCGGTCGATTTCCGCCGGCGTCAGGTGCTCTCGGCTGCGGCGATCGGCATTGGGAACCCTGATCGGCGGGCTCATCGCCGTGACTTTCCCGAAAATAATGGTTGGCGCAAGCTCCGCTGCAGCCCCGAACGTGTCATCTCCAACGCTATCTGATCAGATTTCTTGAGCGGTAATTGATCGCTTCGGCTTCAGGATACCGCATCATCTAAGACACGTCCCATGGCATAAGATGGCACATAGCCTTCAAGCACATTCCCGGTTGGGCGTAGGGATCGCATGAGCGAGTCACGCGATTTGCCAACGATTGTGCCCAGCTTACGGAAGCCGAATAAATAGGGCCGGGCATCCTCAGGCAGCGAGTTGAGGGACAGGCCCAACTCCTTATCGGACAAATGCGCTATGGAGGCTGCTACCTCCCTTACCCTAGCCTCGAGGGCCGCGATCCGCGCCGTAATCAACCTGACAATGTCGTCGAAGTCGGCCCAGAACTCCTCCGGCAGGTCGCGCCGGATCGCCTCCATGTCGTCGCCCGCGTTCATTGCCTCCCACATCGCCAAAGGTGTGCATCGTGAGATCAGCGCATGGATGCGGCGATACTCTGCACCCTTGAGCTTCAGGCGCACGCCGTTGCTGAACTGGATGACGAAGCCCTCATCGTCCCTTGGCAGTGCGGCGGCATGGCTGATCATCTCGGCAATGCTAGCGAATGCGTGACGTCGGGCTGCCCGCCATCCAAGCGTCCCACAGGTGACGAGCACTTCATCGTAGGTCAGCTCACGACCAGCCGCGTCATACGCGGCCAGCATGACCAAGGCAGGGTCCGGGTAGCGAACAACGATCCGGTTCTCTGGGTAGACTGCCTCAAACAAATAGGTTGTGCCCGGCACTAAGGCCGACAAATTGGCAGTGCCAAGCCAGGCTTGCGCCCATACGGCCTGTTCGGAGTCAAACGCACCTTTGGTCGCAGTTCGCCAGCGACCGTCATGGTGGAAGACAATGATAAGGCTGCCGTCCAGCTTCTCGTATACTTCGAACGGCAGGTCGGGCACCTCGCCATGCCGCTCGCCTACGTTGAAGAACTTGGGGAACGGCGTCGCAACAACCCGGCACGCAGCCTGGTCCACGACCAGGCCGCGGGCCATCACCGCGAACTCATCCCAGCCGTCGTCATAAACACAGCGCGGTGTGTAGATGAAGAGGTGCAACCCGGCTGTTGGATCAATCCGGCGATGAACAAAGCCGAGGCCACGAGCGCGCTCCAGGCCGGCCATCAACTCATCAAACGCCATTTGTCGGGCGGGGTGGATCAGATCGCTCATGTGGCGACTGTTCGACATAAATGCGGTCGTTGGTCAACGGTTCCGTTTGGGATCTGACTGTGTTCATTCCAGGCAGGCTTAGCTGCTCCACGATCATCCAGCACACAGTATTGCTGAACGTTGATTATGTGACTGGTTATGAAGCATTTCTGGGCTATGATCCGTGTGGCTTTTAGAGATAGATGGGTTCTCCCGCACGAAGCGTGCTGGTCTAGGCGGTGAGGCTCGGCGTGAGCACATAGAGGGAACACATCCCCTCCAGCTACCGAGCGAGTTCTTTGGCCAAGCACCTTCTGCCCCTGATCCCGACAGGTCTCACCGTCGTCCAGGTTCTTCCCACACCCGACACCCTCACCATCGTCGCCAGCCCAACCGCGGGCACGGCTGCATGCCCCAGCTGCGGTCTTCTGTCGCGCCGGGTGCACAGCACCTACCGGCGCCGGCTGCAGGACCTGCCGTGGCAGGGCCGTGCCGTCGTGATCCAGGTTCGCGCGCGGCGGTTCCGCTGCCCCGACCCGACCTGTGCCCGTCGGACCTTTGCTGGTCTCTGCTCAACCCGGGTAGGTAGCAGTTTGGGCGCGCAGGGTTTGTTGGATAGCCTGGTAGGCGTCCATGCCGCGGCGTGCGGCGGTGCCGATGACCGAGCGCACGCCCGCAAACAGGTCAGCGCCCCACTTGGAG
>JANXVC010000182.1 GCA_025351925.1 Rhodospirillales bacterium | reverse complement strand
AACATCCACCACGATCACGACCGGGTCGGCTTCCAACAGCTTGGGCTTGGGATTCACCACCGGGTTGACCCTTGGCGACGGCTCGGCGACGGCCATCGCGGCCGCAATTACCAATGTGAACACGGCCATCCAGAAGATCGGCATCAACATGACGGCGCTGGGTGCCGGCACGGTGCAGTTGCAGGGCTTGGCGGACTTCACAGCCAAGCTGTCCACGTCGGTGACGACTGGCCTGGGCGCGATGGTGGACGCCAACCTGTCCGAGGAAAGCGCCAAGCTGTCCTCGCTGCAGACCAAGCAGTCGCTGGCCATCCAGTCGCTCTCGATCGCCAACCAGGGCCCGGGCGCGCTACTGCAGCTGTTCCGCTAACGCCTGGCGAAGGGGCGGCGGGCTCTGCCGCCCAACAGGTTCCTGCCTCCTGATTTTCCAGGAGGCAGGGCCAGCTTTTTTCCTGATGGGATCCAGCAATGAGCTATGCCGCGTATGCAACCGTCCAGAAAGCCAGCGAGACGTCGCGTGACACGGAAATCCGTGCCGTTTCCCACGTCACGCGTCAGCTTTCCGACGTGAATAAACCCAGTGCCGATCCGATAAGCCGGATCCATGCCCTGAGAGGCAACGCCAAGCTCTGGTCCCTGCTGATAGAAGACCTGTCCGATCCGGGCAACGCGCTTCCCGACGTGCTGAAGGCCAGCTACATCTCGCTCGGCCTGTTCGCATGCCGCACAAGCCTCGCCGCAATGTCCGGCGTCGCCGATCTGTCCACCTTGATCCGCATCAACACCGACGTGCTGGAGGCGCTGGACTACCAGCGCGCCGCCGCCGCTTAGCAACTAGGGGCCGTGCCATGGGAGTACTGAGCGGCATCGACAACTTCACTGGCTGGGCGCTGCTGCAGAAGAACACGCCTGCCATCGAAAAGGCCTATGCGGCCGATGGGTCCGGCAACAACGACATCGCCTACTTCAAGTCGGTCGCGTCGAAGCTCACGACGCCCGAGGCGCTGTTGAAGGACTACCGGGCTTTGACGTTCGTCACGACGGCCTACGGGCTGGCAGGCCAGGTGGACCAGACCGCCATCCTGCACAAGCTGATGACGCAGGATCCGAAAGCGCCATCGTCGCTGGCGCAGCAGCTTTCGGACGACAACTACCGCAAGTTCGCCAGTGCGCTGTCCGTGTGGGCGCCGCCGCCCTTCTCCAGCCAGTCCACCATCGACGCGGCGATCGCCGGCTTCAAGCAGCACTCCTTCGAATCTTCGATCGGCACCGATAGCGTCTCGCTGCAGGAAGCGACCTACTTCTCCCGCAATGCGCAGGGCATCACGAAGCTGTCGCAGCTGATGTCCGACAAGCCGCTGCTGGACGTGGTGCGGACCGCGTTGGGCATCCCGGAGGCGTTCAAAGGCCTGAACGACGACCAGCAGGTAGCAATCTTGAAGCCGCGGGTGGACATGAGCCAGTTCGCCACTGCCGCCGGCGTCACTAAATTCGTCGACAAGTATCTAGCAATGGATCAGCTGAACCAGGTTACGTCGGGCTCCTCCGGGGATCCCGTTCTGTCGTTGTTCAGCAACGACAGCACCGGCGACCCGAGCCTCACGCTGAGTGCCCAGTCACTCGCGCCGCGCGCACTCAACCTGTTCGCCTGATCTAAGGCAACGGGCTGGCCGTCCTTCGAAAGGAATTGCCCATCCTGTGTGACCGGCCGGTGAGTCAGCTGTTGCCAAACTGGGCGCTCCGCTATTGCAGAGCACAACTTCATCCCAGCTGAGTCTAATTCAACACTTCTCAGTGACGTCTGCATGTCATTGAAATATCTACATTGGTAACTGCAATAATGCATGTTCCTAGAGATCAATGGTTTACGACGAATGAGGCGGTCGTATTGACAGGAGTTTCATTAGGAATTATTTATAGATCAATTAGCAAGAAGAGAACGCCAAGCGTATCTGGTAAGTGGACAGGAAACGCGAAGCAGTTGCTCGATCTGCGCGCGCTTATGTTGCTTATACTAGAACGTAGGTATGATAATCACTTTAAACCTGAGCTACGTCGCGAGCTGGTCAATGCTTTGGAGATATCTACGCGCAAGAAAATTTCCCTCAAGGGAGGCTTTCTCACCATTGATCTGCGGGAGCCACGGCGCGAGCTTGCGGCGTCACTCCGCATGTTGCGCCGCATTCGCGATCTTGTGAGCAGTGACCCGGACGTTTTGGATAGTGAACCTGTACTCCGAAGTACGCGCGTGCCGGTATATCTGATTGCAACACTGCTCGGGAAAGGCTCGAGCGAAGCAAACCTGCTTGAGAGGTATTCGAGCCTGACAGCCGAAATGGTTCGGCTGGTTCCAATTTATGCTGCCACGTATCCAGCTCGCGGACGATCCAGAACATACCTTTGGTACGACCGTGCACCAATACAAAGTACTTATCGAAAGCTGACAACTGTCGAGGTGAGATAGATTCTTTTGGTAATTGTTTGTAATCAAGTGTTATCTTAAAACCACGAGAGTATCAGGAAGTGTGGGGTGCCCGCGACGACGAGGTGCAATCAAGCATAAACTGATGCGATGCCCGCCTGCTTGCCTCAGTCGAAAGCATCAAGTGGCTGCTCGGGCACGGCAACCAGTATCGAGCCGGTGAGGAGATCGCGTTCTTCGAAGGCGACGTGAACGACCTGGAAGTGAGCTACCCGAACCTGGGCAAGTTCAAGCGTGCTGCACACGAGTTCGCCGTCTACATCGCCAGCAACGCCGGCAGCCTGATCAACTACGGCGAGCGATATCGCTCGGGTGAGCGCATCTCCTCATATCTGGCCGAGAGCACGGTGAACGCCGTTATCAGCAAGCGTTTTGCCAAGCGTCAGCAGATGCAGTGGACCAAGCGCGGGGCGCACTTGCTGCTGTAAACTCGAACCCGGACACTCGACGGCACGCTCCGGCCACTGTTCGAACGCTGGCATCCGGGGCTGGCCAACGACAATGGAAACGAGGCGGTCCAAGCCGCCACGGCGTGAATACCCCATACTCCTTGTATGGGTCTTTCGATGTCAAGGCAGATTTGCTGTCGCTGGCTCGTGGAGTTTACGATTTCTGGGATGGGTTCGGCCTGGGTCTCTTCGTTCGGCTGAGAATCGTTTCTTCGTCCCGGCCTGGGCACCGATCAGCGTCGCGCGCAGCGGCGGTCAACACTGGCCGAAGGCCACCGCCGTAGGCGGCGCGCAGCGGTGTTAACGGGCGCGAGCACGGCGCCATCCTTGTATGGGCCGGGCGCCGGTGCTGTCCCGCTAGACCTTTGTTTGAAGCGTTCGGCATCAAGCTTTCATCATCGCCGCTCGATCCTGTTTCTGCATCTCGGCCACGCAGCCTCACTGCCGCGCGATGGGTGACGATCAGAGGGGAGCCTGCCGTGGGCGGAGCGTGTCATCGCGCCGCAGCCTTGTATGCGGTGGGCCTTGTGAGACCCGAACCATGATGCAGCCATGCGCATCGGCGGCGAAGCTCCGGGGCGGCGGGGCCATTCTGATGAACGGCGTGAAAGCCAAGGAAGTGTCCGGCTCACCGCCACCTCGGATCGTTATCGGCCGCCTGTCGTCAGCAGCAGCCGAAGACCAGGTCCCGCTATGTCAGCGGACGCAATGCAAAGCCCTCCGGCATCTCGCCGACGCTCACCAACCGCCACAGTGCGACGAGTCTAGCCGGCCGGTGAATGCTGGTTCTCCCGCACTTCCCGTGCTGTCGTTTCATTTTCCGACATTTATATCATTGATCTTATGAGGGAATTCACCGCTGAAGATGGTTTATGCTCTAGATCGCACGCCGCAGCCTACAATT
>JANXVC010000181.1 GCA_025351925.1 Rhodospirillales bacterium | reverse complement strand
AAGCGCGTGGCGCTCAACGCCGTCCGCATCGTCACGGGCAAGAACTCCATGCGCCACACCATGCGCGATGCAGTGCTGGACGTGCGCGTTCTCGCCGACATCCTCGACCACATGCCCGTCGCTTGATGCGAAATCCCTGACCTACCAGGGCAGCATCAAACCATACTTCGCCCCGCTCTTTGGCGTCAGCACGGTTGCGTTGGGCGGATTGTCCAGCGCTACCATCACCACCACCGCCTATGTCTCGGTCACATTCCTGCTCGATAACTCGTCATCAATGCTGATTCCGGCGACCCAAGCCGGGGTTGACAGGATGAACTCCCTTACGCCGCTTTCCAAAGACTCCGATGACTCAAATGATTCGGAAGGTCCGATAGGTCCCAAGGGTTTCAAGAAACCTAAAAGTAAGAACGTTCCAAGTACTCTGGGTAACCTCCAATGCGCATTTGCCTGCCACTGGGATGCGAGCGGGACCGACTACTACGGCCTAGCGCGCAACAATGACATCCAGCTCCGTTTTGACGTACTGCAGACCGCGGTGGCATCCGCAATTGAGCAGATGATCAGCCAGAGAAAGATCGACGACCAGTTCGGCGTCGCCGTTTACACTTTCGGCAACACCTTGACAAAGATCTATCCGGCCGATGTCAACCAAACTATGAGCACCAATTTGACCGATGGCGCTACTGCTGCGCGGAAGATCCAGACGCCGGTCGTGCCCGACCAGGCGAACACTGATTTTCCGAATGTGATGAAGTTGCTGGTCCAGGCAAGCACGGTGGCTGGGAACGGGTCTTCCTCGGCAAGCCGGAAGAAGGCACTCATTATCGTTACAGATGGAGTGGTAGACTACGGTGATCGGTCCGCGCCCATCAGCAAGGGACCGATCAACCCCGCCCATTGTACCGCCATGAAAAACCTCGGCTACAACCTTTTTGTCCTCTATACCACATATATTACAACACCTTCCAATCTGTTATTACCTTTCGACAACATAGAATTATTGGATTACATCAACGGCACCAAAAGCCCGGCAATGGTTCCCTCGTTGCAGTCCTGCGCCTCTGCGCCGACTAACTTCGCCGAAGCGTCCAATCCGGATGCAATTAAAGCCGCCATGTCGCAGATGCTGCAATCGGCATTGGGTAATGGGGGGCGTTACACCCAATAAGGAGCGTTGTTGCACATGTGGAGCCGGGGTAGAAAGCCAAGTGTCGTAAAGTGGTATGGTAGAGACACTGGACATGATGTCGTCAGATGATGGTTATTGGCGACAATATCCTGCATGACTGGCTGTGGTGGCCTTCTCTGCAGGTGCAGCACGCAAAATTATTCCATGTATCTCAAGCATTACTTTATCTTGTTTAACCAAAAGGATTGCAGAAGGTATTAGTTTGCGAAACGGCGATCGCGAACGCCGTCATGAGCAGGGCATTCCTGTGCTTGGGCATGTTTAGGATCAGCTCATGGAGCATGCAACCTTAGCGGAACAGCGAGAGGCTGCGGGTCTTGCTGGGGTCGGGGTAGAATGAGAAAATATGATAGATATCAACAACGAATTATGCTACTATCGTTTTGCGTCCATAATTGGAGTATCACCGTGTGCGTGAGTCTTAACGTTCTGACATCTTGCTGACCGACATTGCAGTGTGGTTCAGCTAGCGCCAGGCGGCCTCAGAGACTACTGGCAATCCATCCATGACCAATTCACCTGCAAGCGGCCGCTTGAGACGACGGCATTACCTCATTCTTGCCGGATTGGGCGCCTTCAGCGCAATAGCAGCCAGATGGCAATCGCCGGCTCACCCTCTGTCATTAACGCGCGAAATCACCGACATGACATGGGTAGAGGTGCGCGACGCCATCAAAGCGGGATTTCGCACAGTTATTGTACCCAGCGGTGGGTTGGAGCAAAATGGCCCACACATGATTATCGGCAAACATAATTATATCGTAGCTTGGGCTGCACGCCGAATTGCTGCTGAGCTTGGCGATGCTCTGGTAGCTCCGGTAATATCTTATGTGCCTGAGGGCGACTACGATCCACCGACGGGCAACTTGATGTTTCCGGGAACCATGGGCGTGCCCGCTTCCGTGTTCGCCGCCACGCTTGAGGGTATTGCCCGCAGCCTAAAACTGACCGATTTCAAAACCATTTGCTTCATCGCCGATCATGGCCCCTCGATCACCCTGCAGGCCGACGTTGCCGCCAAGCTGACTGCCGAGTGGGGCGGCAAGGGACCTAGAGTCCTAGCCATCGACTCCTATTACGCCGACGCTGCAGAGACGGTTTACCTACGGACTCAGGGCGAGTCCGATGCCTCAATCGGTGAGCACGCAACCATCTCCGACACCTCGGAGTTAATGGCTATTCACCCCGACGGTGTCGATCTCTCGCGCCTCCCCTCAGTTTCCTCGGCGCTCCAAGGTTTTGGTGTGCTCGGCGATCCACGCCGTTCGACTATCGCCCGCGGTGACGCTTTGATGGCCATGAAGATCAACGCGGCCGTGGCGCAAATCCGTGCGGCAACCGGCCACATGAACAAATAAATAGACGAATTCATGTCAGTTTTTCATATAATCCTCATGCAACTCGTTGATGTCACATTGCCAGCTTTGCGCAATTTGGCGGTGCTTGCGGTAGTCTTTACACTGCTTGGGTTTCTTATGCCTACCTGTGACAATACCTCGCCGTGGTGGCGCAAACCAGATCTCTCGACCGATCTCTGCTGGGCGATCCTCCCGCAACTACTCTACAAATTTGCAAATACCCTAATGCTTATTATTGGTGTGGCTTTTCTCTATGGGATCACCGATCCCGTCGGACTTGAGCGCCTCTTCTCTGATGGTTTCGGACCCCTCGCCCACTTGGGATGCTTTCTGCAGATTGCGCTTTACCTGCTAGGTAGTGACCTAGTAATGTATTCCACTCATCGTTTGTTTCACAGCGCTAAGCTGTGGCGTTTCCATGCCGTGCATCACTCGTCTGAGCATTTGGAGTGGACTTCGGCGGCGCGGTTCCATCCCGTCGATCAAATCCTACACGGGATCTTAGCCGACGTAGTCATGCTGCTTTTGGGAATACCGCCAGAGGTGCTTGTATGGTTAATGCCATTCAACGTCGGATCCTCAGCACTTGTACATGCAAATCTTAACTGGGATTTTGGGATTTTTCGTTACCTGCTTGTAAGTCCAGTTTATCATCGTTGGCATCATACCAGCGCAGAGCGCGGTGGAAGCAGCAACTTCGCAGGCACCTTCCCGCTGTTCGACCTCGTCTTCGGTACATTTTACATGCCCGTTGAACAGCGTCCCGATCTCTACGGCATCGATGACATTCATTTTCCCAAAGACTTCATCGGCCAAATCCGGCATCCTTTTGCAATTAGGGATCCGGCACAAGCTTCAAAAAGCCGTCGGGCTGAGAGTGAGCGTGTCTATGTGACACACCCTTGATGATGCTTGCAAAGTCGTCAACTGGCGATTGGCATAGCCATAAGCCGAACGAAGGCAGACTGGCATGCTCTTGCGCGTGGTGTGTTTGCGAGCCAGAAGCAGAGGTAATCGGGTCTCATAGTGGCGGCTGTGAGCACGCGCTGCAGGAAGGCTTTGGCGAACCGTCGGTGCGAGCATAGCACAGTTGCAACGACGCGGCGTGAAAGCGTCGATGATGAAGCTAACGGAGGCAAAGCTCTGCCAGATGGCGAACTCTGTTAAGGCAGACAGCCACAAGGCATTTGGCATCGCAACGCTTCAGGCTACGCTTCGGTGTCGACCATGATCCTGGCCAGGGCATCCTCGACCGACCCGACCGTCACCTTCGAACCTTCACGGCCCTGATCGGTCCGGTCCTCAATGTGGCAGAGCCACAAGTGTCCGTCAGCGCGGTAGATGGTCCAATGCACCACGCCTTCGCCGTAGCCCACGAAGATCATCCCCTCTGCCTGACCGGCACCGGCCGGTTTGATCGACACTTCAAGCCCGTTCTTGCCGGCCCAGGCCACAAGGCGGCGCCTCTCGTCGGCCCTGAAGTCCATGTGGCTAGTGGCGGCGGCGCGATACGTGGTAAGGGACATGGGAAGCAGCCTTCAGGTTTGCCCAAAGAAACCACAACGGCTACACCTGATCCCGTTATGATGTGTCAAAGCCAAGCTGCCCGGCAGAAACCAAACGCGGACAAGCCGCGACATTCGGCGACCAGTCCGCATTGCCTCGCCTGAACTGCTCCCAAAGGTTGATCTGTTGCCTCACGTAATCTGCTCCCCACCGGTGTTGGCCGGCGGGGGCGAACATGAGGCGGATCAGCATGACGACACGCGACGAGTTGGTGGGAGCTCTGGCCGGGCGCTCCGCCCTGGGCAGCCGGGCGGATCGGGGCCGTATGCTGGACGAGTTCGCGGCGCTGACGGGCCACCACCGTAAGCACGCTATGCGCTTGCTGCGTGCTGGCGGATCGAACGGCGCATCCGGCCCGCGTCTAGAGCGGCGGGTGTATGACCAGGCGATGCGCGAGGCGCTGATCGTGGTCTGGGCGGCGTCGGACCGCGTCTGCGGCAAGCGCTGCGCCCGCTGGTCCCGATCCTGATCTCGGCGATGGAGCGGCATGACCACCTCCAGCTGGCACCGGCGGTGCTCGCGAGCTTGCTGACGATGAGCGCGGCGACGATGGACCGGGCCTTGCGGGAGGCGCGAGGGCACACGGGAAGACGGCCACGCCGCCGCTCGCCCCCGTCGGCCGCGATCCGGCGCAGCGTGGCGGTGCGCACCTTCGAGGATTGGAACGATCCGCCGCCCGGGGTCATGGAGGCGGACCTGGTGGCGCATAGCGGGCCGACGTCGAAGGGCAGCTACGTGCAGACGCTGACGCTGACCGACATCGCGACAGGGTGGACGGAGTGCGCGCCGGTGCTGGTGCGCGAGTAGAAGCTGCTGACCGAGATGCACAAGCTATTGCCGTTCGCACTGCGAGGTTTCGACATGGACAACGACAGCGTGTTCATGAACGAGACGGTGCGGGATTACTGCACGGAGGCCGGGGTGGAGTTCACTCGCTCCCGGCCGTATCGCAAGAACGATCAGGCTTCTCCGACGGCTCCGCCGTCGGCTGCTTCGCAGACGGATCGCAAGAGCGATGGTTGAGCAGAAGAACGGCGCCGTGGTCCGTCACACGGTGGGCTACCGGCGATATGAGGGGCTGGAAGCCGCGGCGGCGCTCGCTGAGCTGTATCGGTCGCTGCGGCTGTTCGTGAACTTCTTCCAGCCCTCGTTCAAGCTGGCCTCCAAGTTGCGCGACGGCGCCCAGGTCACGAAGCGTTCTCACGCGCCGGCGACGCCCCACCAGCGTCTGCTGGCGGATCCACGCACGACGGAGGCGACCCGCGTCCGGGTGGAAGCGCTTCACGCCACGCTGGACCCGGTTCGCTTGCTGAGCGCGATCCGCGCGTTGCAACAGGAGTTGGTCACGATCGCTGACCGCCCAACGGTGGGCGAGACGGCGGCCCCGACCGCGCCGACGCTGGAGCAGTTCCTGTCCGGCCTGCGCACGGCGTGGCGGGAGGGCGAGGTGCGCCTGACCAGCAAGCCCAAGGAGAAGGCCAAGTGCGGCCGGCGCCGCCCGGACCCGCTCGTGACGGTGACGGCGCAGTTGCATAATTGTTTTGAGGCCGAGCCGTGGCGAACCGCGCGCGAGTTGCTTGAGCGGCTTCAGGATGAACAGCCTGGAACCTACCCGGTTGGGCTGCTGCGGACGTTGCAGCGCCGGTTCAAGGAGTGGCGGCGGGACAAGGCGCATGAGTTGGTGTTCGGGGCCACGGCCGCAGCGGTTGAGCCTGTGGCCGGCCCACTGCACAGCGTTACGTAACGGGGGTGGGAGGTATGCAACAGGACGACGAAATGGCCAGCCAAGGCGCGCTCAGCAATGCGGAACGGCAGGCTCGTTACCGTGCCCGCAGGCTGGCGGTCGAAGGATTGCCGGTTGTCCGTCATCGGAAGGTGGCTCACCGGCGTTCGCGCCCACAGCGGTGGCGCGATGCCGTGGCCGAACTCCTCGCGCTCCAGGCAGAGTATGCTGCCTGGCTGGATGGGCTCCCCGCCAGCTTGCACCGCGGCGCGACGGCCGAGGCCTTGCAGGCGGTGGCCGATCTTGACCTGGACGCTCTGGCCGCCGTTGAGCCGCCGCGTGGGTATGGACGTGATTGAGGCGCACGAGAGGGCACGCCATAGGCGAACGTCAGCGCATGTTGGCGCCCGGCACCGAGACGATGCTACGAGAGCATTCTGGTGAGGCAATCGGGACGCGGCTCGGGAGCATTCCTGGATGAGGCAATACGGTTCTCACCCAGATCGTCGCGCAACAGAAGTGGGCATGGCGCATGGAAGTGGCGCGCGGGTGGTGATAGCTGTAGCCGCTGACAATCATCCGGTGTCGTGCTTGCACACGGAGCAGACCTCTGCGCGGAGCGGGACGCTTCCCGGTGAAGGTTATAGCCGACACGCTCGGCGTCGCACGGTCCAACTTGGTCGAGCAACTTGCCTGGCCTAAGCCGCGCGGCCGCTACCAGCGCCAGGGAGACAACGAGCTGCTGACCGCAATACGGCACTTGACCGACGCACGGCCCACCTATGGTTACCGCCGAACCACCGAGTTGCCCAATTGCGCACGCCAAGTGTCAGTCGCTGAGCCCCTCAATCACAAACGGGTACTCAGGCTCATGCCGCTGGGCCACCATGAACCGCGCCGGATTTGCCGGAGACATGTTGCTTTGGAGTGCTTTGCGGCCGGCTGTATGTGCACCAGAATGCCGAGCGCCTGGCGCTCTCGCTACGCCGGGCTGCCTAGTATCCCGAGCCAGCTCCGACGTTTGCCGATGCGATTGCGCGCTTGCGACAGCACCTCTGGTTCGAGCGTATCGTCACATCGGCCGGAAGTGCCGACATGACGGAACCGATCAGCCCCACCGTCCAGCGCATCATCGAAGCCGCCTACTACGCGCAGTGATGGTTAGCCATGCCTGGATTTGCCCCGCGGGAACGGGCAAAGTCGAGAATATCAGTCCGGCATCATATATCGAACAGGAGGTCCAACTTCCTTACAGCTTTTCTCGGATCGCAGTAAGTCTTGCTCGGGATACTCGCGCTGTCCGCGTTTGCACGCCATGTCAAACAGCAAATGTGCCAAGTCAGGCATCAGCCTGGTCTATCGTCCTGGGAGAAGCAGGCAGCTTGCCCCGGGTTTTCGCCGCTACCAACGATTTCAAGAATGGAGAGGAGCGTCTTGATCTGCTTTTCTGCGCTGAACTCATGCTGAAAGCGTAGACTGGGTGCAACCGACTCGTGCTGCGCTGAAAGGAATGCAAGAACCAGAGCATCGAACACCTCCGTCGTTGCGCCGAGGTCGATGCAAGCATGGGGCACACCAGAAACCGCAAGCACGTGCTGAGTGGCCGAGTTTGGAACAGTCAACGCTAAAATGGGCCGACCGGTGCGCACATACTCGAAGACTTTGGCTGGAACCTGTAGGCCGGGATTCATCTCGTTCATGTCGAGCAGAAGCAACATATCTGCCTCCAACATCTCCCGCCGCGCTTCCGACTGCGGCAAATGGCGGCTGGTCCGATAAAAGCAGCCCAAGGCCTCAAGTTCGGCCAGTGCAGGGTGGTTTGGGTCAAAGCCTTCTGGATCAACGCGGCCGATCTGCCGAAACTGGATTGTCGTCGGCGCAAGTGTCCCTTGATGGATCAGGCGCTGGAGACTAGCTGCGAAGGGCACCGGCGTGCGTGTCCCATAAAGGGTGCCGACGTGGCTTATGGTCCGGCGCTCCCGCGTGGCGTGCGGCAAGGGTCTGATATCATCTTCAGGATCGAAGCCGTTCCAAATCGTATGAAACTTTCGGACAAGCTTCGGGTAGCGCCGGCATAGCATCTCGGCCGAAGAATTTGTGTTGGCGATCACGGCATCGGCAAGGCTGACCACTAAGCGCTCAACCAGGGGATCGATCCAGGCAGCACGACGCGAAGTGCGGAACGGGTTGCCCCAGAGCGGGTCCCGGAAATCGGCAATCCAGGGCCGCCCATAACGCAGCTTGAGCGCCATGGCGGTGAGGTGGGTGGCGATCGGAGGATGGCTCGATATGAGGATGGACCGGCTGGTCAGCATCCGTGCACCCGCCGCATAGGCATACGGCAGCCAGCCCAGACGGTCATTGTAGGGCAGAACCACGCGTTGAATGGCTTGCAGGACGGCGCTGAGTCGATGTGCTATGCCGGTTCCGTCCGCATCTGGAACCCTCTGCGGAGACGGTTTTTCCTTATCGGCCTTTGCTGAAGCTTGCTGGTCCGTTGTCCTGCGCAGCATACCGCTTGAACAGATCACCGCAACGTCCGTGTCATTTCGGCGCAAATAGCGGACAAAGCGGGACGGCCGAGCGGCGCCGATCTCGTTGTGCGGCGGGTAGTAGTAGGCGATCATGACGACCGTCTGCACTGGACCCTCGGGCAACGCACCCCGCCGTTTGACCAGGCGCTCGAACGAGGCAAGAAGCCGTTCGACTTGAGCGAGGACATTGGCCCGCATGCTTAGTTTCACCAAGCGTGTGCCCACGATATCCGCAACAGCGACGTGAGCCGCGGCTCTCCAGAGAGTCCGGCGGTGAGCCAAGCTCCGGCGGCAACGATTAACGGGAGCTGGACATCAGCCCAGCCCAAGCTGGACGCGAAACCACGCGAGTAGGCCTCGACGAGTTGCTGGATTAGACGACCGCTCGTCTGCCCACAGCTGACCCTGCCGCCGCTTTCGCGCACGAAGCTGCGTCTTGACCTGGGCGGTCTTGGCCGTCAGCATTTGGCCAGTCCAGGGCCTGCCCGTCTCGTGCATGATGCTCGCCATATTCAACGCAGCAGCAACGTCTGCCCACCCAAAATCGCCCTCCTGAACAAGCCGGTATATCCTGGGTAGCTGTCGGCGCTGCCAAGACTCGATGCTTTGAGATGGGATCCACGTTCGGCGGAGCTCCGCCGCAAGGTCTGCAATATCCTGTTCGAGCCGAAGATGACTGCGAGGCATACCTAGGCACCACCTTGCGGTTTGCTCAAAATCGACGGCGCACCTCTGCTCTGATGGTGGCCTGCTCGCGTTGCGCGAGGTCGAGCGCCGGCTCGGCGTTTCCCAATGTCCGGCCGCCTGCGTTCACGACCCACGTGCTCCGGAGAAGATCAAGCACGGGTTGGGTGGGACCATAGGAGCAGGAACCTTCTGTTAGACAAACGCAGGCATGCCGCACGCTTCATGCTTTCGTTTTGCAAGATGCATCCATATGGTTTGTTTGGCAATTGCATTGAAAAGGCGAGCCATGTTGTACAGCGCCACCTGCTGCCCGCCCTTCACGCTCGAACAGGCCACCTCGCTCGCGATATGGGATCTTGTCCGCCCTATAAGCTTGGGGAGGGCCAGCCTGTGACCTGTGTTTGTCGAGCAATCGTTGCGGCGCTTGCCTGGTGTTTGCTCTCCACCCATCCATCTGCCGCTCAGGGAGCACCTGGCATGTGGCCGCGCTGCATCGCGGAGCGAGACGGCCAGCAACTCGCCTTGGCCGGTTCCGTCTGCGAGTGCAGCTACGAGCAAGGGGGCACGATGACCGGCAAACGGCCCGGGTGGCGATGGGATTGCGACATCATGCGCTCGGATGGCAGTCAGCTCGACATTCCGGCTGATACGTCCAGCGGCCAGCAGTCATTGCCGCCTGGGTTCACCTACGCCCCCCAGGGTGGGGCCAGCATGCAGCAGCCTGGGCTGCAGGACCAGCCATTTGGACGGCCGTATGGAGCGCAGCCACCGGGACCGATGCCTTTGTTCGACGGCAGGCGTCGGCACTAAGGCGCCTGATCCGTCTCACCCAAAGCATGGTGCGTGCCTGGCTAACAGCGCGCGGAGGCACACGCGAGTTTGGGCATTGAGTGAGCGCCCTAACAAATACCAACCAACTTGCACGTTTTGTAAGATGCAAGTTTCCCTTTCAGGTTGTATCACAAATCCGGGAGCATACCTGCGACGCGGTAGAGCCCCGGCGGATGCCTTCGAAAACCTTAGGTGAAACACATGCGTTCAACGTCGCGCCCCGCGGTCCAGCCACTGCTCCGCACAGCCCTGGCCGCCGCCAAGATCCTCAGCCCCCAACGCGAGCGAGAGCTCCTGGAGCGCTACCACGCCAGCCAAGACAAGGCTGCCATGGACGAGCTCGTGCGCTCGCATATGCCGATCATCTTCCGTGTCGCCGGCCGCAGCGCCCGCAATCCCGGGGTCGACATCAATGACCTCGTGCAAACCGCAACCGAAGGCCTGCTCGTTGCCATCAACCGCTGGTCGTTCGAAAAGTCCGACGCAAGCCACGCACCCGCCGCGGCCGAGGTCACCCTCGACTGCCTGCCGTCCCCAGCCCCGGTTACGCGACAAGAGCCCGGCCAGGAGCAGGCCGCCATCCAGCTCGATCCCGCTCCGGACTTGCCGCGCGCCTCGCGCCTGGCGACCTACGCCATGTGGTGGATGCGCATCCTGCTGACCAACAGCGTCATCGAAACCCGCGGGATGGTCGTGCGCGCCAAGAACCCCAAGACCCGCAAGGCGCTGTTCAACCTTCCCATGGCGATCCGGAAACTCGACATCCGCCTGCCGCTCGCCGCCTCCGACGTCAGCCGCATCGCCGTCTACCTCGGCATCGGTGAGCGGGAGATCGAGGAGGCGCTGGTCCATGCCGCCGGCGACGTCATGCTGGACGAGCCCATCGGCGACGGCAGCGCGTTGCGCGGCGACATCACGCCAGACGAGCGCGCCGAGGGCGAGGATGCGATCCTCACCCGGCTCGCCTCGGCAGACCGCTGGGACGCCGTGTGCGAGGCGCTGATGGACCTGCCCCCACGCGAGCGCTTCATCCTGATCACCCGCTACCTCCTGAACCCGAAATGGAAGCTCGATCGGCTGTCGGACACGCTCAAGATGTCACGCGAGCGCATTCGCCAGATCGCCACCGACGGCCTGACCCAAATCCAGCGCCGTGTCGGCTCGGCAGACGTCAGCCACAGTCCAGACGGTCACCATGCCGCCGCAGAGATGCAAGCCCTGGTCACCGCCATCGAACACGCCTCCGCCGATCCCGCAACCATGGCAGCGCTGTTCAGGGATCAGCGGATCACAACCGGGCCGACGCGGGTCACCCAGCGCCGCACGCCGATGATGCCGGTCCCCAGCGCCCACCTCACCCCGCCGGCTCTGGCCCCCGCCCTGCAGCTCAGCGCCGCCTAGCCCCAAACAGCCGGCGCCGGCCGGGCATCCCCGGCCGGCGCCCAATGCCGCTCCGGCACCATCCGGCCGGTCTTGGGCTGCAAACAGCTCAACAGGAACTCATAAGCCGTCAGCACCGCGACACTGGCGGCACTGCTATCGTCCCGCTGCTGGTCCAGCGCCTGATGCGTCTGCCGCAGGATGTCCAGCACTGGACGGGCGAGCTTGCGCGGCATCGCCTCCGCCCAGGTGACGAACGCCTCGCCATGTCGTGCCTTGGCATGCTCGATGCCCCTCGCAGCCGGATCCTCCCGCTCCGTCGAACCAATACCGGACGCATTACCTCCAGGCAGCGGGTCAGGCCACACCAAGCCATGCGTGCGGAACGCACGGTTCAGCTGTCCCCGCGCCAGCAACAGCATCTCCGCCGCATCGGAGTGGACCAAAAGCGGACGGAGATCGATAGGGTCAAGCACGGAAATGGTCCCCCCTTCAGCCATGTGGCACACCTTTGTCATATAAGCGTTCTCCGTCCAATCACGGCTAGCCAATGGCACCTTGGCTTCGGAACGCAACGCGAAACCGGGAAAACTGGTGCCTTCCAAGACCGTGTTACAGGGGTCAAAGATATAGACACGGTGATTCCCGCTCTGCCTGCGTTCAGGCGATGCGGACAGAGTTCAAGCGTCCAGATTTCCGCATGCAGTTTAGGACATGGACGGCGACGTCCACCTCGATCACGCGGCCATGGTCCGTGCGCGCCCGCAGCCCGTCGCCAATCACCGGCTTGAACCTGCTGATGGCCGTCTCGGCCCGGGCGCGGATAGTGTAGCCGGACGCGTTTTGCCAGGCCGCGCGGCCGTGCTTGGCGATGAACTGCAGGTGGCGGTCCCGCTGCGCGGGCATGGCCGCGGCCGCCTCGCTCGGCACAGCCGTGGAACGCGGCAGCACAATGATCGTCGCTGCGGAATGGAGTACGGCGACCGCGGTGGAAACGCCCTTATGGTCGTAAGCGCCATCAGCGATGAACGATGCGTTCGCGGCCGCCACCTGGTCAAGTAAGGGACTCATTTGGGAGCCGTCATCGACCTCCTTCCGGATCAGCTCTAGTCGACCGGTGAATGCTGGATCTCCCGCACTTCCCGTGCTGTCGTTTCGGGGTCATGCGGCATGGAGGACGCGGGCACGGAGGAGCTGAAATCCGGCTCGGCCATACATGGTCCGCTTCAGCATCTTGAGCCGGTTGATCTGGCCTTCAGCCGGGCTTGTTGTCCAGGGCAAGTCCAGGGAAGCCTGCACGGCGGCGAGGTCGCGCCGCAGGCTGGCAGCGAACTCCGCAAGCGGCGTGCTGTCTGCATCGGCAAGCACCTCCTTCAGGCTTTCCTGGCTCTTACGGCGGAACAGGAAGTTGAGCCGCTTCGCGACTGCGATGCCGCTGGCCAAGTCGGGGGCCTGTTGCAGGAGAGCCGAGACGAAGGGCTGCTCGGCCTCGGGCAGCGTGTCGGCGTCGGTCATGAGCAGGCGCGCGAGATGCCGGCTGGACGGCGGTTGCCCGATTGTCGCGCTGGCTTGGCCAGCGGCGATCTGCGGGTCGGCCTTGCGCCGCTGGCCCGCCCAGCTCCGCACGGTCCCATAGCGGCCGGCGTAGCCGAGGCGGACCAGCTCGCGCCAGAGCAAGGCAGCGTTGCGGCAACCCGCCGCCCAGCGCTGTTCAAGGTGGGCGATATAGGGGGCGATCACACCCACCCGCGGCGGCTTACGCCAAAGCGAGGGACCACCGGCCTGGAGCCAGACCCGGATCGTCTTGCGGTCGGTGCCAAGCTGGGCGGCGATGCGCGAGATGGAAACGCCGGCCGCATGCTCTAGCCGGCCGGTGAATGCTGGTTCTCCCGCACTTCCCGTGCTGTCGTTTCATTTTCCGACATTTATATCATTGATCTTATGAGGGAATTCACCGCTGAAGATGGTTTATGCTCTAGATCGCACGCCGCAGCCTACAATT
>JANXVC010000176.1 GCA_025351925.1 Rhodospirillales bacterium | reverse complement strand
AGGTAGCCCACGAACCGGCCGGACAGCACAAGCATGGCGATGGCCTCCAAGTTGTCGGCCAGCGCTGCCGGCACCAACGCGGGTAGCCGGGCCGCCATGCTGATGCCGGCCATGTAGCGCCGTTGCGCATACTCAGCCCCGTCCAGCGCCTGCAGCGGCACGTCGGGCGCCTGGGCGAACACGGGATGGCCGGCGCCGCAGTAGAGGCCCTGTGGCTCGTCGAACAGGGCCTCGTAGTCCAGCTCGGCCACGTGCTGGAAAAACGGCGCGATTGCCAGGTCGAGGCGTCCGGCTGCTACCTCTCGCTCCAGCAGCGGCGGCGCTTGCACCGTTACCTGGAGTGTCACCCGGGCCTCCCGCGCCTTGAAGCGGCGCACGGCATCAACGAAGCAATTGGCCGGGTTGGTCGCGACTTGGTCCACGATGCCGATGCGCAGCTCCCCGACCAAACGCGTCCGCAGGCCCGCCACATCGCGCTGGAACTGCGCCAGGCTCGCGAACAGCCGTCCTATCGCCTCGTAGGCCACCTGCCCGGCCGGCGTCAGGCGGAAGCCACCGCGACAGCGGTGACACAGCCGCTCCCCCAGCTGCGCCTCAAGTGTCGTCATCTGCGAGCTGAGCGTGCTCTGCGGCATCCCGAGGGCGAGTTGCGCCGCGGAAAACCCGCCGCATTCCACCACGGTGGTGAACACACGCAGCAGGCTGAGATCAGCGGAGGCCAGGTCGTAGGTCGTAGTGTTTATTTCTCCTGCGTCGGCCACGACGTCCCGCGAGGCAGACTGGGACCGCGGTTCCGCCGCTATCCCTCGATGCGGTAGTGCGCCTCGGTCGGCAGGTGGCCGACGCCGTTGATGGGCAGGATGTCTTGCGGGCAGGCGGAGAAGGCGACCACCAGGTCCATCTCGGCGCGCAGCAGCACGTGGCTGCCGGGGGTGGACACCGGTGGATCAAACGACAGCGCGTCGTCGTCGTGCACGGGAATGTTCATGAACAGGTTGAGGGGGCTCGGTGTTTCCGGCGCCTGCAGCCCGATGGCCCGCATGGCCGCATGCAGGTTGTCGGTGCAGTTGTCGTGATACTCGGTGCAGCCCAGCCCCTCGTAACGATAGCGGTCGCAGGCGGCCATTAGCGTGTCGTGCACGCCGCCGGCGGTGTCCTCCACAAAGGTGAGGCAGGGGCGGCGGCGGTTGGTCAGCATAGTGTCACCCAGCTTGGGGATCACCTTCAGCATGCCGGCGCGGCTGTGCTCCATGGACATGAATTCGGACAGGTCGTCCACGTTGAACGCCCAGGTGTCCACCACCTGGTCGCCATGGGTGTTGACCACGCGCAGAAGCTGGCCCCGGCGCATGCGCGCGGCCATGCCGCGGCGGGCCGGAACGGTGAGCAGGGAGGTGTCGGACATCGGGTGTTCTCCGGGTTGGGGCCGCTAGCGGCCAGGCTGAAGATGCAGGTGCCGGGTGACCGCGGCCTCCGCGCGTTGCCCGATGCTCGCGACCAGAAAGGCCGCCGACCAGTATAGCAGGGCAAGGGCGAAGTAGGGTTCGGCGACGGCGAGCGTCTCCGTGACCATGCGGGTGGTCTGGAATGTCAGCTCGGGCACCGTGATGACGGAGAGGACCGCGCTTTCTTTCAGCAGCACGATGGCCTGTCCCGTAGCGGGCGGCAGCGCCAGCGCCAACAGCTGTGGTAGCTGGATCCGCCGCAGTGTCTGCCTCCAGGACAGGCCCAAGGCGCGCGCGGCCTCCACCTGACCTCTCGGCACGGCGTCGAGGCCTGCACGGAAGATCTCGGCGTAATAGGCGCCGCCATACAGCGCCAACCCGATCAGCCCGACCTGCGCGGCGCTCAGCACCAGCCCAAGCTGCGGGCCGCCGTAGTAGACGAGGAAGAGCTGGATCAGCAGCGGCGTGCCGCGCAGCAGCGACACGTAGACGTCCACGCAACGGGCAACACTCCAATGCACCCGGCGCAACAGGGCCAGCAGAAAGCCCCAGGGCACCGCGATCGCCAGAGCCGCGAGGCATAGCGCCGCGGTCCAGCCCAGCCCGACCAGCAGCCGTGGGGCATAGGCGACGAGGAGGGCCGGATCGAAGGTCATCGCTACCGTGCCGCGAGCCGCCGCTCGGCGGCATGCCCGGTCAGGCTGAGGGCCGATGTCAGCATCCAATACAGCGCGGCGACGACGAGGTAGGCTTCGAGCGGCCGGTAGGTGACCGCGGTGACCTGCTGGCCCACCCGTAGCAGGTCGGTGACGGCAATGACGGACACCAGCGCCGAGTTCTTGAGGATATCCACGGCCTCGTTGGTCAGGTTGGGCAGCACGAGCCGGACCACCTGCGGCAACAGCACCAGCCGGGTCCGCTGCCAGGCGTGCAGCCCCAGCGCTCGGGCCGCCTCCGCTTGCCCGCGGGGCACGGCTTCGAAGCCGGCCCGGTAGATCTCGGCCTGGAACGCCGCCGTGTTGAGGGTGAGGCCAAGCAGCGCCGCCGACAGCGGCGTCAGACTGATCCGCAGCGCGCCGGGCACGTAGAAGAGCACGAGCAGTTGCACCAGCAACGGCGTGCCCCGGAACAGGCTGATGTAGGCGCGCGCGAGGCGGCCCGGAACGCCGCCTCGTTGCCGCATTGCGCAAACGACCAGACCGAGCGGCGCACCGGCGAGAATGGCCGCAAGCGACAGCGCGGCCGTGATGCCTGCCCCTTCAACGAGCCGGCGCAAATGCGGCAGCAGGCCGGCGAAGTCGAACAGCGCCCGACCCTTGTCCTGCTACATCGTGGGTTCCGGCATCTTGTCCGCGGGCACGTCCATGGTGAAGCCGAACCACTTGCGCTGCAGTTCCGCCATCCGGCCGGACCGGTTCAGCGCGGCCAAGCCGTCGCTGAAGAAGCGCACCAGGCTCACGCTGTCCGCGTCCTTGCGTCCAGCCCAGGCGAAGTAGGTGACCGGGCCGATCGTCGGCTGCACGATGGCGAATACATCGCCGCGCTGCTTCACCAGCGGCGCCAGGTTGGGCAGGGACTGGGCGACGGCTTGGATGCGGCCGGTGCCGAGGTCGGCGTAGGCCTGGTCGAAGTCGACATACTCCTTGATCTCGCCGATGCCGCGGCCGCCGTCGCGCTTGAGCCGTGCATCGTAGTCGCGCAACGCCTGCAGCTGCCCCGAGCCGGCCTGCGAGCCCACGACCTTGCCGGCGATGTCCTCGGGCTTGGCCACCGCACCACCCTTGCGCACGACCAGGGCAACCGTTGCTTCCGCAAAGGGCACCGTGAATGCGTAGCGCTCGGCACGCTCCTTTGTCACCGTCACCGAGGTCGCGACGAAATCGAACTTGCCGGCGGCAAGGCCGGGCAGAATGCCTTGCCAGGGCAGGTCGAGCTGTTCCACACGCACTCCGGGCAGCTTGGTCATGATCTCTGCGAGCAGGTCCGAGCCGAAACCCACGATCTTGCCGTTTTCCACGTACTCAAATGGCGCGAAGCGAGCCTCCGTGGCGACGGTGATCTGGCCGCGCTGCTTGATCGTGTCGAGCACGTCGGCGCGCACTGACGTCGGCATCGCGGCAGCAAGCAAGATCGCGACGGCAAGAGATGGAAATAGGGTACGAGCAAGTGCCTTGAGCATCATAAGACCTCCTAGCATCGCGCCACACTGGCATGGCGCCTTACATCGGGAGTGCAGTTATCATGCCAATCATCGAAACGGAAACTTCGATGTAAAGGATTCCATTATGAAGCATCTAATGTGACCTCTGCGCAGGTCGCGTGACCCGACGCAATGCGCTTAGCCTCTCTACGGGCCTGAGCGGGCAGGAGGGATATGGTCGAGCGTCGGAGGGCAAATCCTGGGATCGATCTGGCAGACGCGCAGCTCCCAGGTGCGCCCGATGACCGAGCCAGCTTTCGCCGGCTCTGCGGCTTACCGAAGGTAATGAAGGGAAGGGGTGGGCGAAAGCGTTTACCAGCTTTGGAATGGGGCGGCCTAATTACAGAAACAGCCAGACGGCCAGCATTCTTCAGTTTGGTCCAAAGGAACCGCTTATTGAGGCGCAGGGCGTCACATGGTTGAGCGGCAGGTCTGTCCGCGAAGCCGAGCGGCCGCAGCTTCAATTAGCGGGACAGGTAGAGGCCGCTGCCCTAAGTGAGGTGGGCATACCTGAGCGCGTCGAGCAGAGCGGCACGGCCGGTGAACATCTTGGGTTCGATCAGGTCGGAGACGTCATCCGCAGGCGGTTCGACAACCCAGTCCTCTGCACTCTCGGACCTCGGATAAACCCTGGCCGGCGTAGACCGGCCTTCCGCGTCGCGTTGAAACGCCACCCCTAAGATTCCCAATATGCGCTGCACTGCAACATGACGGAATGATAGCAGCGTGGATACAGGCTTCACGGGATCGTCAGACATAAACCGGACACTGCTGCGGAAATAGGGCCTGAGCGTCACCCCAAGTAGCGGTCAAGTGCCTGATTTCATTGTCATGATGGTGCGCGCCTTGCGCGCGGTTGATCTGCTGGGGAACAGGCACATAGCATAACATTCGTCATAATGTAACGTTTTATGAGGTCATCTAGCCTAGCATTGCAGGTCGCTGCCTATTCCTTGCTCGAATGCCACGCGGCCTTCGGCGCGCAAGTTCCGTAGCCCTTCCTTTCAGCCGCTTTTGCAAGATCCTGACGAGCTTCGGGATACAGCAAGTTGGCCGCAATCTGGGCCAAGCTCTTCCTATTCGCCACTACAAGTTTAATTACGTCGTGTCGAAGAAGCCCTGCCGGTCAGGGTGGTCGGTTTTGCAGCTTCCGCCCAGGATCGAAGCGGCGCTCCAGATAGCGGACGGCGAGGCTCGCTGGTATGCTGATGGCGAGATAGATGCCGAAAACGACCGTGTAGATGCGCATGTACTTGAACGTGTCAGCAGCGATGAGCTGGCCACGGAACATTAGCTCGGCGATGGAGATCGTGGACACCAGCGCTGTGTCCTTGAACAACGAGACGAAATAGTTGCCAACCGGCGGCACGACGATGCGAATGGCCTGCGGCAGCACCACAAGCCGCATGGTCCACCCTCGACCCAGCCCGAGTGCATCAGCCGCCTCCCACTGCCCGCGGTCCACCGCGGCGATCCCGGCGCGAAACACTTCGCTGAGGTAGGCGCCGTAGTTGATCGACAGGCCCGCAAGACCCGCCTGGATGGGCGTCAACCGGATGCCGATCAGCGGCAGCACGTAATAGATGTAGAACAGCTGCAGCAGCAGCGGGGACCCGCGGATCAGCTCCACGAACAAGACAGTGGGCAGGCGCAGGGCCCGGCTGGGGCTGATCCGTGCCAGCGCCAGCAGCAGACCCAGCACGAGCGCGAGCGCCATGCTGCCGCAAGTCAGGAACACCGTAAGCTGCACTCCGGCCCAGAGATCCGGCGCCCAAGCGCGCAGGTCGCTCAGCACGGGGTCGGATACATTCCGTCCGGCAACGATGAGGCGCTATGGTTCGAGGAAGAACGCCGTCGGGACCAGGCCCCACTTCTCGAAGATGCGCGCCGCCGTGCCGTCGCTACGCATGGCGGCATAGGTTTCGTTGAAGGCGTGGATGAACGCGGTGTTTCCCTTGGCCACGCCGAATGCGCAGTTGGAGCTGCGCTTATCCTCGGGGCGGTACTCTGCAACGAGCTCGAACTTTAGATCGGGGTTCTGCTTGAGCGCATACGCCGAGAGGCTTCCGTCCACCACGGCCGCGTCGAGACGCCCGGCTGAAAGATCGGCGAGCACGTTCTGGATGGTCGGATACTGCCGAATGTCGATGGGATTGCCGGCCGGGCACTTGGTGCTCGCTTGCCGGAGCTGGTCGATATACGTCGTGCCCTGGTAGCTTCCGGCCACACGACCGCAAAGATCGGCCAACGCGTGGAGGCCCTTGGGATTGCCCGGCGTGACATCCAGCGACTCTGGATTGTAGAACGTGACGTTGGTAAAATCGATCACCTCCTGCCGCGCAGGGCGGACGTACATGGCATCACCGATCAGCTGGATGCGGCTGCTCTGGATGGAGGGGATGAGGCTGTTGAACGGCATGGCGACGATGTGCAGCTCGGCCTTTACGCCGGCACGGACAAGGAACTCGCGCAGGATATCGGGCAATACGCCGGCAGCCTGCTGGGATTGCGGGTCCACGAAGGATAAGGGAGCGTCGTTGGACGTGCCGACCAGCAGTTCGCCCTTGCTGCGCACCTCATCCAGCAGGTCCGCAGCCGACAATGGGTTGGCCCAACCGAGCAGCATGGCGGCAAGCGTGACCTTGGCCAAAAATCCGGGCATCGCGGAACGTAGCGGGCGGCGCATAGCGGCATCTCCTGCGGGGTGCCAAGATCACAAACCGTTTGATAGCCTACGGCAAGCACATTCCCGCTGACGCGGCGGCGCGTTCTTGCATATGCTTCCCCAATGGCAGTTGTATCCGAACATTCGCTCGAGCGGATTCCGTCGCGTCAGGGCCGCGCCATCCGCCTGGAAGCGCAGTCTGTGATCGAGGTGGTCAACACCTTTGGCTCGCAGGTGCTGGACACCTGGGCGTTCGCGGTGGCCGATCCGACCGAGCATATGTCGATGGAGCACACCCGCTCGGTGAACAGCCGCTGGCGCGTGGGCCAAGGCACCGTGTTCGTGTCGAACCGTCGTCGGCCGATGCTGAGCCTGGTCGAGGACACATCGGCCGGCGTGCACGACGTCTTGCTGCCGGCGTGCAGCCCGGAGATCTACCGTGAGCTTGGCTGCACTGGATGGCACGCAAGCTGTGAGGAGAACCTCCATGCCGCGCTG
The DNA here is from genome assembly GCA_025351925.1 of Rhodospirillales bacterium. GTDB lineage: Bacteria > Pseudomonadota > Alphaproteobacteria > Acetobacterales > Acetobacteraceae > CAHJXG01. The sequence continues at coordinate 10,781 of JANXVC010000176.1, read as the reverse complement.
GCCGAGGTGGGCCTTGCAGTGCCCTTTATGCCGGGGCCGCTCAATCTGTTCATGAACGTCCCGCTTCTGGCCTCCGGGGCGCTTGACCGGCAGCCGCCCAAGTCACGCCCCGGCGACCGGGTGGCGCTGCGGGCGGAGATGGCACTTTGGCTGGTGTTCTCCGCCTGCCCGCAGGACATGACGCCGATCAACGGTGTCTTGCGCACCCCGACCGACGCCCATTACCGCCTGGTTTGAAGCACCCATGACCGATACCGATCGCCCCTTCGACAGCCTGGCCCTGCCGCGTTTCTGCGGCGTTGCGACGTTCATGCGTTTGCCGCAGGCCGCCAGTGCGGACGGCCTCGACGTGGCGGTGCTGGGGTTGCCCTCGGACAACGGATCGCCGTTTCGCACCGGCGCCCGGTTTGGCCCGCAGGCCATCCGCGGTGCCTCCGTGATGCTGCGGCCGATCAACCCGTATCGGGGCAACATCGACGTGTTCTCGGCCCTTCGGGTCGCGGACCTCGGCGATGCCGCCGTCGTGCCCGGCTATATGCCGGCGACGCTGTCGCATTTGGAGGCGGCGGTGCACCAGGTCGTGGACGCTGGTGCCTGCCCCCTGCTGCTTGGAGGTGACCACGGCGTCAGCATCGCGAGCCTGCGTGCGATTGCGCGCGCGCACGGCCCGCTGGCGCTGGTGCATTTCGACGCGCACAGCGACACATGGGACACCTATTTCGGCGGTGAACGGCACAGCGCCGGCACTCCGTTCCGCCGTGCGGTGGAGGAGGGGTTGGTTGACCCGCACCGTTCGCTCCAGATGGGGCTACGAGGCTCGCTGTTCACGCCGGACGACGTGGAGCAATCCCGGCGGCTCGGCTACGAGGTGTTGTCCACCGACGACATGCTGGCCGAAGGTCCTACGGTTCTCGCAGCGCGCATCGCCCAGCGGGTCCAGGGTGCTCCGGTCTACCTCAGTTTCGACCTTGATGTGGTCGACCCCGGGAATGCGCCCGGCGTGCAAACACCAGAGGTGGGCGGCCCGTCCGCGCGCGAGATGATGGCCATCCTGCGCGCCCTGCACGACCTTGATCTGGTCGGCGCGGACATCGTCGAGTGCAACCCGCTTTACGACGGTCCCGGAGCCATAACCGCGCTGCTCGGCGCCACGGTTGCGGCGGAGATCCTGGCGATGAAGGCGGTCCTGGCACGCCGACGCTGACCGAGGCCGTGCAACAGCGTCATGGCAGCGCAAGGTGTTAAGGTCGCGGCGTATGCCTTGAGGGCCGGACGCAGTCTTGCTGCCGGTACTATGCCCGCCGTTGCTGGACGGAACGGCGATGCCTGAAAGCAGCCGTTTGGTAAGGTTTGCCCGCCTCCGGCGTGATATGATCCAATGCAAACAATCCTGTGATGCAAGGGGCACCCTTGCGCGTCAGGGCGCTCCGGTTTCGGTCAGCATTGTTGCATGGGCTTCGTTTTGTCGGACGAGGATATCGACGAGCGAGCGGCCAGCCGCAAGAATATGTTCACGGGTCAGGCGTGCCGCCGTCTCGGCATCGCGTTCCATGCAGGCCGCAAGAATTGCCGCATGTTCCTGTCGCGCCCGCGCCATGCCGTCGGTCAACACGAGTTGCGCGCGAAGGTAGCGTTCGACACGACCAAGCGCCGTCTTAACCACCTGGAGGTAATAGGGCCGCCCAGCATCCTGATAGAGGCTGTAATGGAAGTCCCGGTTCAGGTCACCCCATCTAGAAGAATCCGTTTCCGTGGCGAAGAGGTGGCAGCTGCGGCTGGCCTGCTCCAACCTATCGGGCGAGAGGCGTTCAACCGAGTAGCGCAGGATTTCCGGCTCGAGCAGGGCGCGAAATTCAAAGATCTCGCGAATCTCCTCGATCGAGAGCGCGCTGACGACCGCGCCGCGATAGCGCTGCGTTGTCACCAACCCCTGCTCCTCGAGCCGCATCAGCGCTTCGCGCACTGGAATTCGGCTGACGTTGAACATCCGCGCGATACGATCCTGCCGCAGCGTCTCGCCTTCAGCGAGATCACCTCTTGTGATCGCCACTCGCAAGGCGTCGTAAATCACCTCTGAGGCGGAGTTCATCTGTGCGATGTCCGTTGCCTTCACCTTCACGAATCGTCTCCTCCCGCGGCCTTCACCCGCCGCAGCAGGCGAACGACGCGACGCCAGCAAGCACTTTCACAGCGCGAGTCCTGTCGCCAGGAAAAATGCCGCAATCGGATATTGCTTATTGGATCCAATTTTTGCAAGATCGCTCTCGGTGTCGGACTCTCGCAAAGGCGGAGCGCGGTAACACCACGAGAACCTTAAGGGGGTTGCCGATGACCAGGGGATTAAGTTTTCTCGCCGCATTAGCCTTGATAGTGACGCTCGCCCAACCGGCTAAAGCCGACAAGCTCGACGACATCATCAATTCCGGGACGCTGCGCTGCGCGGTAGTGCTCGATTTTCCGCCCATGGGTTCGCGTGACGACAATAACAATCCGATCGGATTCGACGTCGATAGTTGTAATGATCTGGCCAAAGCGCTGGGTGTGAAGGCTGCGATCGTCGAGACACCTTTCCCGGCGCGTATTCCCGCATTGCTGAGCGGCCGTGCCGACGTCGGCGTGGCCTCAACCTCGAACACCCTGGAACGTGCTAAGACGATTGGGTTCTCAATCCCATATTTTGCTTTCCAATTCAAAATTCTAGCGCGGAAGGGCACTGGCATCACGGACTATGCCTCGCAGAAGGGTCATTCAGTAGGGTCGACCGCCGGGACCTACGAGGCAATCGCACTCGAAAACGACGTCAAGAAATGGGGTGACAGCAAGGGGTCGTTCCACCCCTACCAGTCGCAAGCAGACGTGTTTCTGGCGCTGTCCCAGGGACAAATCGATGCAACGGATGTCACTTCCACGGTCGCAGCCGCGATCGTCAAATCGGGAAAGTATCCTAATCTCGAGATCGCCGGAGATGCGCCTTACGCGACAGACTACGTTTGCATAATCGCGGTTCGAGGCGAGCAAGGCCTGCTCAACTACCTGAATTTGTTCATCAACCATCAGGTACGCACAGGCCGTTACCCGGAACTGTATCAGAAGTGGATCGGCGCCGGCTCGCCCCCAAACCTGACCGTTCCTGGCGTTTACCAGTAATCAATAGGCGCTAGCGGTCGACAAACCCGTGTTCCGATACAGCTTTCACTGGCGTCCCGTCTTCCAAGGTCTTCCAGCGATGCTTGCCGGGTGCATCGTGACGATCGAGGTTGCGGTCCTGTCGATAATCATCGGCATCGCCTTCGGTGTGCTGCTGGCGTTGGCTCGCATGGGCCGGAAGGACGTTTGGAGCTGGGTTGCGAATGCCTGGATCGAAGTGGCGCGCAACACGCCCGCGCTGTTTCAGATTTATCTCGCTTACTTCGGGCTTGGCTCGTTGGGGCTGCATATCAGCAGCTTTCTTGCGTTGCTCGCCGGCATCACTTTCAACAATGCAGGCTACCTCGCGGAAACGTTTCGCGGCGGCCTCAGGGCCATTCCCGGCACCCAAATCCGTGCGGCCCGCTCCCTTGGCATGACGGCGGGCCAAGGTTTCCGCCTGGTCGTGCTGCCGCAGCTCATCCGCGTCGTCTACTATCCGATTACCAACCAGATGATCCTGGCTGTATTAATGACGGCCCTGGGTCTGACCGTCGGCCTCGACAGTGATCTTGCTGGGGTGACCCAGAGATTTAATGTGTTGACCTATCGCACGTTCGAATATTTCTCGGTGGCTGCGGTGCTCTACTATCTAGTCGCCAAGATCCTGCTGGCGGCGGCCAGGCTTCTGGCCTTTCGACTGTTCCGGTATTGACGCCAATGTTCAATGCTTCCATCTCTCCGAACGACATTCTCTTCATGCTGCGCGGTGCGGGCGTGACGTTGCTGCTCACCTTCTGGGCGGTGCTGGGCGGCACCCTGCTCGGCGTGGCCTTCGGGCTGCTGCGCGCCACGGCGCCGGGCTGGCCGAGTTACGCGCTCGGCACACTGCTCGACGTGTTCCGCTCGGTCCCGCTGCTCATCCAGCTCATTCTTGCCACGGCTTTCGCGCCGATCGCCGGCCTCGATTGGCAGCCCTTCACAGTGGCCTGCTTGGTGCTGGCCGTTTATGCCTCGGCCTACTGCACCGAGATCGTCCGCGGCAGCATCCTGGCCGTTCCATTGTCCACGAGGCGCGCGGCCCGCTCGCTCGGCCTGACCTGGTGGGACGACCTTACCGTCATCGTGTTCCCAATTGCGCTGCGGGTCGGCCTGCCGAGCTGGATGAACCTCGCGCTCGGCCTGATGAAGGACTCCGCCCTGGTGCTCTGGCTCGGCATCATCGAACTGCTGCGATCCTCGCAGATCGTCGTGACCCGCACCCAAGAACCGCTGCTGGTGCTCATGATCGCCGGCACGATCTATTTTCTCATCAGCTTCCCGATCGCCCGTCTCGGTACGTGGTTCGAAACGCGATGGCAGGTCCATGATTGAGATCGAAGACGTCCACAAATCCTTCGGCCTGCTTGAGGTCATCAAGGGTGTGACCATGAACGTCGCACGGGGCGAGGTCGTGTCGGTCATCGGCGGTTCCGGCTCTGGCAAGTCGACGCTGCTCATGTGCGTCAACGGATTGGAGCCGATCAATTCCGGACGCATACTGGTCGACGGCACCGTCGTTCACGCCCGAGAAACGGACTTGAACAAGCTCCGGACGAAGATCGGCATCGTGTTCCAGCAATGGAATGCTTTTCCGCATCTCACCGTTCTGGAGAACGTCATGCTTGCGCCCCGCAAGGTGTTGGGTAAGAGCCGCCAAGATGCAGAAGCAGTCGCGGTGGAACGCCTGACCCATGTCGGCCTGGCCGACAAGCTGAAGGTATATCCCTCGAAGCTTTCAGGCGGCCAGCAGCAGCGGATGGCGATCGCTCGCGCGCTCGCGATGTCGCCCGACTACATGCTGCTCGACGAGGTGACCTCGGCGCTCGACCCGCAACTCGTCGGTGAGGTGCTCGACACCCTGCGGCTGCTCTCGTCGGAGGGCATGACCATGATCGTCGTGACCCACGAGATACGGTTTGCCCGCGACGTGTCAAACCGCGTGGCCTTCTTCCATCAGGGCCGAATCCACGAAATCGGACCGCCCGAGCAGGTTATTGGAAGCCCGCGTCAACCCGAAACGATGGCGTTCCTCAAATCCGTCCTTTGAAGGGACGAAAGGAGTCTTGTTATGTGGAAAGGCGTCTATCCTGCCGTCACGGCGAAGTTCACAGCCGACGGGGAACTCGACCATCGGGAAATGGAGCGCTGTTTTGCGTTCCAGGTCGAGGCGGACGTTGACGGTCTGATCGTCAACGGCTCACTCGGTGAAGGCTCGATGCTTTCGCATGATGAACGTCTTGCAGTGCTGAAGACCGCGCTGTCCGTCGCCTCCGGCAAGCCGGTTCTGATGACGATTGCCGAAGCTGCCACGCGCGACGGCGCGGCGCTTGCCGTAAGGGCCGCAAAGAGCGGCGCATCAGGCCTCATGGTAGTGCCCAGCACCATCTACCACACCAACGCTAAGGAAACGGTTGCCACCCTGCGCGCCGTGGCGGCGGCTGCCGACCTGCCCGTCATGATCTATTCCAACCGGATCGCCTACAGGGTCGATGTCACGCCGGAGATCATGGAAGACCTCGCCTCAGACGAACGGTTTGTGGCCATTAAGGAGTCCTCGGACGACATTCGCCGCATACTAGACATCTTCCAACGGGTCGGCGATCGCTACGATGTCTTCACCGGCGTCGATAATCTCGCCTTCGAAGCGCTCGCACTGGGCGCCGTCGGTTGGGTTGCGGGACTCGTTGTGGCTTTCCCTCACGAGACCGTAGCGATCTGGCGCCTGATGCAGGCAAAACGCTACGCTGAGGCGCTGGCAATCTATCGCTGGTTCCGGCCGCTGCTCGACCTCGATGTCAGCACCTATCTGGTCCAAAACCTCAAGCTGGTCGAGATGTTGGTCACCGGCACGACCGAGCATGTCCGCGCGCCGCGCCAGCCGCTCGAAGGCGAGAGGCGCGCCAAGGTGGAGCGGATCGTGCGCGAGGCCCTCGCGTCCCGCCCGAGCCTCGCCGCGATCGGCTGACAGCGGGTCCAAATCTTTATAGCGCTTTCTCTTCTGGTGGATTCGCTTCAACTTGAACTTGCGAGCAGTCTCAATGGAACGGTGTCGCGACGCAATTTTCATCCGATCCGATGCTGCGTCTGGAAGCAGAACATGAAAATCATTGGCATCAAGGCGTGGCAGGTCGACCTTCCCTTGAAGGAGGGACGCTACAGCTGGTCAAATGGCAATTTCGTCGAGGTCTTCGACTCCACCGTGGTAGCGGTCGAGACCGATGCCGGCATCACGGGCTTTGCCGAGTGCTGCCCGCTTGGATCCGCTTATCTACCGGCCTATGCCCTTGGGGTCCGTGCCGGGCTGAAGGAGATCGGACCGAAGCTCATCGGCCTCGATCCGACCGATCTCGACGTGCTCAACCGGCACATGGACGCGGTGCTGCGGGGCCATCCCTACGTCAAGGCACCGATCGACATCGCCTGCTGGGATATTTTGGGCAAGGTGACCGACATGCCGGTCTACAAGCTGCTCGGTGGCGCCGCACAGGAGAAGATCACGCTCTACCGCGCCATCTCCCAGGAAGCGCCCGAGGAAATGGCGCGCAAGATCGCCGGCTACCGGGTCGAGGGCTACACGAAGTTCCAGCTCAAGGTGGGCGGCGACGCGGACCAGGACATCGTCCGCATCCGAGAAACACGCGGAGTGTTGGGTGAGCGCGACATCCTGGTGGCCGACGCCAACACCGGCTGGACCCGGGCCGAGGCGGCGCGGATCACGGCCAGCGTGCGCGACCTCGACGTCTACATCGAGCAGCCCTGCCTCAGCTATGACGAGTGCCTCTCGGTGCGCCGGCGCACCCAGAGGCCTTTCGTGCTGGACGAGGCCATTACGGGCGTCGACACGCTGATGAGGGCGCTCGCCGATGACGCGATGGATCTGATCAACCTCAAGATCAGCAAGGTCGGCGGCCTGACTAGGGCGCGGCTGATGCGTGACATCTGCATCACCTCCGGCACCCCCATGACGATCGAGGACGCGTGGGGCGGCGATATCGTGACTGCCACCATCGCCCATCTGGCGCGCTCCACACCAGGCGAATTCTGCTTTTCAGCAACCGACTTCAACAGCTACGGTGTGGTCGAGATCGCTACCGGCGCCCCCAAGCGGGTGGACGGCTTCATGACGGCGCCCGACGCCCCCGGACTCGGAATCACCCCGCGGTTCGACGTCCTTGGCGATCCTGCAATCTCCATTGGCTAAGAGAACTCTCATGCGTTCCTCCAAGATCATCCATGTCGTTGGCTGTCACGCCGAAGGCGAGGTCGGCGACGTGATCGTAGGCGGCGTCGCGCCACCGCCGGGCGAGACCATCTGGGCCCAGTCGAGGTTCGTTGCTTCCGACAACACCTTGCGCAATTTCGTGCTGCAGGAGCCGCGCGGCGGGGTGTTCCGCCACGTGAACCTGCTGGTGCCACCCAAGAACCCAGCCGCGCAGATCGGCTGGATTATCATGGAGCCGGAGGACACGCCACCGATGTCCGGGTCCAATTCCATCTGCGTTTCTACAGTACTGCTCGACAGCGGGATCGTGCCGATGCAGGAACCTGAGACCCGGATCGTGATCGAGGCGCCGGGCGGCCTTATCGAAGCAGTGGCCTCCTGCCGAAACGGCAAGGCTGAGAGCATCCGGGTGCGCAACCACCCAAGCTTCGCGGATAGGCTCGACGCCAAACTGGAGGTGGAGGGGCTCGGGACTCTGACGGTCGATACCGCGTATGGCGGCGACAGCTTCGTCATCGTCGATGCCCATGAACTCGGCTTCTCGATCCGTCCCCACGAAGCAAAGGATCTCGCAACGCTCGGCATGCGGATCGTCAAGGCCGCCAATGAGCAACTCGGGTTTCTCCATCCGGAAAACGCCGACTGGAATCACATCTCCTTCTGCCAGTTCGCAGCGCCGCTCATTGACGACGATGGAGTTCCGTCGGGCGCCAACGCGGTCGCGATCAGACCCGGCAAGATCGACCGTTCACCCTGTGGTACCGGCTGTTCGGCCCGTCTGGCGGTGCTCCATGCCAAGGGAATCCTGAAGGTCGGAGAGCGTTTCGTAGGACGCTCGATCATCGGCTCGCGCTTCGATTGCGGCATCGAGTCTATCACAATGGTTGGCGGCCGGCCCGCCATCGTGCCCTTCATCTCCGGCCGTGCCTGGATCACCGGAACCAGCCAACTCATGCTCGATCCGAGCGATCCCTGGCCGACCGGCTATCGGCTCACCGACACCTGGCCGTTCTGGGAGAACTAGGCTCCGGGCACGAGGACAGGCGCGATTGGTCTTCATGCCGTTGACACGTGCCTTAGACGCAGTTTCCGCACTTACCCTGGGTTGAGTTGCCCTGACTTCTGCTGAGCCATGCCGATGCCCATCTCTGGGGTTTGCAGAGATGAGGACGGCTTTGGACACCAGGATTTTGGACCTGATCGCGACCGTGATCGAGTGCTGTGAGCAACCCAGTGAGCCTGTGCCCGGGCACCCGCTGACGCAGACCGTGCGGGTGCTGGCCACGCTGCGCCAGTTCCTGCGCGAGGGCACGCCGTGGCGCAGCCTGCGGGCAAGCAAGAACGCGGCGAGCGGCTCGACCTTGCGCCGCGCGTTCGAGCGGTGGGCCCGCACGGGCCTGTTGCGCAAGGTGCATGCGTTGCTCGTGGCCATGCTGCGCGGCAACCCAACCCTGATCTTGGATAGCTGCTCGGTGCGGGCCAAGCGTGGCGGCGACCTCACCGGGCCCAACCCGACCGACCGCGGCAAGAGGGGCACGAAATACCACGTCGCGGTGAACGGGGACGGCGTGCCGGTCGCGTGCATGGCGACGGCAGCCAACGTCAACGACTGTGAGTATGTTGGCGCTGCCTGGAGGGCCTGACCCGGTGCAACGACTGGCTCTGTGCCATCACTGTGAAATGTCGGCTCTCCAGGCAGCACCTGCCGGTCGAACGGGACGTGACTTCATAGGAGCTTGAGGGCAACCGTCCCATCACAGTCCTGTCCACCCGTCGGATCGTCAGGCCCCTCAACCGCCTGGAGACCCTCACCATGAACGAGACCGTGCCCACCATCGCCATCATCATTGGCGTCGACACCCACAAGCTCACTCACGCCGCCGCGGCGATCAGCACGCTCGGCGTCCGCCTGGGAACGATGACCATCCCCGTCAGCAGCACGGGCTACCAGGCGCTCGAAGCCTGGGCACAGTCGCTGGGATCGGTCCAGGCCTTTGGCGTCGAGGGCACGGGATCGTATGGCGCCGGCCTGTCCCGCTTCTTGTGCGAGAGCGGGCATGCCGTGCTCGAGGTCAACCGCCCCCAACCGGCAGCTACGATATCAGAAAGGCAAAAACGACCCGCTCGATGCCGAGAGCGCCGCTCGTGCGGTGCTGAGCGGGGAAGCGACTGCCTTGCCGAAGGCCGGCACAGGCTCGGTCGAGATGATCCGCCACCTCAAGGTCGCGCGCGACACTGCCGTCAAAGGCAGGACCCAGGCCATGCAGACACTGAAGGCCATCATCGTCATCTCTCCGCCCGTCCTACGCGAGCAGCTCGATCGCCTCACCGGCAAGATGGCGCTGATCCGCCACTTGGCCGCTTTACGCCCAGGCCCACTCACCTCGACGACGGCCTCTGCCAAGACCGCCCTGCGCGCAATCGCACGGCGCTGGCTGGCGCTCGACGAGGAGATCACGGGCCACGACGCTCACCTTGAGGCGCTCACCGCCGCGCGTGCGCCCGAGCTGATGCAGGCCCACGGAATGGGGGCTGGCACAGCCGCCGAGATGCTGCTGCTCGTCGGCGACAATCCTGAGCGGATCCGCTCAGAGGCCGCGTTCGCCAAGCTGTGCGGCGTCTGCCCGATCCCTGCGTCCAGCGGCAAGATCAACCGCCATCGGCTGAACCGCGGCGGTAACCGCCAAGCCAACGCTGCCCTTTACCGGGTCGTCATCACCCGCATGCGCGGCCACCGGCCGACTCTGGACTACATGCAACGGCGTGCGGCCGAGGGGAAAAGCAAGCTTGAGATCATTCGTTGCCTCAAACGCTACGTCGCCCGCGAGATTTTCGGCTATCTCTGCGGCGCTCCAAAACCAGCAAACACCTCATCCACCGGAGCCGCTTGACAGACATAGGAGCATCACCGTCCTGTTCGAGCGCCTGTTCCTGGCCGCCTTTGCCGTCATGGCCCGCATCCGCACCGTGTTCGCCGACCGCGGCTACAACGCTGAAAGCAACCGTGCCCTGTGCCGGAGTTTCGGTGCCGAGCCGCACATCCACAAGCGCTGCCAGCCGAGCGGGTCAAGCTTGGGCCAACAGCGTTGGCCGGTGGAGCGCAGCAATGCCTGGCTGCTGGAGAACAAGCGCCTGGCCCTGCGCTACGACCGGCTCGGCTTCATCGTTCAGGCCCTGCTCCAGACAGCCTGCATATTCCTGGTTGCAGGACGCCTGGCCCGTGAATTGTGAAAACCGCCTCTAATACTCTTCTATACCCCGTTCACGCGATAATCCGGAACTCCGTTGAGGTTATGACACGGAAATTATCAGTAATCTCGTCGCAGTAAACGTGCCAGTTCTTTGGCACGTCCTCGCGCAGGAAGGTCAGCATCGCGGTGCTGAATTCCCT